>NZ_NALB01000005.1:0-15000 GCF_008680535.1 Blautia sp. LMAG:36 | reverse complement strand
TTGTCGATCTTCTCCTGCTGTTCTTCCAGAAGCTCTGTTTTTTCATCCAGCGCAGACTGCTGCTCTTTCAGTGTATCCTGCTGGCTGGAAAGCTTCTTTTTCTGAGAGGACAGCTTTTTCTGCTGTTCTTTCAGCTTCTTCTGCTGCGCCTCCAGTGTTTCCTGCTGTTTGGCAAGCTTCTCCGCCAGAGAAGACAATTCTTCATCCTGAGATTTGATCTGCTTGTCCTTGGACTTGATCTGCTCATCCTGGCTTTTTAATGTTCCTGCCTGCTCATCCAGCGCATTCTGTTTTTCCAGAAGCTCTTCTGTATATTTTTCCTGAAGAGCGATTTTTTCATCCCGTTCCTTCAGACTGTCCTGATAGCTCTTCTGTGCCTGAAAAAGTGTCACACACATGATCAGAACAAAAAGCAGCAAAACTCCTGCCATCATATCCGAATAAGAACGCCAGACATTAAACCCATGCTCCTCCGGCTTTCTTTTTTTGCGCATTGACAATTCCTCTCTTATTTAAATAAACCAAAACGGCTTTTCTGTGCTGCCTTCGTTGCCTCACGGATACTGCGCTCGATCTCATCCAGCAGCGCTTCCTGTCTTGCACCCTGTCCTTCCAGAAGATCCTCCAGACCCGTCAGCTTATCCTTAAGTTCCTGGATACCGGCATTGCTTCCATAGCCCCAGGGTTGTCCGGCGATCAGATGGATATCACGGTTATTTTTTGCCGTCTTGATCTCAGAAAGAAGCCTGCGCACCTCATCCAGAACACTGTTGACCATCTTCTGGCTCTCGGTAAATTCTTTCACTCTGGCTTCAAAATCTTCGATCATCTTCTTATCTTCACGAAGAAGCTCCTCGCTGATCCTATTGGAATCCGCAACTGCTTTCATCCCTTCTGCAGCACTGTCCACATACTGGCGCATAGATGCATTGCAGTTTTTCCAGAGATCTGCGGATTCTTTTTCATTTTCATGCATATGCCGGGCAAACTTTTCGTAATCCTGTTTCTGCAGCTGCTGGATCATCTGATTATCCCGGATAATACGGTCTGCAGTCTTCATATAACTGCTCTGCATCTCATCGATTTCCTTAATGGCATCCTTCATGGCACGTTCCTGCTTCGTAAAAGTTTCACTCAGCTGACTGCTCATGGTCTTGTACAATTCTGATGTATATTCTGTATTCTCCTTCTGCACCTTCTTAAGTTCTGCCAGAGCATCATTAAAATCTTCAAACTGCATCTGAAAGGAACCATGCATCTCGCTTAAAAACGTATCCAGGATCTCCCGGATCGCATCCTGCTGCCCTTTTGTCACAGATGCGGTAAGAACGTCCAGAGAATCATTCATCTTCTGAAAAGTAGGTGTGATCACTTTCTCAAAGCTATCTGCCATCTGCACAGAAAACTGTTCCGCCATCTGTTTCATGGCTTCTGTCTGCGTCTTCTGGCTGGAAACAAGGAGATTCCAGGACTCATTCTCCGCAGTAGGGAGCACCAGTGCGTGAAAACGATCCAGAAAATCCTGCATCGCCTGGGACATCGCAGAATATCCGCTTTTCATCCCAAATGTGTACACAACAGAAAGTGCAACTCCATAAATGGAAGTCAGAAACGCAACTTTGATGCCATCTACAAGAGCGGATACCGAGCTTGTCATCACTTCATAATCTGTGGGCTGGAAATTTTTAAGTCCCCACACAAGACCGATAAATGTTCCAAGGATGCCAAGGCTTGTAAAAATGTCCGGAGCCATCTCAAGGAGTCTCTTGTGGATATGTACATCTACATCCTCAATATTCACAAAATCCTCTACTTCAGCGATCCCTTCTTCCGTTCTGCTGATGCTGTCAACAAAATCATCCATCTTTTTGTCGAGATAGCGGTCACCGAAAATCCCTCGCAGCTGCCCAATCTCTTCTTTTCTGGCTCTTCCCGGAAGCTGAAACACCTCTGTGATCTCACCAGCGCCATGCTTCAGTGCTCTTGACAGGTTATCCATCCGATATAAACCTGCAAAAAGCCCCACTGCATATATGATCAGCATAAGTCCCAGAAATGTAAAATTATAAAGCAACACATTCCCGGAGCCTTTTCCAACATAAGCAGTCAGGGTTGCCGCGGCCACTGTTACTGCCAGAAACAGCACTGTATTCATAAACTTTTTTCCCATAATATGCCTCCCCTGTCTTTATTTTTGAAAAAAGTTACTCTTTTGTTCCCATACTATCATAACATCTTCCCTAAAACAACCAGAAAGGACAATTCCTTCGCCAAAAGAATTGTCCTTTCGTCTTTTTTCTATTTATACTTTTATTTATACTTTTATACGGCAGGCTGCATCATCGCTGATCAGGATCCTGCGTCCGCAAACACCTACGATCACTCCGCCAAGTATCCTGCTTATGATCTGTACGGTCTTTCCTTCACTGACATCATATTGTCTGATCTGTTCCATAGTCTCCGGCATTCCGGTCATCCACTTGATCGTGTAGCTTTCCCCTGCTTTTGTCTCATTTAATGACTGCATATACTCACCCCATTCCATATATCACATCACTATCAGTAATTATCCTCTATCCGTAGGCGGATATTCGCAATCCGCACTTGGTTAAATGATTTCATATAATTCTAACACAATTCTGCATCTTTATATAATTAGTAAAGTTTAACTTTTATTTTTCTGAATCATTCATTATTTTTATATATTTTATCTCATTTTATCTCAATTAGTCAATCATAACCTGTGAAATTCCACCAATAAAAACAAGCAAAAAAAGAAACGCAGAACAGCCATTACAGTTATTCTGCGTTTCTCATTATTTTCTATGCATAAACTCTATCTTCTTCCAGAAGCGTTGTCTTTCCATTCTTTACTTCCACAAGATTAACACAGCAGTTTGGCGGCACGGAGCCTCTCCAGAAATTCTCCGGATCAGGATCTACATTCTGAAGAAGAGCACGGACTGCACATCCATGAGAGGCAACAAGAATTGTTTTATCCGCAAGAGTCGGATCTGATGTTATTTCATCCCAGAAATCCTTTGTCCTGGCGATTACATCAAAAATATCCTCGCCCTTTTCCGGTCGTTTAAAATTTACCGGAGCACGGAAAAAAGTCTCGATCTGCGGATCGATATAATTGCCATCTGCATCTCTTACCTGATCACCCTCCAACACACCAAAATCGATCTCCTGGATCCGCTTATCCGGTATGATCGGAACATCGCGTTTCCCCAGAACATATTCTGCCGTCTGTTTTGCCCTTGAGAGCGGACTTGTAAAACAGATATCAAACTTCACATTACGGAGAGCTTCTCCGGTTTTTTCTGCAAGAAGGATCCCTTCCTTCGCAAGAGGTACATCCGCTGCGCCCTGAAGCTTTTTTAATTTATTCCACTCAGTCAGGCCATGTCTTACAATGTAGATCAGCATCAGCTTCTCAGCTCGATTCCAAGTCCGTTAAGACCATTCATGATCTTTTTCATTGCTGCGGAGATCTCGTTTTCACCAAGAGTCTTGTCATGGGCACGGAATACCAGAGAATAAGCCATGGATTTGAAACCTTTCTCAATCTGTGCGCCCTCGTAGATATCGAACAGCTGATAACTCTCAAGAATATTTCCGCCTCTCTGATCAAAAATCTCCTCGATCTGTCCTGCGAGAACTGCATGGGGAACTACAAGGCTCAGGTCACGAGTTACAGCCGGATATTTGGCAATTCCTGTATATTTGTGGTTGAAACCAGCAAATTCCAGAACATCCAGAATGTCGATCACTGCGATATATGCCTTTTCTCCGATAGAGTAATTATCTGCAACAGCCGGATGAACCTCACCTAAGTATCCAACTACCTTACCCTCGTAGATCATGTTAGCCTGTCTTCCTGGATGAAGGAATGGTTTTCCGCTGTTTGGATCGTAGGTAACCTTTTTCTTCATTCCGATCTTCTCGAAGAACTCCTCGCATACACCCTTCATATCAAAGAAATCGCCTTTTCCGTACATTCCAAGTGTAAACATGGTACGCTCATCCGGAAGCTCTGTAACCGGAAGGGACTTCGGAAGATAGATATTTCCAAGCTCGTAAAGACGAACATCTTTATTACGTCTGTTATAGTTTGTGGAAAGGGATGCCAGCATACCGTTCAGTGTGCTTGTACGCATGATACTGTAGTCCTCTCCAAGAGGATTGCTGATGGTGATGACTTTACGAAGATCACTGTCCTCAGGAATACAAAGCTTGTCAAATACCTTCGGGCTTTCGAAAGAATAGGACATTCCCTCTGAGAATCCGCAGTATTCTGCGATATCTCTTGCAACCTCCTGGATACGAAGCTTAAATGGCAGCTTACCTGTAGTAGCCTCTCCTGTAGGAAGTGTCATCGGGATCTTATCATAGCCATAGAATCTTGCAACCTCCTCTGCAACATCTGCATTACAGTGGATATCCTGACGGAATGTCGGTGCAACGATCTCGTCTGTTTTTTCATCATAAGCCAGTTCTACACGTCCAAGATAATCGATCATCTCTTCTTTTGTAAGGCTGGTTCCAAGAAGCTTGTTGATCTTCTCAGGCTCAAATTTTACTCTGGATGGCTCTCTTGTCTCGCTGCAGACATCAACCATTCCGCCTACAACCTCACCTGCACCAAGCTCTTCCATCAGCTGGCATGCACGGTCAATTGCAGCCTGTGCATTGTTCGGGTCAAGACCCTTCTCAAATTTACCGGATGCATCTGTACGAAGTCCGATCCTCTTGGAAGAAAGACGGATGCTGGTTCCATCGAAGCACGCCGCCTCAAAAAGAACCGTTTTTACATCGTCTGTGATCATGGAATTCTCTCCACCCATGATACCCGCGATGCCGACAGCCTTCTCACCGTCACAGATCATCAGAACGTTCTCATCCATGATACGCTCCTGGCCATCCAGTGTGACGAATTTCTCATCTTTTCCTGCACGGCGTACAACGATCTCCTGATTTGCGATAGTATCCAGATCATATGCATGCATTGGCTGTCCAAACTCTTCCATTACATAGTTTGTGATATCAACCAGGTTGTTGATCGGGCGGATTCCATTGGAAGCCAGACATCTCTGCATCCACTTCGGGGACGGACCAATCTTGACATTTTTTACAACTCTTGCACAGTAACGCGGGCAAAGCTCCGGATCCTCTACAGTAACCTTTACATAATCGGAAGCTTTCTCATCATTTTCCTTAACCTCTACAATCGGCGGGCAGAATTTCTTCTGGAAGGTTGCTGCTGCCTCTCTTGCGATTCCAAGAACACCGTAGCAGTCTACACGGTTGGAAGTGATCTCATACTCAAATACCACATCGTCAAGGCCAAGTGCCTTAACAGCGCTCTCACCCACAACTGCGTCCTCAGGAAAAATATAGATTCCGTATTCCGGTGCTTCCGGATACATTTCTCTGGTGCTTCCAAGTTCCTCGATAGAGCACATCATACCAAAGGACTCAACGCCACGGAGTTTGCCTTTTTTGATCTTGATCCCTCCGGGAGTCATTTTTCCATCATGGCCGCCTGCAACACGTCCGCCATCAAGAACAACCGGAACCTTATCTCCTTCTTTTACATTTGGAGCGCCTGTTACGATCTGCACACTCTCAGTTCCGATATTTACCTGGCAGATGATCAGCTTATCTGCATCCGGATGTTTCTCGATCTTATCGATCTGGCCGATCACGATCTTATCGAGATCTGCATCCAGCTCTGTAAAGCCCTCTACCTTTGTGCCTGTTAAGGTCATGGCATCTGTATATTCCTGTGCCGTTACATCCAGATCCGGCACATATGTTTTAATCCAAGATAATGAAGTATTCATTTTGGTTGTCCCTTCTTTTTTCTATATTTACTGTCAGACGGATACTCATGATCCGTGTTCACTGTTTTAGAACTGTTTCAGGAATCTGCTGTCGTTCTCATAGAGAAGACGCATATCATCGATCTCATATTTCAGAAGTGCGATACGCTCCAGACCTACACCAAAGGCAAATCCTGTATACTCATCCGGATCGATCCCGCACATACGGAGAACATTCGGATGAACCATACCACAGCCAAGGATTTCGATCCAGCCGGAACCTTTACAGAAACGGCAGCCTTTTCCGCCGCATTTGAAGCAGGAAACATCAACCTCAGCGCTCGGCTCTGTGAACGGGAAATGATGCGGACGGAATTTGGTCTTTGTCTCCGGTCCGAACAGCTCTTTTGCAAACTCCTGAAGGGTTCCCTTAAGATCTGCAAACGTAACATTCTTATCAATAACAAGGCCCTCGATCTGATGGAAGGAAGGTGAATGTGTTGCATCTACCTCGTCAGAACGGAATACACGGCCAGGTGCGATCATACGGATCGGAAGCTTGCCTTTTTCCATCTCACGTGCCTGCACCGGTGATGTCTGGGAACGGAGCAGAATGGAATCATTGATAAAGAATGTATCCTGCTCATCTCTTGCCGGATGATCCTCCGGAATATTCAGCTTTGTAAAGTTGTAGTCCGCATACTCAACCTCCGGACCTTCCACAACCTCATAGCCCATTCCGATGAAAATACGCTCAACTTCTTCCAGAGCGATAGTATTCGGATGGCGATGACCGATCTTCGCTTTCTTTGCAGGAAGTGTTACATCGATCACTTCTGCCTTCATTTTTTCCTCACGGACCTTCTCCTCGAAATCCTTTTTGGAGGCTTCCAGAAGTTCTTCGATCTTAGCTCTTGTCTCATTGACAAGTTGTCCAACCTTCGGACGTTCTTCCGGAGCAACATCCTTCATACCTTTTAAGATTGCAGTAAGCTCACCTTTTTTTCCAAGATATGCAACACGCACATCATTCAGCTTATCCAGGCCCTCGGATTCCTCGATCCGTTTTCTGGCATTTTCAGCCAGTTCCTGAAGTCTTTCTTTCATATCCATGGTCTATTTCTCCTTTAATTAAAATGATCAAATGATCCGCCGCCCACCCCGAAGATCCAGATATGGGCAATAAAAAAACCGTCCCTTATAAAAGGGACGGAATATCCGCGGTACCACCCAGTTTCCCATGAAAAGATCACGGGCACCTCTTGTCTGCTTAACGCGCAGCTTACGTCATCTCCTACTGTTACTTCAGAGAGGAAGCTCCGGTGGGAAATTCAAGAACCATCTGAACCCGGGGAAGCTTACAGCCGGTGACTTCCCTTCTCTGTGAGAAAATGATCCTCTATAAACACCTTCACAGCTTTTCTGTCTTTTAATACTATGCCACAAGGTCTGCCTTCTGTCAAGCGCAAAGTCAGGATTCTTTGGAACTGTTTTTTTCATTTTCTTTCTTGGAAAGAAGTGTTTTTACAGATCTCTGGGCCTTTCGGAATTCATTTTCGAAGTAGGCATTGATCTCCGCCCCGTAAAGAAGCAGGTTCATACACACATACAGCCACAGCATTACCATGATCAGCGCAGTCAGACTTCCGTACATATTTCCAAAATTCGGAAAAAATTCAAAATACAGAGAAAATCCATAGGAAAATATCATCCATGCCACTGCGATCATAAATGCACCCGGAAGCTGGCTTTTAAAGGTTGCCTTTCGGTTTGGAAGCACTTTATAAAGGACCAGAAACACTGCAAACAGCACGGCAAATACAAGCAATGTCCTGGCCCCTATAACCTTGGCCAGCAGCCTCCCGAGAATCGGAATGGTTCTCTGTGCAGCTACTTGGATTCGATTACCAAGAACCAGGACCAGAAGAGTGACAATGATCGCCAGCACAAACAACAGCATATAAAAAACCGAATAGATTCGGGTCATCAGCCAGTTTCGGGTTTCCTTTACATGATAAATGGTATTTAAGCCATTGGTGATCGCCTGCATTCCCTTTCCGGACGCCCAAAGCGCCATCAGCGCAGACAACGGCACGATGGCTGTACTTCTTTTGTATACTTCTACCACAATGCTCAGCACAAAGGTCTGCAGATTTCCGGGCACAAACCCGATGATGGCATCCCTGACAACATTATAGCTTAACGGTGTATAACGGATCAGCGTTGTAAGAAACAGTATAAACGGGATAAAAGACATGATCAGAAAATACGCTGCCTGGGCCGCATATGCACTGACATGATCTCCGTTTGCCCTGCGCACAAATCCCAGCATGAGCTGGATTATATTTTTCTTTTCCTCGTCCATGCTGACCTCCCTCAGGTTTCTTTTTTCACCAGGAAAAACGTTCAAATCCGATCTTATCCTGGATTTCCGGAAAAAGCTTTACTTCCGGCTGCAGGCTCTTATGTTCACCTATCATCTTTTCCATCCATACCATATTATACCAGCGGTTAAACTTATAGCCGCATCTGTGGAACTCTCCCACACGCTTATAGCCGAAATGCTTATGAAAATCCACACTGGCACTGGTCAGGTATTCATCATCTTTTGGTGCAACTGCAATGCAGGCGTTCAGGTTCAGAATTCCCATCTCTGCAAGAAGACTCTCCAAGGCTCGATAGAGTCTGCCTCCTGCACCGCTGCCCCGCCGGTCATGTCTCACATAAACAGACATCTCCGCACACCAGCCATAAGCAGCCCTCGGGTGAAACGCCGAACCATAGGCATATCCCAGAATCTCTCCCTTCTCTTCTGCCACAATATACGGATATTTCACCTTTATATCATGGATTCGCTGCGTAAACTCTTCTATGGAAGGTGTTTCGTATTCAAATGTGATCGCAGTTTTTTCTACGTAGTAGGAATAAATTTCCAAAAGTGTTGCTGCATCCTTCTCTTCTGCCACACGTATCTGCATTGCCTTCTCGCACCTCTTTTATTTCTGTTTGTCTGTTATTTCACAAAGAAACGGTAAACCGTTTCAGAGCTGTACTCTTCACCGGGAAGCAGGATCGGAGAATGGAAATCCTCTACATTGACTGCATTTGGCTCCACCTGTGTCTCCAGGCAGAATCCATAACGTTCATGATAAACATGACCGTTCTTTCCCTTCTCATCCTTAACAAAATTGCCTGCATAGAACTGCACACATGGGCAGTCGGAGGAAACCTCCATACCGATACCGGATTCCTTACAGTATGCAGTAGCGATCGAACGGACATTGCCCTTTGCATAATTATCGGTTACATAGTTATGGTCATAACCACCTGTGAACTTCAGCTGTTCAAAATCCGCCTCAATGTCTCTGCCGATCGGTTTGGAAACATTAAAATCCATCGGCGTTCCCGCCACCGGTGCATATTCACCGGTAGGAATGGACTGGCTGTCTTTTACCGGAGTAAAATACTTCGCATGAATACATACTTCCTGGTCAAGCACATCTCCGCTGCCTTCTCCGTTCAGATTAAAATAAGAATGGTTGGTCATATTGGCAACGGTAGCTGCATCAGAGCGTCCTCTGTAAAAAATCTTCAGTTCGTTTTCCTCTGTGAATTCATATTTCACAACAATGGAAAATTCTCCCGGAAATCCGTTCTCTCCATCCGGACTGATGCGGAAGAAATCCACGCTATTCTTCTCCTGGGAAATTTCTTTTACTTCCCACAGCTTTTTCTCAAAGCCATCCGGACCGCTGTGAAGATTGTTATGATTCTCATTCTCTGCAAGAACCACTTCTTTATTATCAATAAAAAATCTGGAATTCTCGATACGGTTTCCACTTCTTCCAATGATCGCACCGAAAAAGCATCCATTAATCTCATATCCTCGGATATCGTCATATCCAAGGACCACATCCTTCAGATCTCCGTTCTTATCCGGAACACATATCTTCACCAGGATCGCACCATACTGAAGCACTTCCGCATAGGCACCTTTTTTATTCTCAAGATGATAGATTTTTACTTCTTCTCCTGTAGGAAGTACCCCAAATTTCCTTTCAGAAACACTCATGTTTTAATTCCTCCCATATATGAAAAAAGAGCCACTAACCGGCTCTATGTCTTTAACCGATTAATCCCGGGATGCCGTTCCCTTATTTTTGACGCCTAGCAGATGCTAGGTGGGTATCCTCAACAGTGTCTTCTGCCTACCACGACGTGAGGTCTGACATCCAACCTGCGATTTTGGATTCCCAAAATGTCAATGTAGGTTCAAAAAGAAAAGGGGGATCGAACATTCCAGGATTCGGTTTTCGTTGTTTTTATTATAAACCAGTATTTGTGCTTTTTCAACAGAAAATACATTTTCTTACTGATTTTATTATCAATTATTATTTGATCTTAAGGATATCCTTTACTGCTGCCGGCATATCCACTGCATCTACCACCCTGTCATGAAGAACCGGGGCAGTACGGATTTCTTCAACTGCACGTGGAACAGGTACTCCGGAAAGCGCACTTAATGCGTCTACAAGGCCAAAATCATCCAGATCTTTATGCTCCTCACCAAGTGCTTCCATAACACTTCTTGTGAATTTATACGGACTTGCAGTAGAGGCGATCACTGTCGGAAGATGATCCGCTGTCTCACTTACATACTTCTTATATACGCCGGCTGCAACTGCAGTATGCGTATCAATCACATAATTGCTGTTTTTGTAGATATCACTGATGGCCTGTGCAGTCTCATCTTCACTGCAGAAATTACCATAAAAATCAACAAGCTGTGCTTTCATCTCGTCAGTAATGGTATATTCGCCGCCCTCACTTAAGGATTTCATAAGCTCTGCACATTTTTCAGCATTTTCTCCGGTAAGACGATAGATCAGTCTTTCCAGATTGCTGGAGATCAGGATATCCATGGAAGGAGATGTCGTAAGGATGAAATCTCTCTTTCTGTCATAGGTTCCTGTGCGGAAGAAATCATAAAGAACACGGTTCTCATTCGATGCACAGATCAGCTTGTGGATCGGAAGTCCCATCTGTTTCGCATAGTATGCAGCAAGGATATTTCCGAAGTTTCCGGTAGGAACTACCACATTGATCTCCTGTCCGTCTTTGATCCTGCCATCGCGTACCAGTGATGCGTAGGCATATACATAATATACGATCTGAGGAACAAGACGACCGATGTTGATAGAGTTTGCAGAAGAAAACTGGAAGCCTGCCTGATCCAGCTCTGCTGCCAGCTCATGATCATTGAACATCTTCTTAACTGCAGTCTGGGCATCATCAAAGTTACCGGTAATACCTACCACATAAGTGTTGGCACCCTTCTGAGTTACCATCTGTTTCTCCTGGATCGGGCTGACACCATGCTTCGGATAAAATACAATGATCTTCGTTCCCGGCACATCTGCAAAGCCTGCCATGGCAGCTTTACCGGTATCTCCTGATGTTGCGGTAAGGATCACGATCTCATTCTTAACATTATTCTTCTTCGCTGCAGTTGTCATCAGATGCGGAAGAATGGAAAGTGCCATATCCTTAAATGCAATGGTCGCGCCATGGAACAGTTCCAGGAAATATGCCCCATCCGCTTCATGAAGAGGCGCGATCTTTTCTGTATCAAATTTGCTGTCGTATGCTTTGTTGATACAGTTCTTAAGCTCATCCTCGGTAAAATCTGTAAGGAAACGGCTCATTACCTCATATGCTGTCTCCTGGTAGGTCATCTGTGCCAGCTTGTCCATTGGTACATCCAGCTGTGGAATGCTTTCAGGCACGAACAGTCCGCCGTCCTCAGAAAGGCCCTTAAGTATGGCCATAGACGCTGTAACTGCCTGCTCTTTTCCTCTGGTGCTCTTGTACAATACCTGCATTGGTGTTCCGCCTTTCTATTGTAAGATATTCGTTTTCTTTTCAACGTTATCACATTATAGCATGGAATTATGGAAAATGCCACCACTTTTAAAAAAGAATCTGTCTTGCCCAATCCCACCCTGTGATCAGACAGATATTCACAGCTTTCGGATAAAAAGAAACCGCCGGTCTGTTTCTGCCGGCGGTTGGTTCCTTCTGTACTGCATCAGTTCTTCCTATTTATATGTATAAAATTCATGGACCCCGTATTTAAAGAGCCTCTTCAGGTCCTTTTCAAACCATTTCACATTATGTTCCTCTGCTGCAGATTTCTGGATAAAGAACAGTGCACCTTCAGAATAATCAGTACCCTTCAGCGCCTGCTTGACCGCTTCCCTTGTTTCATCGGAAACTGCAACTTCATTGATCCTGCCATCATAGGTCGGTGAAAACTGCGGAACGCCGTCACTGTTATCCCAGACAACCTCTGTCACCGTATTCGGAAAATCTTCGCTTTTTACACGGTTCATGATGACGTTGGCCACCAGAACACGGCCCTTGATATCTTCACTTCCTGCTTCTGCCTCCACGATCCTCAGAAGTGTATCATAGTCTTCATCTGACATCAGTGTGGGATTTTCTGCCAGTGTGATCGACCTTGCATCAAGTTCATTTACTTTGTTTTCCATAGAGGAGCTTACATTAAGATCTGCAGCAGTATTGGTTACTTTCTGTACTCTCTGGCCTACGATCACCTGCTCACAGGAGCTTCCGATCCTTGTAACCGTGCTTCCGGATAATGGTGTATCCGTAACTCCTGAAACCACACCTGCGATCCCGGTAGGAACAGCAACCTCTTCATAGGGAGAGCCCTCTCCTCCATCTGAAGCTGCATAAACCCTGCCTCCCTCACTTTCTGCAAATGTCCTTGTCCCCAGAGAAATAACCATCGCCAAAACTGCACATAATGTCAGCACTGCAAAACTGCGCGCGGAATTTCCTCCGGTTTTTCCATTTCTACGTTCATCCTGCACTCCGTCAGTCTCACGTAAATCTTTCTCAACTTTCATAATCTCATTCCTTGCGTTTCATTTTCTGTAACAGCCCATAATCCTCCGATGCGATATCACAGCCCCCATTATCATCGCTTCCCGGATAAATACGGATCATTACGATTTCCTTTACATGTTTGTAACATTTTTGTAATGTATGGGAAAATTATATTTAATAATATTGAATATGTCAAGCTTTTTCCCGTATTTAACGCTTCAACGGCGGTATTTGTGTTTTATCCACACCTTATCCACATGTATTCCACATAAAATCGCAGAGTTATCCACACTCATGTCATATTTCATTTCAGAAAAAAAGGCAGATAGCGTCTCTATCTCCGTCCAATGTTGTACACCCACTTTCCGGAAATCGTACTTCTATCTGCCTGTTTATCCTTTTTCAGAACAGTTTTTTCCTCTGTTATTTACAGATTTGATTATAATATTTTGTTTTCAGTCAGTCAAGGATTTTTGCTCGACCAAATCCGACGCCTTATGCAAAACGGCACAGGGCCTGCACGAAAAGTGTCGCATAAACACACAGATCGATACTCCAGGCTCCCAGAAACAGTCCCCATGGTGTTTCCCCGGCTCCTTCGGCAAACCGTTTGGGCTTCAGCGCAAGAATCAGTGGAAAAAGAAGCGGCAGAAAATACCGTCCCTGCACGCCCAAGATCTTATCGTAGCCATAGGCTGTCCACTGTCCGTATAACGTTACAAAGATCAGCGCAAATACCAGGAGACTGACTCCTCCCAGAATGCCCTTTGCCGGAAGCTCCAGACGGATTCCCGATATATCATCATTCCCGGAAACCTGAAGGACCAAGATCAAAAGATATCCCATTGCCAGCAGGGCACAGACAGGAATGTTCAGCCATCCAAGATTACTTCCTATCATTTCTGTAAGATAGGTCACACCAAAATTATCCAGGCTCCGCACAAAAGTCAGGACAAAGGCAGCCGGATCCTTCAGGATCCCCACAAGCTGTGCAGCTGTATCCACACCTGGCTGTGACTCACAGAGATATCGGGATGCAATGACCAGCCAGCCGAAACTTAAGATCAAGATCACAGTTCCTGCACAGACCACATGAAACCAGTAATTTTTTCTGCTTTTAAACCGTTCTTTCGGGATCAGGAACAGGAGCAGGCAAAACGGCATGTAAACCACTTTGCAAAGACACAGGAATCCGGTCAGCACGTACATCCATATCAGCTGTCTTCTACTCATCACTTCTTTTTGTTTATATCGCATAGCCAGTACAAAGGCAGCCAGAGCAACCGTCAGAGCCAGGGCCAGGGCATCTGCTGACATGGAATTTGCTGACTGGATATTCACAGGTACCAGCCCCAGAAGTACGAGGAAATTTTTCCCAACAGGCGTCAGACGAATGGCAAAGAAAAAGAACAGTCCAAACATAAGCATATTGGCGATCCTTCCCGCATAGGCAAGAACCATCGGCCGGTCCGTAAACAGATCTGCAATGCGGATCCCTACTGCCTGGGGAAGATACGAAGTAGGTGCATACAAGGCTGTATTTCCAAATCCGTAAAACTGTGTTTTTTCCCGGTCGATACGCTGATCTGCATTCTCTCCGATATCCCATAATGATACATGATCCTTGGCGGAAAATTCCGGAACCAGACCACTGTTAAACGTCCTTCCATATGAGAATAAGTCGTTTCCTCCGTTGCCTTCCGACGTCAGATATCCTCTGGAAACCTCATAGCTTCTCAGATAATGGCTGTACTCATCCGGCGAATTAAAGGCCGGAACCGCCGCCAGCGTACAGATACTCATAAAAATATAAACAACGGCAAACACCACTTCTGCCCGGAGCTGTCTGCGTTTCAGAAATGCAAAGATCACCAGCATCACAGCTGCCGCCGCTCCAATCACCAGAAACACCAGTGATTTTGGAAATGGCCTGGAAATGATCCGATAGGCAAGTGTCTGTGTATCATCCTTCTGGCTCACCAACCCTGCAGCCACTCCGGTATCCCCTTTTGCGCCATCTAAAACGATCCGGAATTTCTGCCCCTTACATTCCGTAAGCTTCTGGTCAAGCCGGAAATACGTGGTATCCCCCGACGATATGGTCAGTCTGCTGGCCTGCCAGCTCTGGATCTCCCTTTCATTCTGGTACAGCGTTATCTGAAACGTTCCAGCAACCGATGCACTCTCTGTAGAAAGAAAAAGCTCCACACCGGACAGACGGTTCGTTTTGCAGGTAAACTCCTCTTCAAAGCTTCCTCCC
>NZ_NALB01000004.1:300000-375839 GCF_008680535.1 Blautia sp. LMAG:36 | reverse complement strand
AAAATTTTAGTTACTGTTCAGAGGTTAGCTGGACTTAAGAAAACCGATGGTGTAGACTGATAACAGTCAAAGCCATCGGTTTTCTTTATCCAAATATCTTGGACACTCTATCAAATATATTCTCTGGTTCTTCCAGCCGCATCAAAATAAGCATGCTCATGCATTGACAGAGATAATCGATACTCTCGAAACTCCTAAATGTCACAGCCTGCGCCTGTTTCCGCTTATAATTCCTCAGAAGCCTTTCCGCTTCGTTATTAGTAGCAGGTATCCGGAAATCATGCAAAAACAGCAGATGATTCCGTATGTATTTCTCCATTCTCAGGAATAAATTATACCCTTCTCTATAATAAGTGTTTACTGGAATGTCCTCGTATTCCTTTCGGGCAGTTTCCAGTATCTTCAGGTATTGTTTTTCAAACTCGGAAGATTTTTCTGTCTCCGGGGTGTATGGCACCTGGGACTTATTTCGGAAGTGGATCATTTCCTGTATCAATGAATGCATCTTTTTGTTCCAGGTTCGATCTGGTTCATTTTCGATGCTGGATTTCAGGTATCTCAGCACATGTGCAAGACATTCCTGATGATCTTCCCCATAGTTGTAGAAGGTGATATCATGATCATGGACAAGGATTCCCTGATAATCCTCAGTAACAGTTCCTTTTACACCTTCGTGCCCCTTTTTTCTGCGTGCAAAATAAAGAGCTTTTCCGTCAGGTGTTGCACAGACATATACATAACAGCTCTTTCCGTTCTCTCTGGCATTTGTACAATCTGTATGCATGACTGGAGAAAGCAGCATATCTGCATAAGCAGACCTGCGCTCAGGCTCAGTTTTTAAAGCAAACTCTTTGCTGAGTTTACTTACCATTCCTTTAGAAATGTTTAATTTTCCACCTGTCAGATCTGACAGGAACTTTCTGCTCTTATCAATAGAAGTACAACAGTCATTGTTCAGGAGAAACAAAAATGCCCGAATGCTGCCATCGTAGTTTACATCATCAACAACACCAGGAAATGCAGCATGTACACGTTCGCCCGTTTTATTGTTATAATAAAATCTGCATGATATTCCGTCATATCCAGTATCATACGGATGCTTACCAGCTGTTTTATGATCGTTTTTCCAGTCTTTTTAAAAGCACAGTCTTCACTCACCTCTTCTGGTGGAGGAAGATATTATAGGATGTGTAGGCTCCTGTTTCTTTCGGCTGTGTCCTTTATGACCGGGTTGGCCGCCTGGCTTTCTGCCTGATTTTTTCCTGCTGTTTGTGATCTTTTTACGCTTAATGATTTTTGAGGAAGGAATCGATGAGTTTTCATAATCCCGGTTTATCTGTGCACGGAGTTTCAGATTCTTTCCCTGTTCTTCTTCCAGTCTGGCAGCTGTTTCGTAAAACTGAAGCCGGAGTTCTTTTACCTTATCCAGGGCATCATCTCTTTGTTTTTCAGCAAGAAGGGCCCGCTTCTCCATCTCCTGAAGTTCCTGGGCTGCCTTTTTCTGCATAGACTCAAACTCCAAAAGCATGTCTTCCAGAACCTGAAACCAGTAGTTACGTACACAGATTGCCTCTTTATGTGCATTTGCTATCGCAGATTCCAGCTTCCGGATCTTATGTTCATAAAGTCTGTACTCCTTTTGATGGAGTTCTTTCAGCTGGATATATCTTTGCCGGATTCCAGTTCTTTATTTCTGGCCTGTGTGGCTTTCAGCCGGCACATGAGTGTGATGTGATCATAAGCATCAGGCATATATTTCCCTCCAGCACAGTTATAATCAAACGCCACTGATTATGTCTGTGATCTTAGAAATATGATCTTCCAGATATTCGATCAATTCTTTTTGTTTCTGGATAAATTCCTCCTGGATCTCAATCTGTTTGAGATAACCAGCAAGAAGTTCATCGCGTTTCTTAAGCTCTTCTTTTAAATCAATGTCCATGAAGAAACCTCTCGTGTTTTTTGTTAAAAAGAGTATAACAAAAACGTAGGAAAAAAGCGAATTACCAGAAAACACTCTTTCGTCATTCTGACTGTGGATAAACTATTTGTTTTATGATAAAAAAGTATTAATGTAAATCTTGAGACTTAAAAAAAAGAGGACTTAAAAGCAGAACCCGGTGTATAACTGTTCATAAAAAGAGCAGCAGAAAAAACTATAAACACAGTTTTTCCTGCTGAAAATGATTATCTACAAAATAAAAAAATAAATTTCGTCATTTTTAACAACGACTTATACATACCCCTGAACAGTAACGGATAAGCAACAGGCATCTCAGCCTGTCATCTTATCCAGCCATTGTTTCCGTCGAACAATCAACCCTCCGATGAACAGTTACAGTATACGGCATCTGGTTTTTTGCGTCAAGCAATAATAAACGACATCAGATAAAAAGGCGTACTCCCTTCAGGAGAATCCGGAAGGATTTCCACCTGAAGATGGTGTTTCTGTCTTTCTCCGTGATGCAGCACCGGTTCCAGGAACTGGCAGTCGCCCCCCATCTAGGATAAATTCCTCTTTCTGATCCGGCCATTTTTAAATTTTTCCTCTATTTATTGCTCTTCGAAATTGCTTTTTAGCTTTCCCTGTTATATGTCACTCAGAAAATATAGGACTCTTATATTTCATCATTCTATATGAAGGAAAAATATCTCCTCGCTTTGTGTAAACATTTATTTAAAAATTCTTCTCTCCATTATCTCCTATAAATATTATGAAAATAATTTAAAAGTTTCTGTTCATCTATTTCTGCAGTTAAACATCCCATTTTTGTTACCGCATACCCGCCGGTAATATTTCCAAACCGTATACAATCATCCAAACTATAACCATAATATAATCCATACATAAATCCAGCTGCAAATGCATCACCTGCACCCGTTGAATCTACATGTTTTACTGGAAGCGGTTCAACAGTATGAATCTCTCCATCCTCTTTATAAAGACATCCTTTATTTCCATTTTTTACAATTGGATATTTTAAATACTGACCCAATTTTTCCAATGCCTTTTCCGGATTTTCTTCGCCTGTTATTTTTATCGCCTCCATGGAATTCGGAATAAAATAATCCACATACGGAAAAAATCATAATACCATTCCAAACTTAACATATCATTCCATGCAGAATCCAACACGATAATACATCCTGCTTCTTTCAAAGATTTACAAAACTCTTTCTGTTCAAGAGAAAGAAAAGCAATTTTACAATCCTTATAAAATTCATAAATTTTTTTACTGTCCACCCTAAACGCTTCTTCTTTAGGTTTATAGGAAACAATACCTCTGTCCTGTTCACAGGAAACAATACAACTGAGAGTAACTGGATCTTCTTCATCCGTTGATAACATGTTAATGTACTCTATTTTTTCCTTTTCCAATTTTTTTACAAGATATTTACTAAGAGAACCATTTCCTATATAAGTTGCAAGTTTCACCGGAACACCCAACCTTGAAAGCTGAATCAGTGTTGCAACTACACCTCCGCCAAGTTGCTTAAAGCAGCTTGGCGTATAAATCTCTTCTCCAAGCTTTGGAATTCTGTCAGCATTTCCAAAAATGATATCCACATTGGCAATTCCAAATCCACCTACGCTATTCATAATGTCCATCCTCCTGTATACTCCTTATAGACCTCCAGATATTCCCCTAACAGTTTTACTGCCAAAGAATATGAGTTTACCAGTGGATTTATCATCAATGCGTCAATAGCCTTTTCTGTATTCCGTTCCACAATCGCCTCTGCAGCCAGTCTCTCATAACATTTCACAGTACGAATCAGCTGTTTTGCACATTCTGGTAATTCATATAGACCTTTCTTTGGTGTGGCCCCATTCTTTGAAATATTACAGGATACCTCTATTATATCTGAATCTTCTAACCAATCCACAGTTCCATGATTGGGGACGCACAAAATCATCTCTCCTTTTGTACCAGTAATCTTTGCTTTCATAAATGCCAGTGCAACCCCTGCATATCCACCTTCATCTTTTGTATAAAGTTCAAATCGTGGAATGCAAGCCTCATCTCTTGCCACAGAAGTTTCCCCCTGCATATAATTACTTTCTCTCATATAAATATGTTCACTGTAGATTTCTAACATTTTATCAAAATCTCTTGCTGCATCATACTGTCCAAGTTCCTTCAACATATGATCATTGATTTTCTTAATTCTTTCTCCTCGTGTTTCCCCTATTTTCTGAATATTCCGAAGAGCTTCCTCTCTATAATAAAAATAATACAGATATTCATTCAGCATACAACCAATATGTTGTGCAAGCTTTGGCTCAAAATAACGCATATCTGTATGTTCATAAAGCCGTGAATCTTTCAAAATTTCCGAAAGTATTTCCTGTCCATCCTTCTTTACACTGGTAAAATAAGATAAATGGTTCAATCCTATAAGCTGCACCTTTAAATCAGAATATTCCAAGTCATACAAAGCTGCTACCTGTCTTAAAAATCCAGACGGTGCATCACAAATACCATACACAAACGAATATCCCTGATTTCTTAATGCCTGCGTTACAAGACCAGCTGGATTTGTAAAATTAAATACCATAACGTTTGGATTAGAATACTCACCAATCAACCTACAATAATAAATTAATGTTGGAATAGAACGAAGTGCCATAGCAAAGCCACCAACGCCTGTCGTTTCCTGCCCTATTACCCCATTCTTTAGTGCTACCCGTTCATCAATAATACGGCTTTCTTCTTTTCCCGCACGAATAGTTGTAATAAACAAAATCTGCCTCCATTACAGCCTCTTTCTCATTTGTTGTACAGAGATACTGAACATAAGGTGCAATTCTGGAAAATACCTCTCTCACCATAGAGCCAAACACCCGGACTCTTTCTTTATCTATATCCATAAATACAACATCTGTAATGTCAAGGTCTTCCGCATGCTGTGCCAAACATTTTGCCAACATCAAGCTTCGTGAACCACATCCACCAATAACTGTTAATTTCATAACATCATCTCCTTTAATTTCCCATCATAATTTCCAGAATTTTACTATCCATCTCTTTCATGCCATCTTTCCCAATTATGCCAACAGATTCAATAGTTTTATCCGCATTTTTTCCAACAATTCCTTCCCCACTTATAAAACGGCATTGATTTTTTGCCATTTCATAGGATAAAAGACCTGTCTCAATTGACATAGCTATTTTTGCAGCACAAGATGGCTTTGCTCCGTCACATAACATTCCTGATATCGTTGCCAATGTATTTGTGATAATGTCTTCAATTACTGATAATGGCTGTTGATCCAAATATGCAATTCCACAAACCGCAGCACATCCCGCATTAACTGCACCACAATATGCCGACAACTTTCCTATACCTCTTTTAATATAAATTGAAACCAAATTTGCAAATATCAATGCTCTATACAGCATCTCGTTACTTTTATTTTCTTTCTGGGCATAAATAGCTATAGGCACCGCAATAGTAATTCCCTGATTTCCACTGCCGCTGTTAGCAACTACCGGAAGAATACTTCCTCCCATTCTGGCATCACTTCCTGCTGCTGCGTATGCCGCTAATACGGCTGTTTTTTCTTTCTCATGCAATTTCAGGTAATTCTTCCCTACCTTCGCTCCATAATCATTTTTCATTCCTTCTTCTGCTATTCTCCCATTGTGGGTGATCTGCAATTTCATGAGATTCTCCAAATCGCCAATTTCTGTTTCATATGCAAAATTGTAAATATCTTTCAATTTCAGCTTATATTCACTGCCATTAACCTCTCCAACACATTCTCTGTATTGATATTGCCTTGTAATATCTTTCCCATCTTTTTGTACCTTTGTTATATTAAGATGATTTTTCTGAATTTCCACCAGAGAGGTATGCTCTCCTCTAATCAATTCAACTCGTACATATAGGGGCTCTTGTACTCTCGAAAGATGCACATCGTACATATTTTCTTCCGCTACAAGCTTTCGTACCATTTCAACGTCTGCCATAGTCAAAGTATTCAAAACTTCCAACTTTCGTTTCGGATTGCCTCCTACAATTCCGCAAAAAGCAGCTTCCGCTATCCCTTTAAGATTTTGAGTGTTTGGAATAACTACACTTTTCACATTTTTCAAAATATTACCACTCACATAAATCTCCATATGATTCGGAATCGCACCTAAAATCTCCTTCGCACACGCCGCTGCATAAGCAATCGTTCCCGGTTCTGTACATCCAAGGGCTACGATAATTTCATTTTTTAACAACTCTCGACAGATTTTTTCTATTCTCTCTCTACCATCCTTTAAATCTTCAAACGTTTTTTGACAATTTTTGCTGCTACCCCTATACATCCTTTCAGTATTTTTCATTTATCCTCTCAAACCCCTTTTCCGAAAATGCAGATGCCAGAATACAAAAGGCTGCAATTCCATCCAACAATATTGATTCTTCAATCTCAAAACAACTACTATGTAGTGGAAAATGCCGTTTTTCATCCTCTTTCCAACAGCCTAGTCTCAGAAACAGAGATGGACATACTGTTCCATAACATGAAAAATCTTCTCCTAGCATAGATGGTTCTCCTTCTGTTAAAATCTCCACTTCCGGAATCTCCTTTTTCAAAATCTCAGCTGCCCAGCAAGCTGCCGTTTTATTATTGATCGTTGCCGGATATCCTGAATCCATATAATAGGATCCCTCTATTTCCCAGGCATCTGCAATAGATGTGGTCAGTTTTTTCAGGCGTCGAATAATCTCTTCCCGCACTTTTGTATCATAAGTTCGAATTGTTCCTTCCAGATATCCTTTTTCTGCAATAATATTATATTTTTCGCCACATCGAATCCGGCAAATGTTTACAACTGCTGTTTCCTCGCTGATATATCATTTGCTGTAATATTTCCGATTGCATTGATCAACGCCGCCATTGCTGGAATCGGATTCCTACAAATGTGAGGTGTTGCTCCATGTCCACCTTTCCCTATTAGTTCAATAGAAAACGCATCCGGTTGTGCCATTACAGGTCCTGACATGCAGGTAATAGTACCTGCTCTTTGTGGCCATACATGAAAAGCAACTATCAAATCCGGCTTCGGAGTTTTCATTGCTCCATCTACAATCATACGGGCAGCACCACCCTGATGTTCCTCAGACGGCTGGAATAAAAATACTATATTTCCATATAGCTGCTCCCGATTTTCATGTAAAATCCGAATACAGCCAAGCAGCACTGTCATATGCGCATCATGTCCACACGCATGCATAACACCATTTTCTTCCGAGCTCCATGAAAGTCCTGTCTGTTCTTGAATTGGAAGTGCGTCCATATCTGCACGAAAAGCAATCGTATAACCAGGTTTTTCGCTTCGAATTATTGCATATACACCCGTATCAGCACATGTCCTGCATTCCACTCCCCATTGTTTCAATTGACTAAGAATCCATTCCTGTGTCTGATATTCCTGCCCGGACAACTCCGGGTGCTTATGGAGATGGATATAATATCTTTTAATTTCTTCCTCCGCCTCTTTGGCTTTTTGGTAAAAATCAACTTTCACTCTTAATCCCTCCCCCAAAATCTTATTTACATCTTTTTGCAGTCTCTCAAAAGATCTGCAATACTATCAATGGTGATGCTATGTCCTAAATAAATTCCCTCAGCAAACTCTGTTTTTGCATCTCTACCATATTCCTCTGATAAACTCATTGCATATGGAAGAATATTCTGAGATGTATGTGCCAGGCAAGCATTTTTCTTTATTTCTATTACGTCTGAAATGTCTACGTAGATATCTGGTCTGCGACGATTGCTTCTATTATCTGCGCCAAAATAGATCAGCGCATCATAATGCCAGTCAGTATCATCATCTGAATACTTTTTCAATCCAGCCGTAAAACAAGCCGCCCTTGTAATTCTTGATACAGCTGTATGATCCGGATGATAATCATCCTCCAAAAGTGTTAAAACAAATTTTGGAGAACACTTTCGCAAATGTGGAATCAAAGCATCCACTGCTTCCTTACAGAAATAGACGCCTGCATCCGGAAAATTTAGCATTTCAAAATAATCTAGCTTTAAAATTTCTGCGGCTTTTTTTGCCTCTGCTTCTCTTTCCCTCTGCTCCGCATAACCTCCCGCTTCCCCTCTGGTAAAAATTACAAGCCCTGTTTTTAATCCTTCTTTTTTTGCTTTTGCAAACATTCCTGCAGCACAGACTTCCAAATCATCTGGATGTGCACAAACTGCTAAAATATCAACCATAATCTATTCCCCCTACTACTGTTTTACTCCTGTGGTTGCAATTCCTTCTACGAACTGTTTCTGGAAAAAGAAAAATAGTACTATCATCGGAAGAATCGCAATAATGCCTCCCGCCATGACCTGCGGATAATAGGTTGTATGCTCTCCGATAAGCATTGCAAGACCAGCAGATAATGTCATTTTCTCCATAGAATTATTTACAATTAACGGCCACATCAAATCTTTAAATGTAGATATTGCTGTCAAAATTGCTAAAGAAGACAATGCAGGTTTTAATAACGGCAATAAAATCTTATAATAAATCTGAAAAAATCCACATCCATCTAACATAGCTGCTTCATCTAAACTCTTCGGAAGTCCTTTAAAAAATTCACATAACATAAATGTACCAAAAGCACTGAATATTTTAGGAATCCATAATGCTGTTACCGTATCTGCCAAATGTAGCTTTACCATGATCTCATAATTGGGAACTAGGAAAATCTGTCCTGGAACCATCAGTAATGCCAAAAGGACGATAAAAATTACATCCCTTCCCGGAAAATTCAATCTGGCAAACGCATATGCAGCCATAGAACATATCAGTAACTCAATCACAATTGTAAAAATCAAGACCAAAAATGTATTGATGTAAAAACTAAGAAACGGAAACTTGGCTACAATCTCCTGGTAGCTTTCCACTGTAAAAATTTTCGGAAAAATTGTTGGTGGTATCTGAATACTTTCTTCATAGGATTTGAAAGATGTCAAAATCATCCATATAAATGGACATACTGTCACAGCAGCACATAGAACAAGTAACAGATATACCTGCCACTTTCTTTTTTTCATTATATAATCTCCTTTCTACGTCCTGATCCTCATTAATCATCATAAAATACCAATTTCTTCTGACAGATCATCTGAATTGCTGTAATCACTAAAATCAGAAAAAACAGCACCAGACTGATTGCTGCACCATATCCCTTATGAAATTTTACAAAAGATTGTTCAAAAAAATATGTAACCAGCGATCTGGATGCTGCAGTTCCACTGCTTCCCTGTGGAATCATCAGATAAATAAAATCAAAAATCTGGAATACATTAATAACAGTTGTTACACATACAAAAAATATAGATGGCGATAACAGCGGTAATGTAATCTTAAAAAAACGCTGAATCCCATTCGCTCCATCAATTTCAGCAGCCTCCTTGTAACACACCGGAATCCCCTGTAATCCGGCTAACAATACAATTACTTGATATGCAACACTTGCCCAGATAAATACAATAGAAATAGAAAACAACACTATTCTAGGATCAGAAAGCCATGCAATTGGATTCACTCCAAACTTTCCAAGAATTTCATTGAAAATACCAAATTTATAATTCATCAACCATTTCCACAAAAGTCCAATTGCGGCCGGTAAAGTAACTGCCGGAAGAAAGATGCATACTCTGAAAAAACCAATTCCCTTTACCTTAGAATTCAATAATACAGCCAGCAAAATCGCCAGAATCACAACTGCCGGTACACAAATAACTACATATAATATCGTATTAATAAATGCCTGATAAAACGCTTCATCATGAAAAAGCTTTACATAGTTCTCAAGTCCAACAAATTTGGGAATGCCAAAGCTTGACTTATTTGTAAAACTATAATAAACATTCTGAAAAAATGCCCAGATAAAAAATACGATGACTCCTGACATCAATGGCGCAATCATTAGATAACCTGTCCTTATTTCCCGATGCCTTAGTGAATCCACTTTATTTTTTTTCATCAAATATTCTCTCCTGTCAATTAAGCATAGATTCGAAATCTGCCTTCGCTATTTTTATATCATGAACAGCTTTTTTGCTATTGTTGGAAAAAAAAGTGTTGCTATTTCATTATTAGCAACACTTCCAATCCATCTTATGATTCGCTGTCCAAAGCACTCTGTGTTACTTCCTGCATCTGTGAACATCCCTCTTCCGGAGTTAATTCTTTTGCAAATATCTTTGCTGAAATCTCAGTTACAGCAGGAAGCCATTCTGCAACGCTTGTAGATGTTGGAAATGGAAATCCAGTTTCTGCTACTTCGAAAATTACACTTACATCTATGTGATCTGCTTTATAATACTGCTGGGCACTAATCAGTGCCGGAACATCTACCTTCGCTCGCTTCTGCTGCATTTTATTAGCCTCTTCCCCTGAAAGATATTTTAAAAGTTCTTCCACGCGCATCCTTGTTTTCACTGTTAGCATTGATTGCATAGCCCAATCCGCCAATAACGCTCTGATTTCCTGCTTTTCTTTGCGGGCATAGCAATAGTTCCTATCTGATCAGCGAAACTCGCTTCATCAATATGTTTGCTGAGAAAGAATGGCTCCCTTCTGAGACAGAAACAAATCTGTTCCCTTTGTATCCGAAAGCACTTCGCTTCCTGGCATCAGACCTTCATCCATAAGTGATACCATATCACTAAACGCTTTCACCGTTCCTTTCTGATCAAAACCTGCTGTTTTCATATCTTCACTGAGCACAAAGCCTCCTGATTGATTGATAAAGTTGAAAAAAGAAGGCTGGGCATCCAGTTCCATTAGTATCGGATATTCATCAGATCCTGCTTCTGTAATTTTAGTCTTTAACTGTTTTGCAATATCTGTCATATCCTCCCATGTCCATCCGGTCTGAGGCTCTTCTACCCCATATTTTTCAAAAATAGCTTTATTGAAAAATACCTGTACCGTGTCCATTCCCTTTGGTATACAGTATTGAACATCCTTATAATTATAAGAGTCTTTCAAAACACTTACGTAATCATCCATATTAATTTCATCTTTTTCAATATATTCATCAAGCGGTTCCAAAACACCAGCCTCTGCATATTTAGGAAGATATGTATTCATCCAAAATACATCTGCCGCACTATTTGATCCCATTGCAGCATCCAACTTTGTCCAATACTGTGACCAAGGAGTTAACTATAAATCTACATCAATATCAGGATTCTCTGTTTCAAATTTCTCAATAATCTCATCAAATATCGGCTTCTGAACCTCATCCCAAATTGCAAAAGAAATTTTAGTAACATCATCTTTTTTCTCTGCATACACCGGTGAAGTTACTCCTAAGACCATTGAACCAGTCATTACAAGTGTCAGCATTTTACAAATTCTTTTTTTCATGTTTTCCCTCCAAATTTGTACTTTTTTATCATTATTAACTGTTTCTATTCTTTTAATATTTTCTGATTGAGAATGCAGGTTTCTCCTTCTTCCAGTTTGTAGGGTAATGTAATTTCTATGTTTTCTTCCCTTTTCTGGTTCTGAAAAGTATCCAATGTCTGCTCTATCATTTTTTTGATAGGCTGACGGATAGTTGTTAGCTTGGGAGTTACCTGCCTAGATAAACTAATCCCGTCAAATCCCATAACGGAAACATCCTCCGGAACTCTTAACCCTCTCTCAGCCAGAGCACTGATAACCCCCAATGCAGCTTCATCACTGAATGCAAATACTGCTGTAAAAGAAATTCCCTGTTGAAGTGCCTGCGTGGTTATACGATACCCACTATTATATGTCAACTCACCATATTTCACTCGATCTGCATCGAATTCCAATCCATATTCCTCGAAAGCTCTTTTGCATCCTGCAATACGCTGAAATCCGGAGCTGATACTCTTAGGATAATCCGATATAATCAAGATTCTCTCATGCTTAAGTTCAAGAAGATATCTTGCGCCTTCATGTGCTGCTGCCAAATCATTGATATGAATCATTTTGCAGCGCTGATCCTCACTGATTGCACCAAACATCACCATTTTAATATTCTTAGCCGCTATATAATTGAGCATATCCTGATTTGTATTTTCCTCCAGATAAATTACGCCCGTGATATCCAGTTCTTTAAAATATTGTTTTATAAGACTCATCTTGATCCACAACAGGAATAAATATCATTCTGCAACCATATTTCGGAACCGCATCTAGGAAATTCTTTAGAACCTCACTGAAATATGCCAGCTTAAGATTTGGAATTAAAACAGCAATTACACCGGGATTCTTTTGTTTATATACAGGTTTATATGAAAGTTCTCGGACTGCTTTTTCAATTCTCTTGGAGGTTTCCGTTGTTACAACATTTTTCCCATGAAAATATCTTGAAACCGTAGCTGGTGATACTCCTGCCCTTTTTGCAACATCTCTTATTGTTGCCCCATATCATCACCTCCTTTTTTCAACGTATTTCACATTCTTTTTTTGCTGTTCTCGCATTGTTTGTTGTATCTTTTTACCAATTTTATATTTGAAATTATAAGAATCAATGTATAAAATGTCAACCCCGTTTCATTTGTTTCATTTTTATTTCATGTATTTCACCGAAACATCATTTTTCACCACGTGTTTTCTTTTCTCTCCATTTATTTAGATCCAGAAACTTATAAATAAGATCCTCATGATGTAACACGTTTTATCAAATGTACTTCTTACACAAAGTCAGCACGCCCTGTTTTCCAGAAGAAACGTGAACGTATCATTGCTCATTTTATGATCCACTACACCGCATTGCTTGATCAATACGGTTCCATCTATTCTGTAAATCGCACCTGCATCACTGGCAAGTTCAAATAGCTTCTTATGAGAAATACTGTAAATAATCTCTGCCTGCTGATAACGCAGATACTGTCGGCGCAATTTTCTAAGCTGCTCCGGTACTTCCTTCATACTTGTGATTGGTTTATAATTTTTATCCATGATGTTTTCCTCCAATATTTGATTCACTGTTTTACAGAAGTTGACTGCCGGGATATATTTTTTAGTACAAAAAAAGCACCTCTCAGATTAACTCTAAGAAGTGCTCTTGTTGTCATGCATATCAATCATTGATCCAGTGAATCAATTTTGATTTCATTCTCAAACCTGTGCCCTTTCACCTGAAATTCGTCATGCTTCATAACGATTCATCATTCTCCCAAATTTTGTTGTCAAATTGTTGTCAACTGTGGTCTGACATCATGGTTTTAGACATTTTATATTTAATTTTAGTACAGCTTTGCACCAGCCGGAATATGGTTATCAACCATCAGAAGATGAAGTTTTTCTTCGCCCTCTTCCTCATGGGATTGCACTGAGAAAGCATTCCACAGGATTCAATTCCCATCATGGCTCTCGGCGGCAGGTTAGTGATAGCGATAAGCGTCTTTCCAACCAGTTCTTCTGGTTCGTAATAAGCGTGAATACCGCTTAAATCGTACGATCTGTGCCTGTTCGTCATCCAGAGTAAACTGTAACAGCTTCTTGGATTTCTTAACTGCTTCACAAGCTTTTACCTTTACAGCTCTGAAATCTGACTTGCTGAAAGTATCGAAATCAACAAATTCCTCAAATAAAGGCTCTACCTTTACCTTGGAGAAGTCGATAACTTCTTCTTTCTCCGGTGCTTGCTGTGGAAGTGCTGTTTTCTGACTTCGCAGATTTCTTATCAGCGTCCAGTGACTTCATTGTAGGGACCTTTTTTGTGGTTCTTTCATACTCGACCAAGTTGATGTTGTTACTATAAAATTCTCCATATTCCAATTATCCCCACACTTCATATTTCTGCTCTACTTTGAGTCACTTTGCGGGCAAATGATGTAAAATATGATGTAAATGATGTAGGGCGATAATATGCAAATTATGCTTAAACGGAATGCCAGTTCCGCTACTGCGGAACGGCTATTCCATTTTTAACGGTACGAAGTACCGCTAGATTACATCATTCTGTTTCACGCATATTTATACCGTTCATCTCCAGACGATACGTATGGTGCTTATCCGTGATTCGTGTAAGACACGCATCGGCGTAGGTGTTATCGGCAAACATATCGAACCATGTGCTGACTGGAAATTGTGAGATGACTACAGTTGATTTTCTTCCATCTCTGGTGTCAAGGACTTCAAAGAGATCCCGGCATTTATCAAGGTCGAGATCCATAAGACCGAAATCATCGATCACAAGCAGATCCAGCTTGGTCAGTTTATTCAGGTAATCCAGATTTGTGGATTTGATGCGTGCCTGTTCCATTTCACTCATAAGTGTGTTCGCTTTTATATACTTTACACTCTTGGACTGCTTCATTGCAGTTATGCAAAAAGCATTGATCAGATACGTTTTTCCACTGGCAGAAGAACCTGTTACAATGAGATTTTTTCCTTCCTCTATCCAATGGCAGGTACTCAGACCGTTCTATTATCTGGGTATCAAGCTGACGTTCTGGACGGTAAATGGTTTCATCAAGATCTGCCACCGGGTATCGCAGATGTGCTTCTTTCATCAGACGATTAAAGCGTTTATCTGCCCGTGCCTGCCACTCTGCATCAACCATTGCTGTCATGCGTTCCATAAACGTGTTCAGATCTGCATTGGGATCTTTCATCTGTTCTTCCAGGATATGTGCCATTTCCGGAACGCGGAAACTCTTCAGACGCCATGATCAGAGCTTGTTCCTGGGGTGTTAATGTAATGTCATGGGATGAACTCATTTGTATGCCTCCTTTCCACGGATGTTTGTATGGGAAGGAAGTTTTCCGTTTATACCGCTGCTGGAATGATTATTCTGGACCATGCCAAGCACTTTCTTGAAATAAGAATACTTGCAGGCATTAGCTTCTACGCATTTCTCAGCAGCCTCCCGAACCAGTCGGTGAGGAACATCCTTACAGGAATGGAGTACACCGGCACAGCTGTTGTATGCCTGTTCTCGTGTTTGGAACTGCGGAGTATCCTGTCAATAAGAGTTACCATAGATTCTCCATAGACAGATGCCCACCGTCTGTAATAAGCTCCGTCATGTGCATTCACTTCTTTGTAATACAGGTGTTCTGGTGGCATATGACTGTCATCTGTAATGTAAAGAGGAAAATCACGATAAGATCTCGGATGTCGGCAGATCAGCCGGTTATACTCGTCGCAGATCCGTATCTCCGTCATGGTAGCCTTAAGAATTGCAGACTTCCCCTTATAGGTATACAATACAGAATAGTAGTGGGCATCATACTCAAGGTGGTAATTATCTGGAACTTTAAGAAAGTATTTATAATCACAAAGTGTATAACTTTCGCCTGGAAGCTGGTTCATACGCGGTTTGTCATACTTTTCAAATCCATTCATGCGGGATTTCCGAATGTCAGATTTTTTCTGGAAAGGACGCTGGTTGATGTCCGCTACGATCTTTTTGACCGCAGCATTCAGGGCTTCCAGAGAGGTATAAGTGTCTTTCTTTAATTCTTCTACCAGATGCGTTTCTAAGAAACGCACATGATTTTCAACGGTCGGTTTGCCTTTCGGTTTCCTTGGCGGCGGAGGCAGAATGACCGTATCATAGAAGGTCTCCAGATCTGAAAAGGCTGACTGCAGCACAAGTTCATCTTTGCTATGCATGGTAACAGCTGTTTTCAGATTGTCCGGGACAAGATATTTAGGAACTGCCCCATAATAAGACAGCGCGTGTACTGTGCCGGCAATAAAATGTGGAAGTTTTTCATCCAGAAAGATTTCTGCATAAACAAGGCTACTAAAACCAAGTGTAGTCGTAAAAATGTGAACTTTCCGAAGTTCGCCAGTTGCTGTGTCCAGTAGCAGTTCCGGCTGGTCGCCTACCCAGTCAATATACAGCTTTTCACCAGGGATCCGTTCCACAGGCATAGATGTTTTGAAGTACCATAAGTATCTACCATAAAATCACGATACAGCTTATAAAACTGGGCAAGCTGGTAACCATTGGGATGCTCTTTTTTATAATCGATCCATAGAAAGCTCAAGTCGGCATGCTTTCCCATTTGGATCATTTGCTCATGTATTTTTTCAAAATCAGGTAGTGGAATGTCCTTATGTCGAAGGTTTCCTTTTGGATAGATGAGATCAACAACCTTTGCGGGTGGCATTTGCCGAAGATCATCCAGTGATAATCCTGAATCATTATAGCGGTTCATAATCAATGCAATCCCGCTCCGTCCAATCCGGTAACGTTTTTGTACGGCGTCATAACTGACTTTACTGAGTCGAAGTTCTATGACTCCAAGAATAGTATTGTAGTCGTGCATAATAGTTCCTCCTTTGCACAGTGATGAATAATAGTTACATCACAATAATAAAGGAAAAACGTACCGCTTTGAGCAGAAAGCGCATACCGCTAAATTAGAATGAATGTACCGCTGATTTCAGAATAGGCGTACCGTTCGAGCAGAATTTGCACGATAATAGTATATGCAAGAGCATAGTTATATAAAAGAAATTATAACTTCTTTTATTTACAAAGTCAATTCATCTTGTCCCTTCCTCAATTCCGTTACACCATAATTCCTTTTTACTTCTGTAGCCTGATTGCTTTTAACATGCTAATCAAATTATCGAAGCTATTTTGTTATTTTTGTACTCATTACATCACTTACTCTATCAAGTAGGCTTAAATTAAAATTCAGTTTTTTCTGAGCCTCTTTTAATTCTAACACATGCTTATTAAAATAATCACGAACAATAATTGCAGCAAAACATTGTGCCTGAACGGTTTTTGCCTTTTTCCAATTTATAATTGATGTTCCCATAACTATGTGCTGATGGATTTCTTAGTTCAAAAAATAATTTGTAATAAAAATCCCAATATGACATATCTGCTTTTTCAAATATGCTATCAGGATTAGTTCCTGTTAATTCCTCCCATCTCTTTTTATGTTTCATTACCGCTCCTTGCTTTTTGGAATTAGGTGGTTCTCCTAATATTCCTTCTACACTCCTACACGCTTGAACTACTGCCACTTCCATATTTGGGATTATTGCTGCATGTTCCCATATTTCCGGTTCTTCCGCTAAATGGTCATGATATGGATAACTACTCAACTCACAAATCAAGCAAATATAATGTCGTATAAATGAATTGCTCAACATCATCATCGCTGTATATGCCTTATCATCACGTATCATTAGCTCTATTTCCGGTGCGAGATTTCCAATATCAGTCGCTTTTATGATTCTTCCATTTGTTAAGTTTACACTATCAAACTGTTCGAGGTTATTGAATACTTGTTCTGCTAAGTTTTTATTAGAATCAAAATAATATATCCATCTATATTCATACCAATCTGCTGAAATCCCCTCAAAAGAATTTGCATATTGCATAGCCAGCCACATAATGCTTGCAATATTTTTCCAAAATGGCATATCCTTAACTTCCGGGTCTACTTTAATTATGATAGATGAATTTCTATCTTTTTCATGTGTCCATACGAATACTTTTTCATGCTCTACTTCAAATAATTCATTCATCTCGCCAACTTCAGGTTCAAAACTATTTTCAATTAAAAGCCCTTTCATATAAGCCGTTTTACATACATCATTCGGTGGATTAGGTGGGTATTTCTTTTCTAATTCCTTGTTTTGCTCCAATCTGATATTCAACCCATTCCTCTATAGCTTTTCGCAGTTCGTTTTCCATAATAGCTTTCCTCTTTGTCACATAACATCTATTTCATATACTTTCTATAATCAATCATTTATTCTTCTCCCATTCTATCACACTTTTATCGAGACAACTATTTCTAGTTCCCGCAAAAAAAAGAACACACAACACTCTGTATGTTCTCTTTCTGTATGTGAAGTCCAATATTATACTTTGAAGTAGCTATCCAATCCTTTGAACTCTGTCCTGACCGACAATTATGCGATTTTGACGGTTGAGTGCAGTAATTGTTTTAGATATTTCCGTTAATCCCATCTGCCGAGTTTATGCTACGGATTTCTAAATACTTTAATTTATTGGTGGAAGATGTCTTCCATGTAGAAGATTGAGCTGGGTAGATGCCACCCAGCTCTTTTTATGTTTGAATCGTCAACCTTCAATTCGATTATGTTTTTATCTCCAAACACATTTTTTCATCCAATGCAATGTTATATTAAATGAAAAAATCATTTGATATCATAACAAAAGTTATATTATTCTCTTCTTATATGTGCATATAATCCCAACTATAATGATAGTTATATAATAAAGAATAGTACGAGCATTTTTAATTTTATCAGCTATCATAATTCTGTATGCCTCCTTCTTCCATGAGATTACAGCAAACGTAGTAATGTCTATCAAAAGGCTTTTACATATTAGATAAAAGCATGTAAAATTTCTTTTACATAGCTTAATTGCGGTCTATTTAGCTTGTTTCTTGACTACTCAGGAAAAATATTTCTACCCTCGCCCCACCTGTATTTTCAGAATTTGAAAGTTTAATACCTCCACCATATTTTTCAGCCACAGTTTTTGCAAAAAATAGTCCCATCCCATAATGGGCTTCGCCATTTCTACTTGTGTCATCCATAAAAAACTGCTCTGTGCCATGCAATAATGCTTCTTTTGTAAATCCTGATCCGCTATCCTCCACAATGAATGTCAGCCGGCCATCCTGCTCCTTTGCGTCAATATAAATGATTCCATTTTCTTTTGTATGCTCCACTGCATTCTGAATCATATTCATTACGGCCCGGAACATTGGATCATAAGCAATCGTTACCTTTTTATCACTTTGTCCCGCCTTCCAATCTATTTTCTGGTGATAGATTTCTACCAGTCCGAGTGCCTGTTCCTTTATATCTGCGAAAAAATCTTCTAACCTCACCGTTGTATAGGTAACATCACTGCAATTCCATGATTTTGTGACATCTACCAACTGTTTTACATAACTTTGTATCTGTGTTGTGCCGTTCAAAACATAAGTGATATTATTCTTCTGTTCTGTGGTCAGTTCAGTCTCTGAAAGTAGTTCTGCATTTCCCCGTACAATCGTAAGAGGTGTTTTAATATCATGCGCCAAAGCAGACATCTGTTGTTTCTTTTCCTGCTCTGTTTTCCACTGCTTTTCTAAAGATTCTCGCAATGCATCTCGCATATCATCGATTGCCGATAAACAGTCATCAAACTCTTTGATACCGGAACAGGATGTCTCATATTCCAGATTTTGATCCTTTATTTGTCTGATTGCGTCTAATACAGGCTGCATCTGCTTTTTGATTCTTTTTCCAAAACGTATGGACGGAATGATGATAATCGCTACCGCTCCAATCACTGACATAATACTCATCACATTCTGTGGTCCTATAAAATGCTCCCTCAAAAAAGCTGAATGATATTGAGGCGTCAGGCGATATTGCAATACAACATATTCATTTTCCCTTACAATTACTTTATAAAAATATTTCCCGGATGCGTTTCCGTACTTTGCAACATTCCATGCTATCTGTTCGTATTGTTCTGACAGATCTCCACCTATTTTCTCTCCATTCTCTGAAAAGATTACATAATCACAAAGTGCAGGAATCATCTCAGCAGTTACTTTATCCGCACGTAAAATCGTATCATATGCTTCATTAATCTTTTGCTCTGCATAATTCGCCGGATAGATACAGCCCACACTAATCAAAAGGTACAGCAGCAGCCAAGCAACAATCACCAAACCTACTAATGATCCAAGCATGACCAGTACATATCTCATAAAAATCCAGCTGAGTGCATTGCTTCTCTTTACTCTTCCCATTTATATCCAATCCCCCAGACTGTTTTTATCGGTGTATAATCATAATCCGCAAATTTTGCTCTTATATTTTTGATATGCGTGATAATGGTACTGTCATTACTCTCACTGTCAAAACCAAAGACCTCTTCTAAAATCTGTTCTTTCGAGAAAACCTGTCCCCTGTTTTTAGCCAGGAATTCACAAATTTCGTACTCCGCTTTCGTAAGAGGAAGTTCCTTATCATCAACCAATAGTTTCTTTTGAGATATTTGAATACAGACCCTCCCCAAAACCATCCGGACAGAATGTTCCCTGTGCTCTCTTCTAAGATGTGCATGAATCCTTGCCCGAAGTTCCATCACTCCAAATGGCTTTGAAATATAATCATCTGCTCCCAACGAAAGTCCGTTCACCAGACTTTTTTCCTCCGTTTTTGCCGTAAGAAACAAAATCGGACAATCCACAAGTGCCCTGATTCTTTTGCATAATTCAAAGCCATCAATTCCAGGCATCATAATGTCCAGTAAAATCAGGTCATAACGATGTAATTCTTCCATATTAATTTTTAGTGGATTACTTACTTTGGTAACCAGATGTCCATCCTTATTCAAAATGCTTTCTATCATTTCCAAAATTGCCGGTTCATCATCAACTGCCAGTATTTTTGCCATAGTTTCCCTCGATTCTATTCCGATATTCTGTTTCCTTCCCAGTGGTTTACCCACCAAAAATAGTATACCATACTAATCCCTGTAAATATTAAGCAACCTGGTATGAATGACAACCATTCACCTACACTAGTTTCCCCCAATACAGATTGCAGATAAGTATATGGTACTCTACCCGTCCAGCAGACAAATACATATTTCCACACATAATCTCCAAGTCCGGTAAGCATCAATGCACTAATTAGTCCTGATATAATCCCTGCTCCAATGGATACCCCTTTTCCAAACTGAAAAGCCAGAATCAGCTGCCACAGATAAAGTGGAACACTGCTTCCCCACAGCAGCAATGCTGCAAATATACATCCTTTCATGATTTCGATATCGCTTGATGCGATTCTTCCAAATCCAATTCCGAATATGATTGCTGTCAATAGGATAGAGCACAGACACAAAACCAGTAGCATCAACAGTTTCGATAAAAATGCTGCAGGTTTATCCGGTAAAGACAACAGATTTTGAAAATCACCTGCATTTTGTTCCTGTTCCATCACACTTGCTGTAAAAATTCCAATAAGTACCGGAAGTCCTGCTCCTATTGCCTGATAAAATGCAATCACTTTCATATTTTCATTCCATGGTGAAAAAAAGTAATATATTAAAAATATAACGCTGGTTATAATCGGAATCAGTAAGTGTGCCAGAATCACAGATGTTCCTTTCATCTTTCGCAAGTCTGCATTAAGAGATCTTTCAATCATCTTATTTCACCTCTCTTCTCTCAAACCATTTCAAAAACAGAACCGTTACAAAAACAAACCAGATGATTGAGAGACACATTCCCGGAACAATGACTCCCGTATCCAAAAGAGGATTCCCTGCTTCTGCGGCAAGTCCATTTGGTAAAACATGAAGCAACGGGCACATCATTCGCATAGGGATTGCAGAAACAAGTACGTACCAGATTCTGGTTTGTGATATTACCACACCGCTGACGGTAATAAATAGGCAGACGAACAGGTTTACAATCATTCCAAATCGTTCACTTAAAAATAAAGCTACCGGAATCTCCCATAACTCAGAAACCGTCAGAAACAATACTGCAATCAACGCTCCTCCAACTGGAACATGTGTCGTTAGAAGAAAGCCTCCAAGCGTTGCTCCTGCAAACACAATCACATTAGAAAACAAAATCATGTACCCAATATAAATAATTTTCCCCAGCAACAATTTTCTTCTGTCTGTGGGAATAGTCATTAAATGATAGTATTTTATCTTTTTCTCCTGCGCCACAGAAAGATAACAAAATAGAGCAATCATCCCCGGCAGCAAAAGTGTATACCACCAGTTCCAAACACTTTCTGCATAAGCATTTGTCATCCCAAGAGTAAATATAAATGCCATGACAAATGTAAGAAGAGGAAATCCCCAGATAAACTTTTTTCGCATGGTTCTTTTGGCTTTTTGATGTTCTGCTTTTATAATATTAACCATGGATTTCACCTGCTTTCTGGTTTTTTCTTACCACATTCATAAACAAATCTTCAAGATTATCTCCCTGCTTTAATGCTCCTTCGTATCCTAAGGTTCCACCTGAAATAATCCCGACTTTATCTGCAAGTAACTGTACCTCTGAGAGAATATGACTGGAGAGAATTACAGTGATTCCCTGTTCCGGAAAAGACCGGATCAGCTCTCGTAATTCCTCGATGCCTATTGGATCTAATCCATTCGTAGGTTCATCCAATATCAAAAGTTCCGGTTCTCCAAGCAATGCCATTGCAATGCCTAGTCTTTGCTTCATCCCCAAAGAAAACTGTCCTGCTTTCTTCTTTCCGGTGTTTGTAAGTGATACAATCTGCAAGACCTCATCAATTCTGTTTTCATCTGTACCAAGCAATAATTGTCTTACCTTCAAATTCTCTCTGGCGGAAAGATTTTCATAAATAGGCGGATTTTCAATTAACGCTCCTATTTTTGATAAATCTTTCCTATCCAAAAGTTTTCCATCAAAGTAAATCTTTCCTGCAGTTGGTTTTATCATACCGGTCAGCATTTTCAATGTGGTAGATTTACCAGCGCCATTCGGTCCAAGCAGTCCATAAATCTGTCCCCTTTCGATATTAAGTGAAACATTATTTACCGCTTTCTGTTTTCTAAAATATTTACATAGATTTTGTGTCTGTAACATCATTTCCATCTTTACTATCCTTCCTTCTATATTTCATTTCTTACTGAAATATAACCTAACAGAAAAAAATAAAGATTTGATGAAGATTTATTCCCGTATGGAATAAACCATCAATTGAATATCATTATCAGAACTCGGCTTTCCACTGAAATCAGCAAAGCTGTTACAAATACGAAGTCCTAATTTACAGAATATCTCCGTGATTTCATCCAAACTATATAACCTTATAGGATTCTCCATATACGGGAACTCTCTATCAAATGCCTCTGCTTCCTTTTCATTTACCAGATACCCTGCCGGAGGTGCATACTCTCCTGTAATTTCATTAAGATATCCCGGTATCAGTTCTTTGCACAGAAACTGTATGGTATTCCTTAAGATATTGATAAATCTGGCTTAAACCATCTTTGTCTACTACAGATGTTTCAATAATCGGTACCCCGATTGCAATATTTTCTATTTCTAATACCTTTGCATCCACTTCATCGCATAAATCTACTTTAGTCAACACAATGACAGGCATAGCTCCACTGTTCCATGCAACAGATAGATATCTTTCCAATCTCCTGACGTTAAAATCGTTATTAAGTGACATACAGATAAATACCGTATCAATATTTGCAGCTACAATTTGTTCCACACTATTTGTCCCTGCCGCCTTTCGCAGAAAAACGCTTTTCCTTGGCAATACCTTTTGAATCACAGCAATGTCATTTTTATTCACACACTGCAAAAGAACAAAATCTCCAACTGCCGGATAATCAGATGGACTTTCCGCTTCATACCGAAACTTTCCAGACACCTGCTAAAGTGGCTATCATCAGAAATAAAGTCTTAGTGAATGACTTATTCAATTTTCAAGCGAAAAGGCTTCCGTTTTTGCTATCCGGAATGAACCCCTTCACTCATTTGGACAAAGGGGTATGAAATGCACACCCAAAATCGCCACTTTTCCGAAAATTTTTCAAAAAATTTTTTGAAATAAAAAAACCGCCTGCTCCGGTTAGGAAACAGACGGCAAAACACGTTCTAAATGTATTCAATTTTCAATTTCTTTTTCTTTGCTTCAAGCACTTTGCAGAGGACATCATCTACTCTCTCAAAGGGCAAGTTGGCAAACTTGAAGTTGTAAATATCATTTTACATTTTTATATGAAATCACAATATGACTTGGTACAAATAATACTGATGCAATAATCAATAGCACTGACCTACTCATAATCCCACTAAATAAGAACAACATTGAAGGAATAATAGAAAGTGCTAATGCTCTGAAAACGCTGTTTTTCTTAAAACATATAATCCAAATAGCACAATAAAGCATTACCAATATGATATCTACAATCAAATATAGTACAAATGCTTCGTCAGACCACCACCCGAACCAAGTTCCCGGAATATTGATTATCATGAATCCGAAACAACCCAATCTCCCTACTTGTTCTGTGACCTCAACATATTTATTGTTCCACTTATTATCAAATCCATCTTTGCACTTAATCGCAAATACAACATTGGGTATCATAATGACTGCAATAAAAATCAGCCCAAAAACATTAAACCATTCCATATTATCTACCATCACAAACTCTGATTTTCTCAATTCTCCAAACCGGAAGTTATAGTGCAATCTTTTTCCATTTTCTAATCTTGGTTCTAAAGGTTCCGAACGGAGCAACTGTATTAACATGTATGAATTTGTATACTTCCCAGACAGCTGTTTTAGTTGCTTCGTCAGCCCATTTTCTCATATGTGGTTTAAATAATTCTTCCTCACTCAGAGAATCAATCATTACATAAATAGAGTTGATATTCTCATTCAATCTGTCTTTCAATTCTTGCAGTGACAGCTGAGCATATGTATCTGTGAACCATTGATATAATTCGCCAAGCTGATTCCACTTAAAATTATCCGAAGGAGTTTTGACAGGAATACCCTTTCTTTCGTCTGATTCCCATTTAATAACAAGAGTTGTCCAGCCAACCTGATAAGCAAGATTTTCTGCCGGAGTTCGATCGACCTCATCAATTCTCTTATCTTTTAAATGCTCCGGAATATCATTAAATTCTGAAATATACTTTGCAAAGCTTTTATTTATCTCGTTTTTAAGCTCGTCTTTATTCTCATATGTTCTCAATAGTCTATCTCCTCAGCTTCCGATTTTCCAGTTTCAAAAAAAGGATTTTTCAAATTAGTCTTTGCAAATAACCTTTGAACCTTCACCATCAATTACAATTCCCTGACGGTTGTTAATTGGGCATAGATTCAAATCCGAAAATTCAGTCATTATTTTCTCGGTAACTTTCTTAAATGGTGCTGTAAGATAGTGCGGAAGAACATAGAAATCAATCAAATCAAGCCCTGCATCATCTTCTTGTGAGTAGTCCTCCGGCTTTTCATCCATTTGTTCAATATATTGGATAGTTGGAGCGCATATAATCGCACCCGCCGATTCACCGATCATCAGTTTTCCCTTTGCCAATTCTTTCTTCAATAGCTCATCCGTTCCCGTTTTACGGAGCTGGTCCATAAGGAAGAAAGAATTTCCGCCGGTAAAATATATCACATCCGCATCTTCAAAAACGGACTGTATCGTTAAATAAGCCTCCGTTGAAATATCAATTTCCGTTACGGCTGCTCCCAGTTTATTGAATAGCTTTCGAGCCGAGCCGACATAACCGGTATAGCCTTCACGCAGCGAAGCTGTGGGAATAAATGCGACTTTCTTGTTATCAATTTCTTCCTTTATCAGACTTCCTACACTTGAAAAATGCGAACATAAAAATAGTTTCATCAATATTCTCCTTTATAAATTCCGATTTGTATTTCTGTTTGTTTTAAAAATGGGCAATCCCGATTGGAATTGCCCACTCATTGCACTAATTATGCGATTTTTTCTTGCTTGCACCGATTTCTGCATCAATTGATGTAAGTTTGATGTAAATCGCTGTTTTTTTAGTTTTTTTTCAAATGAAGTACGTCCCGTCTATTTGGTGAAACGGTACATCTTTACATCATCTTAATAGAGCTTTGCACCTGCTGGAATGTGGTTATCAACCATGATCAGATGCAGTTCTTCATCTTCTGAGTCTTTCAGATTATTTACTGCTGATAATAACATACCGCAAGACTCAATTCCCATCATCTTTCTTGGTGGAAGGTTTGTGATGGCGATCAGTGTTTTACCAACCAGTTCTTCCGGCTCGTAATAAGCGTGAATACCGCTTAAAATCGTACGATCTGTGCCTGTTCCATCATCAAGAGTGAACTGAAGGAGTTTCTTTGACTTTGGTACTGCAACACACTCTTTAACCTTTACAGCTCTGAAATCTGACTTGCTGAATGTATCAAAATCAACTTCTTCCTCAAATAAAGGCTCAATCTTTACATTAGAGAAATCAATTTTTTCCGGCTCTGCTTTCATTTCTTCGGCAGCCTGATTTTTTACATCATTTTTCTTATTTACATCACCGAGTGACTTCATTGTCGGGAACAGAAGTACATCACGAATAGCCTGGCTGTCTGTCAGGAGCATAACGAGACGGTCGATTCCGTATCCGATACCACCTGTTGGCGGCATACCGATCTCCAGTGCATTCAGGAAGTCTTCATCTGTGTGGTTGGCTTCCTCATCACCTGCGTCTGCAAGGGCATCCTGTGCCTTGAAACGTTCTCTCTGATCGATCGGGTCGTTGAGCTCGGAATATGCGTTACACATTTCCCATGTATTGATAAAGAGCTCGAAACGCTCTACCTTGTTCGGATCGGAAGGTTTCTTCTTGGTCAGCGGAGAGATCTCGATCGGATGATCCATGATAAATGTCGGCTGGATCAGCTCTTTCTCACAGTACTCCTCGAAGAAGAGATTGATGATATCACCCTTCTTATGACGATCCTCATACTCGATATGATGCTCGTCAGCAAGCTTCTTGGCTGCCTCATCATCTGCTACTTCGTCAAAGTCGATTCCTGCATATTTCTTGATGGCATCGTTCATGGTCAGACGTGCGAAAGGCTTTCCAAGATCAATCTCGATACCATTGTAGGAAATCTTTGTGGAACCGCAGACCTTCTCTGCGAGGTAACGGAACATGGACTCTGTCAGCTCCATCATTCCCTCATAATCAGTATATGCCTGATAAAGCTCCATCAGAGTGAATTCCGGATTGTGACGGGTATCAACACCCTCATTACGGAATACACGGCCGATCTCGTAAACTCTCTCAAGTCCGCCTACGATCAGTCTCTTAAGATAAAGCTCCAGGGAAATACGAAGCTTAACGTCTTCGTTCAGTGCGTTGTAATGTGTCTCAAATGGTCTTGCAGCTGCACCGCCTGCGTTGGAAACCAGCATTGGTGTCTCTACTTCCATGAAGTCACGTCCTGCAAGGAAGTTACGGATCTCCTTAAGGATCTGGGAACGTTTGATGAATACATTCTTGCTGTCCTGGTTCATGATAAGATCCACATATCTCTGACGATAACGGGTATCTGTATCTGTCAGTCCGTGGAATTTCTCAGGAAGGATCTGTAAGCTCTTGGAAAGAAGAGTCATCTTCTCTGCATGAATGGAGATCTCACCTGTTCTTGTTCTGAAAGCAAATCCCTCCAGACCAAAAATATCACCGATATCAGATTTCTTGAAATCTGCATAGGAATCGGTTCCAATGGCATCTCTTGCCACATAAACCTGAATGTTACCCTGTAAATCCTGGATATTACAGAAAGAAGCTTTTCCCATTACACGCTTGAACATCATACGTCCTGCGATCGATACGTGGATCGGGCTTGCGTCCATGATGCTTCTTCTTTCTTCATAATCCTTCTTCTGAGCCTCTTTTGCCTGCTCTTCATCAAGACCTGTTACATCAAGCTCCTTGCGATCTTTGAGAAGCTCTGCCTCATGTGCTTCATAGAGATTCTTTACCTCAAGGGAATGATGTGTCTGATCAAATTTTGTGATCTGAAACGGGTCCCTGCCATTTGCCTGAAGGTCTGCCAGTTTGTCACGACGTACCTTCAGCAGCTGGTTTACATCCTGCTTCTTCTGCTCTGCCACTTGTTGGCCTCCTTAATCTATCTGTCGTTCAAGCGGATCTCTGCGATCCGCTCCGTTGTCTGCTTTATACGTTTCTCTGAATCTCAAGAACCTTGTATTTCATGATTCCGGACGGCATCTCAACCTCAACGATATCGTTGGTGTGTGCACCGATCAGCGCTTTACCTACCGGAGACTCATTGGAGATCTTTCCCTCAAGGCTGTTAGCCTCTGTGGAACCCACGATCTTCAGCTCCATGTCTTCCTCAAATTCATAATCATGAACCTTAACCTTGCAGCCTACGCTGATTCTGTCAAGATCGACTTCGTCCTCTACTACAACCTCAGCGTTCTTGAGGATCTTCTCGATCTCCTCGATACGTGCCTCGATATCTCTCTGCTCATCCTTTGCTGCATCGTACTCTGCGTTCTCAGAAAGGTCTCCCTGCTCTCTGGCCTCTTTGATCTTTCCTGCTACTTCTTTTCTCTTAACAACTTTCAGATCGTGCAGCTCGTCTTCCAGTTTTCTAAGTCCTGCGTATGTGAGTAAGTTCTTCTTTGCTTCTTCCATTTTGCCTTACTTCCTTTCAAAACCGTGCTGTTTTTTCTGAAAAAAATACAGCTTCGGATATTTCTGTTGCTACCATTCCCAAGAGCTCTTTTTTCTAAAAAAGGGCGTAAAAATCTCAGGATATTCACAATTCCTGTATTATACCGAAAAGCCCCAGTATTGTCAAGCATTCTACGTCGAAAAAGGGTCCCTGAAATATGCAAAAAAGCCGCGCGAAATCTCAGATTTCAACACGGCTTTTCTGTATTATCCTGCCCGGTCTGATTCCTTATTTCTTCTCCGGAAAAAGATCTTTATAACGATTAGTCACCATCTGTGTCTGATACTCAAAATCCTGTTTATGCTGATTGACCAGTGTAGAAAGGATGATCCCGGAAAACCAGCAGATGATAGCTGTCAGGATCACAAACCCGCTGACGATCAGTGTCGGGATCTTTTCCACTGTCCCAACCTCCAGAAAATGTACCAGCACCGGAATAAAGAATACCATTCCCACCACAAACAGCACTGCTGCGATAAGGGAGAAGAACTCCAGCGGCTTGTAATTTTTGAACATTTTCACAATAGTCTTCAGAACCTTAAATCCATCTGCATAAGTATTCAGCTTGGACTCACTTCCCTCCGGCCTGTCACGATATTCAATGACTACATTCTCAACCTGCATGTTCTTATCGATGGCGTGGATCGTCATCTCTGTCTCGATCTCAAAATTCCTGGAAAGTACCGGGAATGTTTTTACAAAGCGGTAACTCATGGCACGGTAACCTGTCATGATATCCTTGATGTTGCTTTTGAAAAGACGGTTAATGGAACCTCTTACGATACTGTTTCCAAAGTTGTGGAAAGGTCTCTTGTTCTCTGTAAAATATGTAGAAGAAAGGCGGTCACCAACTACCATGTCTGTGCCTTTCTCCAGAACCTTGCTGCACATTTCAGCTGCAAACTCTGCCGGATAAGTATCGTCGCCATCTACCATAAGATAACACTGCGCATCGATATCCCGAAACATACTGCGGATCACGTTTCCTTTTCCCTGCTGATACTCATAACGGACAACTGCCCCTTCTTTTCTGGCGATCTCGTCTGTTCCATCTGTAGAGTTATTATCATATACGTAGATCACAGCTTCCGGAAGTGCTTTTTTCATATCGCGGATAACCTTTGCTACCGTCTTGCTTTCGTTGTAGCAAGGAATTAAAACTGCTATTTTATCTGCCATTATTTTTCTCCTGTAAAACAAAAAAACTTTCTGCGGATTCCCGCTAACTGACTGTAGCACGCGCTCCGTTCCTTGTCAATAGAACGTTTCGTTTTCTCCGACATACTTTTCTCTTTTATCGCTCCAGTACCATGTCTGTAAGCTTTTTCAGTTCTTCATAGCTTGAAATATTATTAGATTCTCTCCGGATTCCCGCACTGTGCCGCATACCGGCTGTATACCAGGCTACATGCTTCCGCATTTCGCGGATCCCGATATACTCACCCTTGATCGCGATCTGATCTTCGGCATGGCGCAGGATCATCTCGCAGACTTCCTCTGCGGTTGGTCTGGAAAGCTTTTCCCCGGTGTGGAAATAGTGGTTCAGCTCCCGGAAGATCCACGGGTTCCCACGTACTGCACGGCCGATCATCACCGCATCGCAGCCAGTCTCTTTAAACATGGCTTCTGCAGTTTCCGGTGAAACGATATCTCCGTTTCCTATCACCGGAATAGTCACCGCTTCCTTCACCCTGCGGATAGCATCCCAGTCCGCCTGACCGGAATAATACTGCTGTCTGGTCCTTCCATGAACTGCGATGGCTGCTGCACCGGCATCCTCCACCCGTTTTGCGATCTCCACCACATCCACCGGCGTATTTTCATCAAAGCCAATGCGGACCTTCACCGTTACCGGCTTGGAAACTGCTCCGGAAACACTGCGGACGATCTCTTCGATCAGCTGAGGATCCTTCAGAAGAGCTGAGCCCTCGCCATTATTTACCACCTTGGGAACCGGACATCCCATATTGATATCGAGAATGTCAAAGGGACGCTCCTCAATGCTTTTTGCCACCTCTGCCATAAGGTCCGGCTCGCTGCCGAAAAGCTGCATGGATACCGGATGCTCCCCGGGATCGATCTCCATCAGCGCCTCTGTATTCTTATTATGAAAAGAGATCGCCTTGGCACTGACCATTTCCATACAGATCAGGCCTGCACCCTGCTCCTTGCAAAGTCTTCGAAATGCCAGATCCGTAACCCCTGCCATCGGTGCAAGCACAAAGGGGTTCGGTATCTCCACATTTCCGATCTTCCACTGCATCTTCATGGATCATTCCTCAACGGCATCTGCTTTTTTCTGCAGTTCCTCATCCGGGATATCTCCCAGGAAAAATACCTTGTAATACATTTCCAGAGATTCCAGAAGCTCTCTTTTGTCCCGCTGGAGTTCCTTGATCTTCAGTGCACTTCCGATCTCATCAAAACGGGCATCTGCCTCCAGGGCCTCAGTCTTAAACTGCAGACTGCCGTCCTCATCAAATTCCAGTGTCAGGATCCCGCCTACATCCTCTGTGAAAAGCACACACATGATCTGCAGCTCCTGCTTTACTGTCTCAGGAAGAGACGCAAAATCCTGGTTAAAATAATATTTCTGCTCATAAGAGCTTGCTCCGCAGAGCACAATGTTATCCTGATACATAAAATCTCCTTTATTTATAACTTGACACTCCCCACAACTAAAGCAGGGAGATTCTTGTTTTTTCCACTACTGCAATAAAACATCAACGGAAAATCGCTGCCGGAAATTTTATCCGATCTGTGCTGCATGTTTTACACATAGCTGTATAAACCACGTACAGAAACCTCTCCGGAATTTACTTCCTCGACTGTACCGTCTGCACGCTCTACCAGAAGCTCTCCGCCGGCATTGATCCCTCTTGCGATCCCCTCATATGGATCATTCTGATCCAGTACACGTACCGGCTGGTTCAGATTGGCCAGCATTTTCTCATAATCCGGTTTCAGGCCGCTGAGATCCTCTGTCTGTACAAATCTCTCATAATTTTCCTCAAAATGCTTCATCACAAGTCCGACTACCTGTGCCCGGTCAAAGGGATGTCCGCTTTCCAGATACAGAGATGTAGCCTTATCTGCCATTTCTTCCGGAAAGCTTTCCATGTTTACGTTAATCCCGACTCCGATAACTGCACAGCCGATCTTATCCTGCTTCATGGTCATTTCGGTTAAGATACCGCAGATCTTTTTGCGGGAAACAACTACATCGTTAGGCCATTTGATCCCTACCTCAAGACCGAGCTCTGCTACTGCCTGTGCAACTGAAAGTCCCATAACAAGTGTCAGCATCGGCGCCTTCTGCGGAGAAAATTCCGGGCAGATAAGGATACTCATAGTAATGGCACTGTCCGGCGGCGCACTCCATCGTCTTGTAAAACGTCCGCGTCCTGCGGACTGATATTCTGCCACAAACAGCTCCCCGTGTCCTGCGCCTTCTTCCCTCCAGGCGCGTTTACCCCAGAGGTTGGTGGAATCAATTTCTCTTGCAAAATGGACGGTTTTGCCCGCCCATTTTGTATGTGTTGCCTGTGAAATTATTTCTTCATTAAATAACTCTGCCATTATTTTTCCGGCTCTCCTAATGTAGCAACGATCACAGCCTTGATGGTATGCATACGGTTCTCTGCTTCGTCAAATACCTTGGACTGCGGAGACTCGAATACCTCGTCTGTAACCTCCATGTCTGTAAGGTTGAAACGCTCGCCCATCTCTTTTCCGATCTTTGTCTTAAGATCATGGAATGCTGGCAGGCAGTGAAGGAAGATTGCCTTCTCACCGGCGTTCTCCATTACGTGTTTGGTAACTTTATATGGTGTCAGGTCGTGGATACGCTCTGTCCATACTTCGTCAGGCTCGCCCATAGATACCCATACATCTGTGTAGATGATGTCCGCGTCCTTGGTTCCTGCCTCTACATCCTCTGTAAGAGTGATGGTGGAACCTGCCTCTTTTGCCCACTGCTGGCACTGTGCTACAAGCTCATCATTAGGGAAGTATTTCTTGTTGGTGCAGGCTACAAAATCAAGGCCAAGTTTGGAGCATACGACCATAAGGGAGTTACCCATGTTGTAGCGGGCGTCACCCATGTATACAAGTTTCAGACCTTTCAGTTTGCCGAAATGCTCACGTACTGTCAGCATATCAGCAAGCATCTGCGTCGGATGATACTCATTTGTCAGACCGTTCCATACCGGAACGCCTGCATGTTTTGCAAGCTCCTCAACAATATCCTGACCGAAGCCACGGTACTCGATTCCCTCATACATTCTTCCGAGAACTCTTGCAGTATCTGCGATGCTCTCCTTCTTTCCGATCTGGGAGCCTGTGGGATCCAGATAGGTAGAACCCATTCCCAGATCATGAGCTGCCACTTCGAAGGAACAGCGTGTTCTTGTGCTTGTTTTTTCAAAGATCAGTGCAATATTTTTACCTCTGTAATACTCATGAAGCTCTCCTGCCTTTTTCTTTGCCTTCAGATCTGCTGCAAGGTCGATCATGTAAGTGATCTCTTCCGGTGTAAAGTCTTTCAGTGTCAGGAAATTTCTTCCTTTAAGATTCATAATATGTCCTCCTCACGGCTGCAGATTTATTTCTGCTCTGCCGGTTTATCTGTCATGATTTCCTTCAGAGATGTTGCCAGCCCTGCGATGCCCTGTATCTCGGACGGAATGATGATCTTCGTTGCCTTGCCGTCAGCAACTTTTGTAAGAGCCTCCAGGCTCTTCAGAGTAAGAACAGATTCATCTGCTCCTGCTTCCTTGATCATACGAAGTCCTTCTGCAGTTGCCTGCTGTACTTTAAGGACTGCCTGTGCCTGTCCTTCAGCCTCTTTGATCATACGCTCCTTCTGAGCCTCCGCATGAAGGATCGCCGCCTGCTTCTCAGCCTCAGCATCCAGGATAGCGGACTGTTTTTTACCCTCTGCAACAAGGATGGTGGAACGTTTCTCTCCTTCTGCTTTCAGAATGGCTTCTCGTCTCTCACGCTCAGCCTTCATCTGTTTCTCCATGGCATCCTGGATGGCTGCCGGAGGAATGATGTTCTTAAGCTCCACACGGTTAACCTTGATTCCCCATGGATCTGTAGCCACATCAAGGGAAGCACGCATCTTGGTATTGATAACCTCTCGGGATGTCAGTGTCTCATCCAGCTCCATATCACCGATGATGTTACGAAGTGTTGTAGCAGAAAGATTCTCGATCGCCATGATCGGATTCTCAACGCCATATGCGTAAAGCTTCGGATCTGTGATCTGGAAAAATACAACCGTATCGATCTGCATGGTTACATTATCTTTGGTAATTACCGGCTGCGGTGGAAAATCCACAACCTGTTCTTTCAGGTTTACTCTTCTTGCAACACGTTCAATGAACGGAACCTTGAAATGGATTCCTGTACTCCAGGTAGCCTTGTAAGCGCCAAGACGTTCCAGTACCACTGCATAGGCCTGCGGTACAATGCGGATACAGGATGCAAGTACCCACAGCACAAGAACGATGACTACAAGCAAAACAACAACTCCACCCATAATTTAGCCCTCCTTGCTAATTTCTTTTACGATCAGCTTCACTCCGCGGATCTCTTCAATCTCAACCACTGCACCTGTTGGAATTTCTTCCCCGTCATCTGCGGTCCGTGCAGTCCACTCGATGTCATTGATCCTCACCTGCCCGGTTTGGGCCAGGTTGTTGACCGTCTGTATCACTACGGCTCTTTTTCCCAGAAGACTCTCTGCATTGGTCTTTTCCACGCCCTTGTTCATGTAGCGGACCGCCAGAGGTCTGGTAAAGATCAGAAGCACCACGGAAACTCCGAAAAATAAAAGGAGCTGTACAACAATTCCCCCTCCAAGCCACGAGGCAATGCACGCCACAAAAGCACCGCCTGCAAACCAGACAGTGGTAAGTCCTACCGTGATCGCTTCAATTACCAGTAAAATTGCCAGTATTCCAAGCCAGGCCAAAGGTGTCATAAAACTCCTCCTCTCTTATTCTCTTCTCTGTCTTGCAGCTTCGTACATCAGGATTCCTGATGCCATGGCAGCATTCAGTGATTCTACTTTTCCGCACATGGGAATGCGGATCAGACAGTCTGCTGTCTCCGCCGCCTGATCAGTCAGGCCCTTTCCCTCGTTTCCAATGAAAAATGCGGTACCGCCCTTATAGGATTCCTGATCATAGGAATTCTCGCCCTTCAGATGAGCTGCAAAACTGCGGATTCCATTTTCTTTCAGCTTCTTTTCTAATGATACCACATCTTCCACGTATAGAAAAGGCATTCTGTAAATGGAGCCCATGGTAGAACGGATCACCTTGGGATTTGTGATATCCACGCAGGTTTTTGTGAGGAAAACTCCGCTTACGCCGGCGCCCTCACCGGTCCTGAGAATGGTTCCCGCATTTCCCGGATCCTGAAGATCCTCCAGAACCATGACCAGAGGATTTTTTCCCGCCAGTACCTCTTCCTCGCTCCAGGAAGGCAACTTCAGAACTGTCAGGATCCCCTGGGGAGTCTTGGTATCACACATCTGACGGAATACGGAATCCTTCACGATCTCACAGGGATATTTTTCTGCCTGAGACATCAGCTCTTCATCCCGGGAAACGGTCTCGGAGACAAACACCTGGGAAACCCAGCTTTCCGGTGCTTCCAGAAACATTTTCCGGCCCTCTGCCACAAAAAGTCCCTGTTCTCTTCTGGCTTTTGCCTTCTGGTTCAGTTGCATGACATTTTTTATTTTTGCATTTGATACGCTGGTTATCATACTTTTTATCTTACTCCTTGCACTTATCCTGTTTACGGAATCTTCGAAAAATCACTTCATAAACGCCGGTTCCGCATTAAGATCCTTATTTTTTCCAATGGCGATTATGGAACAGCGGTCCGGAAGCGGCTCGGACGGTTTCAGATCTACTGTGACATTTTCGCCCTGTTTAATACCAATGACATTAATGTGAAAACGCTCCCGCACATTCAGATCTATGAGACTTTTCCCGATCCATGACTCCGGCATGGAAAACTCCGCCATACTGAACTCCGCTGAAAGCTCAAACACATCCAGATACCCGCCGGACATAAGATTTCTGGCAACCCGCAGTCCCATGGACTGTTCCGGATAAATGATCTTATCTGCACCAATTTTGTCAAGTATACGTCCATGAAGAGAATTCATACTTTTTGCAACTACAAAGGGCACTCCCAGATCTTTGGCCTGCATGGTTGCGGAAATACTGGCTTCCAGATTTTCGGCAACTGCGATAATGGCTACATCCACATTCTGAACTCCCAGAGCCTTCAGGATTCCCGGTTCACGGACATCTGCTTTTACCGCATAGGTTACTTTTTCGGAAATCTCTTCGATATTTTCTTCTTTGTCATCAATGGCAAGGACATCGCAGTCTGACTCTGCCAGCGTCACCGCCAGAGTCATTCCAAACTGTCCAAGCCCGATCACGGCAAAAGATTTATTTTTCATTCTATTCTCCTGTTTAACCGATCATGATATCTTCTTCACCGAGATGCGTGGTGCTTCCCGGCCTGTTGCGTACACGCATCACAACTGCTGTTCCAAGTGTCAGCGGTCCGATACGTCCCAGATACATGGTAAGGATCACGATCCACTTGCCTGCCACATTCAGCTGAGGTGTCAGTCCTCTGGAAAGTCCTACTGTAGCCCCCGCAGAAGTGATCTCATATAAAACATCTGCCAAATCCACTCCCGGCATTACTGCGGACAAAAGCACCGTCATGGTAAAAAGGATCAGCACACTGGTTCCTGCAACAACCATGGCAGAACGGAGATAGCTCTCACGGATCCTGCGGCCGTATACCTCTACATCCTTTTTTCCCTGAAGATATGCTGCAATAGAAAGGATCAGAACCGCAATGGTAGTAGTCTTCACACCACCGGCAGTGCCCATGGGTGATCCTCCGATAAACATCCACAGTAGGGAAATGATCACGGTAGGTGTGGACAAAAGCGACTGATCCATGGTATAAAATCCCGCCGTACGTGTTGTCACTGACTGGAAAAAGGATGCCATGAGCTTTGTTCCCAGTGGTGCCCCCTTCAGCGTGGAAGGGTTTCCGGATTCAAAGATAAATACCAGAAATGCTCCTGAAAATACCAGGATCCCGGTCATCGTAAGGACCAGCTTGCTCTGAAGCCGCAGTACACGAAAAACTCTGGATGGGGAGAGCTCTTTTCTCAGAACCTTGCGGAATTTATCCCACAGATCCCACCAGACGATAAATCCAAGACCTGACACAATGATCAGGCCAATCGTAGTGATATTGACCAGCGGATTGCTCACATATACCGAAAGGCTTGTTTCCCCGAAAAGATCGATCCCTGCGTTGCAGAATGCAGATACCGCCAGAAATATGGCATGCACCAGACCTTTTTTTATTCCAAATTCCGGTACAAAGCAAAACGCATACAGGACCGCACCGATTCCTTCTGCAAGAAACACGCATTTCACCACACTGCGGACTACAGCCACGACTCCACCCATTTCATCCAGGTTGTAGGATTCCTTGATGATCCGCCGGTTTTTCAGGGAAATTTTCCGCCGGAGGCTGATGAATATCATATTCGCCAGTGCGATCAGTCCGATCCCGCCGATCTGTATCAGGCACAGGATAACCGCTTTTCCAATGGGGCTCCACTGGACTGCCATAACAACTGTGGAAAGTCCTGTTACACATACGCTGGTCGCCGCTGTAAAAACAGCATCCGGGAAGGTAACAGCCTGCCCGGGTGCACTGCAGAACGGCATCCACAAAATAAGTCCACCTACAAAAATCACCCCCGCAAAGCCGAGGGCAATTATTTGTGACGTATTCAGTTTATGCAATCCGTCTGAAACTTTTTTCAAGTTCATATTTTTTATTTATTGTAGTTGTGAGAAAGAGAATTGCAAACCTCCCACATGTAGGAATCTACATTCTTCTGCATTGCAAGAGCCTCATTGATGTCGAAATCAACAAACTCACCATGACGGTATCCAACCACACGGCTACGTTTTCCGGCAACAAGAAGATCTACTGCAAGAGCACCCATCATGGACGCATATACACGGTCCTTACATGTAGGGCTTCCACCACGCTGCATGTGACCAAGGATCGTTGCACGTGTCTCGATACCTGTTGCAGCCTCGATACGCTTTGCCATAGCCTCTGAATGGCCGATACCCTCAGCATTTACGATGATATGGTGTTTCTTGCCTTTCTTACGGCTCTCTACGATATTGTCAATAAGCTTCTGCTCATCGTAATCATATTTCTCCGGGATCAGGATATCCTCAGCACCGTTTGCGATACCGCACCATACTGCAAGGTATCCGGCGTTACGTCCCATAACCTCGATGATACTGCATCTCTCATGGGATGTGGATGTATCACGTACCTTGTCAATAGCTTCCATAGCTGTATTTACAGCAGTATCGAAACCGATGGTGTACTCGGTACATGCGATATCAAGGTCAATGGTTCCCGGCAGGCCAATGGTATTGATTCCAAGGTTCGCAAGCTTCTGAGCACCTGCGAAGGATCCGTCTCCACCGATAACAACAAGGCCGTCGATCCCATGCTTTCTGCAGATCTCTGCAGCCTGCTGCTGTCCTTCCTCTGTTCTCATCTCTGCACATCTGGCAGTATAAAGAATTGTTCCGCCTCGTTCAATCGTATCGGAAACGTCCCTTGCTGTCATATCTCTGATCTCTTCATTTAAGAGACCGCTGTATCCTTTATAGATTCCCTTTACGTTCAGTCCGCTGCTTAATCCTCTTCTGACAACAGCACGGATTGCAGCATTCATTCCAGGTGCGTCACCGCCACTGGTCAAAACGCCGATCGTTTTGATTTTGTTCTCTGCCATATTGTTATCCTCCATCTTATGAAACAACCTATTGTAATACACATATTCGGGTATAGTTTATAGCATTTTTATAAGTTTTTCAATACTCTCTCCACAATTTTAACATTGGAACTTCCATATTTTTTACACATGCGCTCCAGCCAGGAATCCTCGATATGGACCTGATAAGCAGGGGGAAGTTTCTTCATTGCCTTGACATCTTTGAGATAAATAACCACCGTGCTGTTTCCTCTGGATTCCATCAGATCGTCTACCAGACCGGTCTCGGCTTTTGCGTACTCTTTCCGGCTTTCAAACTGGAGCCACAGTTCTCTTGGCATATCATCAAAAAGACGGACCTTTTCCAGGATCAGCTTGCTGGCTTTGTCGTCTTCTGCGGATACTCTTCCCTGAATAAAGAGCCGGGCATCTTCATTCAGGAACATCTGGCATTTTTCGTAATCACGTGGAAATACCACAACCTCCACGGTGCCTACCAGATCTTCCACTGTAAGGAACGCCATTACCTTATTATTCTTTGTATATTTTATGGTTTTATCCGTGATCATTCCACCCACGATCACTTTCTGGTTATCGTAAACCTCCGGTATCCCTGTTTCATCATCCGGCTGAAAATCAGAAGTTTTTGCAGAGATCATTTTTTCCATCATATTCCGGTAACGCTCCAGCGGATGACCGCTGAGATAGATGCCGAGAACTTCCTTCTCAAAGGTCAGTATCATCTCCTTCGGATATTCTGCTGCCTGCGGCATACGGATCTCAAATTCCTTTTTATCTTCTTCAGGCGCAATATCAAAAAGACTCAGCTGTCCCGCCATGGTATGTTTCTTATCCTGGTTGATACTGTCTATGATCTGCGTATAAACCGTCATTTTCTGATTCCGGTTTCCCTCCAGGCAATCCAGCGCTCCGGCCTTGATCAGATTTTCCACAACTCTCTTGTTGATCTGGTCGATATTTCGCTCAATAAATGTTTTCAGGGAGGTATATTCTCCGTGCTCCTCACGCTCCCGCACAATCCCCTCGATTACCGGACGGCCGATACTCTTGATGGCAGAAAGTGCATAACGAATGGAACCATTGTCAACAGAAAAGCCATAAACACCATGATTGATATCCGGCGGAAGGATCCGGATCCCCATCTGGCGGCATACCGAAATATACTCGGCAACCTTGTTCGGCATTTCCACAACGGATGTCATCAGTGCAGCCATAAATTCTACCGGATAGTAATATTTGAGATATGCCGTCTGGTAGGAAACCACTGCATAAGCGGCAGCGTGAGATTTATTGAAGGCATACTTTGCAAAATCTGTCATCTCATCGTAGATCTTGTTTGCGATCTCCTCGGAAATACCGTTGGCGATACATCCCGGTACTCCCTCTTCCACGTTTCCGTAAACGAAATTCTGGCGTTCTTTTGCCATAACAGAAGCTTTTTTCTTGGACATGGCACGGCGCACCAGGTCACTTCGTCCAAGGGTGTAGCCTGCAAGCTCACGGACGATCTGCATAACCTGCTCCTGGTATACGATACAGCCATAGGTCGGCTTCAGAATCGGCTCCATCTGCGGACAGTCATAACGGATGGTATCCGGACGGTTTTTTCCGCGGATGTACTGCGGAATGAAATCCATGGGGCCCGGACGGTAAAGCGAAATTCCCGCGATCACGTCCTCAAGGCTCTGAGGCTTCAGCTCCTTCATGAAGCTTTTCATTCCGGCACTCTCCAGCTGGAACACGCCGTCAGTACGTCCTGTTCCGAGAGAATCCAGTACCTTTTTGTCGTTGTAGTCGATCTTTTGCATATCCAGAAGCATACCGGTACTTTTTTCCACCATTTTCACAGCATTCTGGATAACCGTCAGAGTACGGAGACCCAGGAAATCCATTTTCAGAAGTCCCAGCTCTTCCAGTGTTGTCATGGTAAACTGCGTGACAATGGAACCATCCTGTGCTCTGGAAAGGGGTACGTATTCCGATACATCCTTCTGGCTGATCACAACACCTGCCGCATGCATGGAGGTATGCCTCGGAAGCCCCTCCAGACGTTTTGCCAGATCGATCAGACGATGGATATCGTCCTGTTCCTCGTAAGCCTTGCGAAACTCCGGATTCATTCCCAGTGCCTTGTCAATGGTGATATTCAGCTCCTGTGGAATCATCTTGGCGATGGTGTCCACCTGGGCATAAGGCATATCCAGAACACGGCCTACATCACGAATGACACCGCGAGCTGCCAGTGTACCGAAGGTAACGATCTGAACCACGCAGTCATCACCATATTTTCTTCTTACATAATCAATAACCTCCTGTCTCCGTTCGAAGCAGAAATCCACATCGATATCCGGCATGGATACTCGCTCCGGATTCAGGAAACGTTCAAAGAGCAGATCATACCGGATCGGGTCCAGCTGGGTGATCCCAAGTGTATAGGCAACCAGGCTTCCTGCGGCAGAGCCTCGTCCCGGACCGACCATGATATCGTTGTCCCTGGCATATTTGATAAAATCCCATACAATGAGAAAGTAATCTACATATCCCATGTTTTTGATCGTAGACAGCTCATAATCCAGGCGCTTTTTCAGCTCCTCTGTTACCGGATGATAACGCTGCTCAAGTCCCTCATGACAAAGCTTGTTCAGATATTCCCAGGAGGTAAATCCGTCCGGCACATCATATTTCGGCAGCTTGGTCACACCAAATTCAATCTCCACATGACATCTCTCCGCGATCCTGTGGGTGTTTTCCAGCGCTTCCAGCGCATATGGGAAAAGTCTCGCCATCTCTTCCGGCGATTTCACATAATACTGGCCGCCCTCATAGCGCATTCTGTTCTCATCGCTGAGCTTTTTCTGAGTCTGCAGACAAAGAAGAACATCATGTGGTTCCGCATCCTCTGCCATAGTGTAATGCACATCATTGGTGGCAACCAGATCGATCCCCGTCTCTCTGTGCATACGGAGAAGCTGCTGGTTTACAGTCTGCTGCTCCGGGATTCCATGATCCTGAAGCTCCAGAAAGAAATTTCCTTTTCCGAAAATATCCTGGTAACGTAATGCCGCGATCTTGGCATCCTCATACATTCCACGTGCAAGATATCTAGCGACCTCTCCCGCCAGGCAGGCACTTAAGGCAATGATACCCTCGTGATATTTTTCCAGAAGCTCCAGATCCACACGTGGCTTGTAATAAAACCCTTCCACGAATGCCTTGGATACAATTTTCATCAGGTTGCTGTATCCCTGATTATTCTCAGCTAGCAGGACCAGATGATAATAACGGTCATCCCCACTTCCCACTTCTCTGTCAAAACGGGAGCCCGGAGCCACATAAACCTCACATCCGAGGATCGGATTGATCCCGGCTTCTCTTGCAGCCCTGTAAAAATCGATCACACCATACATAACGCCATGATCGGTGATCGCCGCACTGTCCATACCCAGCTCTTTTACTCTGGCTACATATTCTTTGATCTTATTGGAGCCATCCAGAAGGCTGTATTCTGTATGGACATGTAAATGTGTAAACTCCAAATTTATTCTCCTTATCGTAAAAAACAGGGCTCCGGATCCTCCCCGCTCTGCACTTTTCTCTGAACGTGCCGGAGCGTGTCTGATCCGGAGCCGGTCAACACCTTGTTATTTTTTAATGTAGATCCTTTTGTCACGGATCTCTACTTTTCCTTCCTTCATCAGATGACCGACTGCACGCTTGAATGCGTTCTTACTGAGGCCAAACTCTCTCTTGATGACTTCCGGTGAGGCATGATCATCAAATGGCAGCACCCCTGCAAATTCCTCGATCACGCTGAATACGCTCTCTGCATCCTCATTGATCTGGATGTAAGCCTTCTGGCGGTCACTGACGTTCATCTTGCCATCCTCTTTCACCTCTGTGACACGAAGATCAAGAATAGCTCCCGGTCTGTACTTGCCTGTTGCCTCCCGTGCCGGGATCAGAGCGGAATATTTATCATCTACCGCAACAAAAACGCCGAAATTCCCACTGATCTCATAGACACGCCCCTTTACCGAATCTCCCGGTACATAAGGAGTTCTGGTGGAAAGATAATGATACACCTTCATGGTTGCACAGAGTCTGCTGCTCTTATCTACATAAAGAGCTACCAGACACTCCTCACCTTCACGGACCCGGTTGGTCTGCTCATGATACGGAAGAAGAAGATCCTTCTCCAGTCCCCAGTCAAGAAAAGCACCGATCCTGGTGACCTGTTTTACCTTAAGGACTGCGGTCTGTCCTACCTGAAGCATCGGCTCACGGGTAGTTGCGATCAGTCTGTCCTGGGAATCCTTATAGATGAATACTTCGATCTCATCACCTGCTTTGGTTCCTTCCGGTACCTGTTTGGACGGAAGAAGCACCCGCTCATTCTGAGGTGCGTTTCGGTCCTCTCCAAGATATATTCCGAAATCCACGGTTTTTACAACCAGTAATTTCTGTTTTTTACCTAATTCTATCATTCTTACTCCTGTTCCTTAAAACTATATATGATCATTTACTATTTGCTGTCTGTCCTGCATTATAACATAAGAGAATTATTATAGAAAGCACAAAAAAGGCAGCTTCGGAAATTTCTTTCCGTCACTGCCTTTTATTTGACATTCATGGGGGAATCTGCCCCCACATTGGGTCAGTCTGTTATTCTGTTGGTTTCTCAACCGGCATCGGGTTCATCATTTTAATGACAAAAAGTACGATCAGCATCAGCACGATTCCCACCGGAAGAGCGATCCATGCTGTTTTTACAAAGCCTGCAACAATATAAGTTACAAAGGATACTGCCGCAGCCAGGATCGCATACGGAAGCTGTGTGGAAACGTGAGTCACATGATCACACTGTGCTCCTGCGGAAGCCATGATCGTTGTATCGGAGATCGGTGAGCAGTGGTCTCCGCAAACTGCACCTGCCATGCAGGCGGACATGGAAATGATCATCATCTCAGGACTGGATTTCTCAAATACCGCAACAACGATCGGGATCAGGATACCAAAGGTTCCCCAGGAAGTACCTGTAGCAAATGCAAGTCCGCATCCAACCAGGAAAATAATGGCCGGAAGGATAACTTCAATACCACCGGCAACAGAACGCATTGCTTCTTCTACGAATACCGCTGCACCAAGTGAGTCTGTCATAGCCTTCAGTGTCCATGCAAAGGTCAGGATCATGATCGCCGGTACCATAGCCTTGAAGCCTTCCGGGATGCATCCCATACAGTCTCTGAAATTGATCACACGACGGATCATATAGAAAATAATGGCAAACACCAGACCAAAAGCACTTCCCATTGCAAGGCCTGTAGAGGCATCACTCTGTGAAAATGCGGTAACAAAATCTGTTCCGCTGAAAAATCCTCCTGTGTAGATCATACTGATGACACAGCAGATGACAAGCACAACGATCGGGATCACAAGATCGATCACCTTTCCTCTCGGATTCGGTGTCTCATCATCCGTTGCATTCTCATACGGTCTTGCAGATGTTGTATAAAGATCTCCGTTCAGAGCATTGATCTCATGTGTTCTCATAGCGCCAAACTCAGTTTTCATCAGTACCATACCAACCATCATCACAATCGTAAGGATCGCATAAAAGTTATACGGGATAGTTCTTACAAAAATCGCAAGTCCATCCTGTCCCTCTACGAATCCGCTGACTGCTGCAGCCCAGGATGAGATCGGTGCGATGATACATACCGGAGCAGCTGTCGCATCGATCAGGTATGCAAATTTTGCTCTGGATACATGATGTCTGTCTGTTACCGGACGCATAACGCTTCCTACAGTCAGACAGTTGAAATAATCATCAATAAAGATCAGAATACCAAGCACAATTGCGGCAAGCTCTGCACCTACACGTGTGTGGATCTTTTTGCTGGCCCATCGTCCGAATGCGGCGGAGCCGCCGGCCTTGTTCATCATACATACCACAGATCCCAGGATTACCAGGAAGATCAGGATACCTACGTTATAGCTGTCAGAAAGAACCTTGATGATTCCTCCCTCAAAAATCTGTGTTACCGTTCCTTCAAATTTAAATCCGGAATAGATCAGTGCTCCTACTACAATTCCCACAAACAGAGAACTGTATACTTCTTTTGTGATCAGTGCAAGGACGATCGCAACAAGAGGTGGAAGCAGTGCCCAGATCGTTGCATACAGAGCAGGCTGGTAAGTCTCCTCCGCATCCGCAGCCAGCACAGTCAGGGGACTTGCCAGTGCGCCCATGAATACCATTGCCATAACAGACAATGCTGTTCCTGCTTTTTTACTCATTTTTCTCCTCCCTTTTCGGGGACAAAAAAACGGAGGCTGTCTCTTCTTAAGAACACCTCCGGTTAAATAATCCTTATTTAACTAATAGCCTGTCAGAAAATCTCCATTCAGCATATTAAATGCAGATCTCCCGAAGTGCTACCGATAGCGCTCCACATCCGTGACAGTACAACGCATATTCTGCGTTATCCCAGCACCCTGTCATCTGGCCTTCCAGAGCACTTCGGCAAATTTTCCTTTCTTTATGAACAGCCTGCCAGGGCCTTGCATCCATAAATACTGATAAAATCCGCGCCTCTATCTTCTTATCCGTGACCGTTTGTCCTCCGCAGGACTTCCCGGCCATCTTTTTTTCTTTATACTGTAGCAGTTTCCGACATAAATATCAAGTAGTTTACACAGATTCCTGCCATTCAGACCAATATTGTTACTTTTCACTCCGTTTTCAGTAACACGCTTCGCGGAATATTACCAGCGAACTGTAATCCAATATTGCCTTATTTACTGCTCATTCAGCAGCCACTTCACATCCACTCCCAGCACCTTTGCAAACACCCGCAGTTCATAATCTGCTACAAAACGTTCTCCTCCTTCGATCCGGCTGATACTGTCACGCTCCAGCATCACTCCTTCCACCTGCATTTTTGCTGCCAGCGCAGATTGCGACATCCGTTTCATATTCCTCATCTGGCGTATTTTTTCTCCGGAAACGTTCTTTTTTCCCTGATAAGTGTATATTTTCATCCTGCCACCTATTTTAATAAATGTGTTAATGTTCTGCATTTTTCTTGACATTAGCATATATTTCGGCGGCACCTGTGTTAAAGGTCAGCAAATCTGACATTTTCTGCATTTTTCGACAAAAAATGCCGCGGTACTGTTCCGCGGCATTTCCACTCAAGCGGATATTGACAATCCACCATCGGGTCAAACTGTTTTTTCTTCTGATCAGTCTTCCTGTCCTACCTGACCATAATATGCATTTGCACCATGTTTTCTGTAGTAATGCTTATCCTGAAGCTCCTGCGGTGCCGGTTTTACATCCGGATTAATCAGCTCGCAGCGAGATGCCATCTTGGCAACCTCCTCAAGAACAACTGCGTTATGAACTGCCTCATGAGCATCCTTACCCCAGGTAAAAGGTCCGTGGTTCTTACACAGCACAGCCGGTACTGCTTCATAATCTTTGTTTTTGAAATAATCAGCAATAAGAACTCCCGTGTTCTTCTCATATGCCTCTTCGATCTCTCTTTTGGTCAGATTACGTACACATGGTACTTCTCCGTAAATGTAATCTGCATGTGTGGTTCCATAACACGGGATCGATCTGCCTGCCTGCGCCCAGCTTGTTGCCCAAGATGAGTGGGTATGTACGATACCGCCGATATTCGGAAACGCTCTGTAAAGAACTGCATGTGTCGGTGTATCAGAGGATGGATTGTATCTTCCTTCTACTTTATTTCCATCAAGATCTACCACTACCATGTCTTCCGGTGTCAGCTTGTCATAATCCACACCACTTGGCTTGATCACAAAAAGTCCCTGCTCCCTGTCGATCCCGCTGACATTTCCCCATGTAAAGGTAACAAGACCATATTTTGGCAGATCCATATTTGCTCTGTAAACTTCTTCTTTTAATTTTTCAAGCATAGCGCGCCCTCCTTTTACGGTATAGTTGTTTCAAAAACGATGTACTAATCTCTACCGCCTGTATTTATTTTGTAAACTCAACTACTGCGTAAGGTTCTTTATCCTCCGCGTTGAGAACTACAGCTTCTTTATTTTCTGTCATATATACTTCCGGAATGATAACATTATCCAGTACTGCCTGACGTTTATATTCAGCACGAAGCTGACCAACTTTAAAATCCTCAGGCAGATGATCCGCTGCCATCCGGATATACTGACAGTTGTTCACATGATGATTGGTGTCCAGATGATGCTTCTGTACGGAAAAAGCATTCTGCACTTCCCGTTCCTTCGGAAGCGCGATCTTTCTTGGTGCATAATCCATCTCTATTTTTTCGCCCAAATCATAGGGATCTGTATCTGCCGGTGTCAGCTTTTCCGGAAGACCGGTTTCTGTATTGATAAAAGACCAGTAGGAATTGGCCCATGCCAGCTTCTCACCATCCATTGTCTCAAGAATAAAATTACGCATTCCGATAAATCCACGGAATCCATAAGGAATTGTTGTTACTTTTATATTTTCACCAAGCTTTGGATACCGCTTCATGATCACCTGCCATGCAGAAAGTACCCAGGCTCTTTTCTGTTCCTTTAATACTTCCATACCGACTCCTGTCTGCTCGGATTCAAAGGTACAGCAATCCTGAAAATAATCCAGAACTCCCGGCAGCGTCAGACAGCCATCTTCTCCGATCTCACTGAATCTTACTCGACTCTCAAAACTGTAACTCATTCATGCCTCCTGTCATACTGTCTATACTTTATTGTAACACTTGGCAGGAAGAAACGCACTTGTTTTTTTTTGGGGGCGAAGCGGATTGCGAATATCTTCTTATTTTTGAGTACAAAAAAAGTACCTCGCAACTGAGGTACTTAAGAAGCAGGGCTACAAGGATTCGAACCTTGAACTGACGGAGTCAGAGTCCGTTGCCTTACCGTTTGGCGATAGCCCTATGTGTTTTGTTTTTCGCTTGCCTTATCGCTTGCGACGGATGTTATTATATAACAGCTTTTTTGAAATTGCAACCCCTTTTTTTAATTTTTTTTATTTTTTTTCAAAATTTCTTAAACTGCTGTTAAAACTCCTTATTATATGCGGGTTTACGCAGTAAAAAAAATTTTACAATCCACTCCTTTGTGTTATAATAAGCCGTATAATAAAAAGAACGGAAACAACCGTGTATTTCCCTCCGGTCACAATATCCGGAGGCATCCAAAGGAGAACGCTATGCGAGCAAATAACCTTACTCTGCTCACGGACCTCTATGAGCTTACCATGATGCAGGGATATTTCAAAAACCCTACCAACCAGACCGTTGTCTTTGACATGTTCTACCGCAACAATCCGTGCGATGGCGGTTTTGCCATCTGTGCAGGACTGGAGCAGATGATCGAATACATCGAAAATCTCCGTTTCTCAGAAGAAGACATTACCTATCTGAGAAATCTTGGCATCTTTGAGGATGATTTCCTTGAGTATTTGAGCAACTTCAGATTCACCGGTGATATCTATGCAATTCCGGAGGGAACCGTGATCTTCCCGAGAGAGCCAATGGTCAAGGTTATCGCACCGATCATGGAAGCTCAGCTTGTAGAGACGGCCATCCTGAACATTATGAACCATCAGAGTCTTATTGCTACCAAGGCAGCACGTGTATGCCACGCAGCCAAGGGCGATCCCATCATGGAATTCGGTCTTCGCCGTGCCCAGGGTCCGGACGCCGGGATCTTCGGTGCCAGAGCTGCAGTGATCGGCGGATGTGCCGGTACTTCTAACGTACTGACCGGTCAGATGTTTAACGTTCCGGTTCTCGGAACACATGCTCATTCCTGGATCATGAGCTTCCCGGATGAGTACACTGCCTTTAAGACCTATGCGAAGCTTTACCCGAATTCCTGTACTCTTCTGGTCGACACCTACGATGTCCTGAAATCCGGTGTTCCCAATGCGATCCGTGTATTTGAGGAGATGCGTGAGGAAGGTATCCAGCTGAAGAACTACGGAATCCGTATCGACAGCGGTGACCTTGCATACCTTTCCAAAAAAGCTTACAAGATGCTGGCTGCTGCCGGTTTCGATGATGCTACCATCTCCGCCTCCAGCGATCTTGATGAATATCTTATCGAGAGCCTGAAGGCCCAGGATGCCAAGATCAATTCCTGGGGTGTTGGAACCAAGCTGATCACAGCCGATAACAATCCGGCATTCGGCGGCGTATACAAGCTTGCCGCTGTAAAAGACGCTGACAGCGATACCTTCCAGCCGAAGATCAAGCTTTCCGAAAACACAGAAAAAGTTACCAACCCGGGCAACAAGACTGTATACCGTATCTACAGCAAGAAGACCGGCAAGATCAAGGCCGATCTGATCTGCCTTGCAGATGAGAAATTCGATCCGGAAGAAACTATGGTGATCTTCGATCCGGTTGACACCTGGAAAAAGACCAAGGTTCTTGGAGGAACCTACGAGCTCCGCGAGCTCCTTGTTCCTGTGATCAAAGGTGGTAAGAGCGTTTACAAGTCTCCATCTGTTATGGAGCTCCGTGACTATTGCAAACAGGAGCAGAATACACTGTGGGATGAATCCAGACGTTTCGTTAATCCGCAGAAGGTTTATGTAGATCTCTCCCAGCCCCTCTATGACATGAAGAAGGCTCTTTTGGAAGAAATGAGCGAAAAAGAGCTCTGATAAACAGAAATAAGCATTCATAAACCCCCTTTTCTTATCATAAGCTTATGGATAAGGAAAGGGGGTTTTTTATTGCACAGAGAATTTTATACCCGGCTGATCAGCAGGGAGCATCCTCTGCCGGAAGCCTTTGTGCCGGAGCATCTCATCGATATCGGACTTCCATTTGAAGCAGCGCCGGGAGATTCGAAGCGGCTTCTGGAATACCAGGCTGCAAAAGCGGCTTCTCAGCTTTTTCATGCCTGTCACAGATGTGGTCTGAACCTGTGGGCAGTTTCCGGATATCGTTCCTACCAGCGACAGAAGGAGCTCTTTACGGAAAGCCCTTTTGTTGCCAGGCCAGGTACGAGCGAGCATCAGAGCGGACTTGCTCTGGATGTCTCCTGTCCTTCCATCCATATGGAGCTCTCCGAAAGGTTTTCCGCAACAGGAGAAGGCCGCTGGCTGAAAAAGAACGCTCCGCTCTATGGTTTCATCCTCCGGTATCCCAAAAACAGAGAGGAGATCACCGGCTTCCCTTACGAGCCCTGGCACATCCGCTATGTGACCAAACCTCTGGCTTCCTGGCTCACCATCACAAATCTGACTCTGGAAGAATACCACAGTTTTCCTTCCCGGTGCCCGCACCCTCCCTGATCTGCTGCCTCCTGGCATCTGCATCTGATGTTTATATCTTGATCTTCACACATTTTTCTGTACATCTGATGCACGTTTACTGCTCCATCTGTCTGCCAAGAAAACCGGCTGCTGTGCGGACAAGGGCACGTTCTGTGTCTCCCAGTGCTGTTTTTTCACTTTTAGTCAGAAGGATCACTGCTCCAATGGCGTCACTCGCACACAGGATCGGCTGTATCATTTTCTGGCAAAATGAATCCATAGCGTCGGAAATGAGTGATATATTTTCCCTGCTGTCCTGACTGACCATTCTGCCTTTCCTGCCGGCAATGACTGCATCCAGATCAGAACTGATCTCTTTTCCTTCCAGTTCCCGGCTTCCGCTGCCGCATGCCGCCACGACCTGATCACGATCTGTAATACAGGCAGTCAGTCCGGTAGTCTGTACCAGCGCTTCCGCATATTCCGCAGCAAACGTATTCAGCTCTCCAATGGGCGAATATTTTTTCAGGATGATCTGTCCTTCCCTGTCTGTAAAAATCTCCAGTGGCGTTCCTTCCTTGATCCGCAGTGTCTTTCGTATCTCTTTTGGAATCACAACCCTGCCCAGATCATCGATCCTGCGAACAATTCCCGTTGCTTTCATCTTCCTGAATTCCTCCTGTATTTTCTGTTCATTGTACGTCAATGTTATGTTAACTATTTGTTTTTCATATGGTTATTATGCGAAAAACTGGGAGAAATATGCATAAAAATCTCTTATTTATCTGTCGCAGGAGCCGCATTGTCGTATGCCTGCTGCAGAAATACTTCCTGAGAATTAAGCGGAGCATTATCGGATGGTTCGATCTTATAAATTCCCTTATTGTTCATGCTCCTTGCTTTTCGATTATCACTGAGCATTGTCACAAACATTTCCTGGATCTGCATACGGATATCCGGATCCTCGATAGGTGCCGCAACTTCTACACGACGAAGAGTATTTCTTGTCATAAAGTCCGCAGAGGAAATATAGATCCTTGCTCTCTCCTGTGTTCCGAAAATATAAATGCGGGAATGTTCCAGAAAACGTCCTACAATACTGATAATGTGGATATTTTCTGTCTGTCCCTTCACTCCCGGGATCAGACAGCAGATACCACGGATCACCATATCAATGTGTACTCCTGCACAGGATGCTTCTACAAGCTTGCTCATAATACGTTTATCTGTCAGAGAATTCATTTTCAAGCCAATATATGCCGGTTCTCCGGCCTTCGCATGCTCGATCTCCTCATCGATCATGGCAAGCACTTTGTTCTGAAGACATCTTGGTGCCACAAGAAGATACTCCATATCTTCAACGGTTTCTCCCATTGCCAGTGCCTGGAACACTCTGGCCGCCTCCATACCGATCTTCGGGTCCGCAGTCATCAGAGAAAGATCTGTATACAGACGAGCTGTTTTTTCATTGTAGTTTCCCGTTCCGATCTGTGTATAATATTCCACATTTCCATCTTTTTTCTTCATGATCTGGCAAAGCTTGGAATGTACCTTATAACCATCCAGACCGTAGATCACGTGACAGCCCGCATCCTCCAGGAGCCGGGACCATCCAATATTGTTTTCCTCATCAAAACGCGCCTTCAGCTCCACCAGAACGAAAACTTCCTTTCCGTTTTCTGCTGCTTCGATCAGAGCCTCCACAACCTTACTCTGTTTTGCCACACGGTAGAGTGTCATCTTAATGGAAACTACATCCTCATCATTGGCAGCCTCATGGAGCATTGTAAGAAACGGCTTGATGCTTTCATATGGATAGGAAAGAAAACGGTCCTTTTTCGCGATCTGGTCAAGGATCGGTTCGTGACTGTTAAACAGAGGCGATTTCTGAGGAATTCTTTTTTCATAAAAAAGCTCTGTTCTTTTTCTCAGGCCGTCCTGGATCTGGAATACAAAAGAAAGATCCAGCGGTATATCTCCCCGGAACACATAATTCTTGTCCACTTCCAGATACTCGCAAAGTGTTTCAACAACATCTCCGTCCATTTCTCTTGACAGCTCCAGACGGATCGGCGCCAGTTTCTTTCTTGCCTTGATCAGCTCTACCATAAACTCACGGTAATCCAGATCTTCATCATAAAGAGCATCTGCGTCAATATCCGCATTTCTGGTGATACGAAGCAGGGATTTTGCCTTGATGTGATAGCCCTTGAAGATTTTTGAAACAAAGTGAAGGATCAGCTCTTCAGACAGCATGTAGGTACCGGTTTTTCCCGGAACCGGGATCAGACGCTGGATACCTGCACTGCTGCACGGAATGATACCCAGCTTTTCTTTTCCTTTTTTTGTTTCCAGAACTACTACCGCATAGATCTCCTTATTCCGGAGAAATGGAAACGGCTGTCTTTTTCCGACGATAGACGGAGAAATAACCGGAGCAACCTCTGCTTCAAAATAGCGTTCCAGATAATTGCGATCCTCTTTTTCGATCTTATGGAAATTCAGCATATGTATGCCATATTGTTCCAGATTTTCCATGATTTCTTCATAAACCACATCTCTTTTCCGGTTCAGTTTTTTTGTTCTGGCAAGAATCGCATCCAGCTGTTCCTCCGGCGTCATATTGGTTTTATTTTCACGGATATCCTTTGCCAGAAGCATCTGATCCACCAGAGATCCCACACGTACCATATAAAATTCATCCAGGTTGCTCTGATAGATGGAAGCAAATGTGAGACGTTCACACAGCGGATTTTCCGGATTCTCAGCCTCCTCAAGTACCCTTTCATTAAACTTCAGCCAGGATAATTCCCTGTTCATGTATATTGTATCTGCCATTTTTTCCTCCTGCGTCGCCATATATTTTTCTTTTTCGGCCGACTTTATCTGTAATTATCCGTATCGTATCAAGCGAGCATTCAGATTTTGCCTGACTGCATGTTCATGAATGCCCTATCTTCGCGGTTTGCATACAAGTATACTGATCAAATGTTTATTCCATAACAAGGCTTTGTTAAATCCTGATAAAATTTTTTTCGAAAATAGGGGTTGCATTTTTGAATAATAGTGGTATAGTATTCGTATACTTGATATGTAGTTTTAAATACTACATGTTATTTTATCAGTTTCTACATTACTACATCGTAAACTGTCGCAATGATCCGTCATTGATGAACCGATCTTGAAGTTGTCCACATGATATAAACAGCAGATTTTTTTTGCAGGAGGTGTTTTTATATGAAATTTAAATTAAAAGATCCGGGAAGCGCCATAACCCACGGAATCGGCATGCTTCTTGCCGTGGTCGGAGCCACTCCGCTGATCGTGAAAGCGGCCAGAAGCGCAGATGTTCTCCATGTTTTTGCAGTAAGTGTTTTTATCCTTACCATGATCCTTCTTTACCTGGCAAGCACACTTTACCATTCCGTAAACTCCACAGCCAAGGTAAACCGCCGTCTAAAAAAAATGGATCACATGATGATCTTCGTGATGATCGCCGGCAGCTACACTCCTGTATGCCTGATCGTTCTCCACGGACGCACCGGCTATATCCTCTGTGCTCTCGTATGGACCGTTGCCATCATCGGAATGATCCTCAAGGGCTGCTGGATCAACTGCCCGAAATGGCTTTCCTCTGTGATCTACATTGGAATGGGCTGGCTGTGTGTACTTGCTTTTGTTCCGATCTTCCACAATCTGCCCCGTGCAGGCTTCGGATGGCTCCTTGCCGGCGGTATCATCTATACCATCGGCGGTGTGATCTATGCGCTGAAGCTTCCGATCTTCAATGCGAAGCATAAGAATTTCGGCTCCCACGAAGTATTTCATGTCTTTGTGATGCTGGGAAGTGTGTGCCATTTTGTTGTAATGTATTTCTTTGTAGCCGGTATGGCGATCCACTGAGTTACTCTGTGATCAGCTAGATAACAATCTCACCTTTCGGATACCTTAAAAACTTAAAGCCCCGGAACACGGACAGACCTCAGGAAGTCGAAGTTATAACTTCTCTGAAGCTGCCTCGTGTTCCGGGGCTTCTTATTATGCCTGATCCAGCCTGTGATCCCGATGATCTCAGCCGATGGTCAGTGTGGAAAGACCACTGCAGTTAAAATATGCAAATGCACCTATAGTCTGAACACTGTCCGCAATATCAAGCTTTACAAGCTTTTCGCAGTCTGCAAATGCATAGGCTCCGATGCTGGTAACGCCTTCCTCGATCCGGACCTCTGTTATCTGGTCACGGTATCCGTTCCAGGGGACTTCTTCCTCATTTTGCCATTCATTCATGGCTCCCTGTCCTGCGATCTCGAGAACTCCGTTTTCATCAAGGCTCCAGGATACAGTATTCTCCTCCGCTCCACAAAAACCGCTCTTTTCTTCTGCCGGATCGGTTTCTGTTTCCATATCTTCCGATGCTGCGTTCTCCTCAAATGCTGCTTCCGGCTGGTCTTCCTGATCATCCGGGAGCATTTCCTGCGGAATGTCCGCTTCTTCATTTTCTGGAAGCTCTGTTTCTTCCGGTATTTCTGATGTATCTTGTGTTTCCGGATCATCCGGTGTCTCTGAAACGTCCGATGCTGCCGGCAATGTATGGTTTTCATTGCTGTCCCCTGCATAAACCGGAAATGTCGCTGCCTTTGCCGCAGCAATGGTATCCCCGTAAAAGCTGTATTTACCGGAGCTCTCACCGGCTGCAACTGCCGTATAAAAATCCGCCATAAGCTCCTTAAAAGAAACTCCGGTTACTTTCTCCAGATATTGCTCACAGCTGAGAGAAGAAGCATCGATCGTATAAAACTTTGGAAGCACCTTCATAGGCTGATAGCTTCCTGCCATCCGGTCGATAACATATCTTACAAAAAGATACGGCATTCCATAGTCCTGTGCATTGTCATCCCGGTAATTCTCGTAGATCAGCGAAGCTCCTGAACGGATAGCCGTATTACTTCCAATACCATTCAGCCAGCCGCTGCTGTCCGTTCCTCCCCAGAGATAGTCCATGACGGCCACTGCAAGACCCTCATTCAGCCACGAATATCTGCCGGTACTCATAAATCCGGTTTTCAGCCAGAGGATTGCATGCTGTCCCTCATGAACAAGAAGGCCATTTCGCTTTGACATCTCCCCCGAAACATAAGAGGATGCTGACGGTGTGTTGATATGGATCGCTGTGATCCCCTCATCATACATATACATACCGCTGGCGCTGCTTAAAGACTCCAGCAGGATCGACAGCTTGCCTGAGCCATCCTGTGCCGGAAAATCACCTGCACAGAGCTGGTTAAGGATACGGTAAGGCTGACCATCGTAGACAGCTGCCATATCCGCAGCAATCAGAGATGTTTTCCCTGCGGTATCGTAATCTGCCTTCAGGGTCTCATCCATCCACACATAGCAGTGTTCCCCAACTCCGATGCATACATATGTTTTTCCATATGTATCATGGCCGTTAGTTCTATAGATGTACTTTTTTTCACCTACCTGATAGGTGGTCGCCGCAGCCTGTACAGCAGTCAGCATCGGTTGGTCATCCTGCATGTATGCCTGCAGCTGATCATCCTCCAAACTCTGTACCTGCCCCACATCTGCTGCCTCTCCCGCAGTTCCCTCTGTTGCCGCCTGCGCCGATGCATTGCTTCCACCCTGCACGACTGCATAATCTTCTGCTTCAGAGTCCGCCGCCTGTGCCGATGTCCCGTCAAACTGCAAGGTTCCCGTATTTCCGGGATTTGTGGTATCTGTGTTAATGATAACTGCATATTCCCCGGAAAATGTTTCTCCTGGCTTACCCTCCTGAACTGCTGCAAAAACCTCTGTTCCGCAAAATAACCCCAGAAACAGAAAACAGCACATAAGCCAGAGACAAAAATCTTTTGTCTTTTTCATCCTCTTTCCTTTCCTCTTCTCAGCTGACTGAGTTCTTTGATTTTTGTGTTTATTCTACCATGTTCACAATATTCGCACAATTCCAAATACTTGATTTTTATTATCATAAAGCGTCTTTTTCTGCCTCCGTTGCAGCTGTCCGCCTGCCGTGTATACAAAAAAAGAGCGAAAAGCTCTGGTATTGGTATCGTGCAGAACTTTTCGCTCTTATTGAACTACTCTTATTGATATTCAGCATGACTGCCTTCAGCTCCAGTGACGAGTCTGCATCCGGAATTGAAAAGATTTCCGACAGTTTCAAAACTTCATCAGCTCCAGCTTCTTCTCCCTGGTCAGCTGCTTGATCCGGTACTCCCGGCTCATGGCCTCCTCCTTTGTGGCAAAGCCTTCGTAATACACCAGCTTCACCGGCCTTTTGGCCCGGGTATATTTGGCGCCTGCTTTGCCTTCATTATGGGCTTTCATCCGCCTGACAAGGCAGTTTGTCCAGCCGGTGTAGAGCGTGCCATCCGCACACTGTACGATGTATGTATAGTTCATGTCCGTTTCCTCTTCTGTAAAAAATTTCGGCAATGTAATGCCAGTACACCAGTATATTTCCGGTAGTATCCTCGCAGATCGTTGTCATCCTGTAAGACCGATATCCCGGCAGCTGATATCCTTCCTTCTATGTAAAGACAGCCACCAGCATTTCTTCAGCAGCCATCCTTCTATACTCAAGCAGCCGGCACAATTCATGTATTTCACTTATAACAAAGATAAAGCAGGCTGGGATTCCGGCTGCGGATTTTCCCACCTGCTTTATTATACGGTCATTTCTTATTTCTGTGAATATGAAATTCACTGCATAGCTGCTCTATAGGTATTTGTATTCTGATCTTGCTGTATTTCACGATTAATAAGCTCTGCCTACTCCATCACATAATTCTTCAGCACATAAATCTTCCCATCACACTCCACAGCCTCCACCTTCACAGCCTGCTCCTGCGTTTCCGGATAATATCTGGAAGAGAAAACAACCTCTCCGCCATTCACATAGATTTCCACAGCTGTAGTATCCGCAAGAACTCTGATGCTTTCGATCCTACCGGACGGAACATGCGCTTTACGTACTTTACGTCCGGCACCGGCCTTCTCGGAGAGAGTTAAGATCATATCTCCGTCCTGATATTCCAGGAAGAGATTTTCCCCAAGGCTCACTTTACCCTGCTCACCTTTTACCTGAACATCCAGATCAAACGGTCCATTCACCGGAATCTCCGCACTGGAACCGCTGACAGAAACGCCAGCCCTTCTCAGCCCGTTCAGTTCTTCCGCTGGATACTGATAAAGCATTCCGTTTTTATACGTAACTTCCCTTGGAACAGTCAGGCAATGCTGCCAGCCTTCGCTCTCTGCTGTAGGATTCACATACTCCTCATCTGCATCCGGCATTCCCATCCAGCCGATCAGGATCCGTCTGCCCTTTCCATCCTGAAATGTCTGGGGTGCATAGAAATCAAAGCCGTGGTCCCATTCCCGGAAAGCTTTTTCCTCCGGCTTTCCATCCTTCAGGATAAAGTATCCGGACTGATAGATGTTCTGAAAACGGAACTCTTCTCTGGTCAGTCCCTGGGGAGATACAGAAAGCACCTCCTGTCCCTCAAGAGTGAAAAAATCCGGGCACTCCCACATGTATCCGAATGTCTTCTCCGTAGTAAGCTCACTGTCAAATTTCCAGTTCTTCAGATCTTCGGATCTGTAAAAAAGTACGGCGCCCTGGTCGCTTTTCTGACGGCCGCCAAGGATCATCCGGTACTCTTCCCCCTCCTTCCAGACCTTCGGGTCACGGATGTGGCAGGTGTAATTCTCCGGATAATCCTCACAGGAAACTGCAACCTCCTTTGTTCCGAAATGAAGGCCGTCCGCACTCTCCACATGAAGAGTGCTGGACTGTCTTCCGTTATTGATATAATCATAATCTCCATCCATCTTGATGTTTCCTGTGTAGAAAAGATGAAGCTTATCTTTCTCCGCAATGGCAGAGCCTGAGTAAACACCATGACAGTCATAAATGCTGTCCGGCAGAAGCGGAACCCCTTCATATCTCCAGCTGATCATATCTTCACTGGAGTAATGCCCCCAGAATTTCAGTCCACCGTTGGCCTCAAACGGAGAATACTGGAAAAACACATGATATCTTCCCTTGTACCAGCATAATCCGTTCGGGTCATTGAGCCATCCCACAGGCGGCATCAGATGATGGGTCAGACGGTTTGTCTGCATCGTCCTGGCAACTGCTACCGTTTCCTCGATTTTTCGCACTTCCTCTGCAAGGACCTTGGTCAGAGAACTCATTTTATTTTACCTCCAGTACTTCAGAACCATTATTTACTATTCCTTCTGCAAGCATTTTTACTTCTTCATAATCATCGGTATTGGTTACGATCAGCGGTGTGGTCACATCATAGCCGGCTGCCTTAATAGCATCCATATCAAAGGTGATCAGTGTCTGGCCTTTTTTGACCACGTCACCGTCCTTTACATGAGCGGTGTAGAATTTACCGCCAAGTTCAACGGTGTCAACGCCGATATGGATCAGCAGCTCCAGACCACTTTCTGTTGCAAGCCCGATGGCATGCTTTGTGTCAAAAATTGTAGAAACCGTAGCGTCACAGGGTGCTTTTACTTCACCTTTGGACGGAATCACTGCCATGCCCCTTCCAAGGACTTCAGATGCAAAGGTTGCATCCTTTACTTCTGAAAGCGGGATCGCAGTTCCCTCAAGCGGGCTGTAGAGGGTCTGTGCACCTGTCTCTGAAGTTTTCTCCTGGGCAATTTCTGCCGGAGCATCTGATTTTTTCTCTGCTTCAATATTTTTTTCAGCTGTTTCCTGTACCTCATCCTTATATCCGAACATCCAGGTAAGCACAAAAGCCACACCAAATGCGATGGCAAACATCAGGATATAACCAACTGGATTATTCAGGCACAGCAGGATTCCGAAGATACCGGTAACGCCTGTTCCTGTAGCACCAAGACTGGTGATGGAGGCAAAAAGTGCTCCGCATGCACCACCCAGGCAGCCCATGATAAACGGCTTTCCAAAGCGAAGATTTACACCGAAGATTGCCGGCTCTGTGATTCCCATGCATGCGCTTAAGGCAGAAGGAACAGCCATGGATTTGATCTTCTGATTTCTGGATTTCAGGCCTACAGCAAGAGCTGCACCACCCTGTGCAACGTTGGCTGCGGATGCAAGTGGCAGCCAGTAAGTAACGCCGAATTTGGCGATCTGTCCAAGGTCAATGATGGTGTACATGTGATGAACACCTGCAACAACTGTCGGTGCATAAAAAGCACCCATGATAAAGCTTCCGATTCCAAACGGCAGAGCGATGAGCCACTGGATTCCATCCAGAAGTCCGTTCTCAACAGCTACGAAGATCGGTCCGATAATGGAAAGTGTAAGATAACCAGTTACAAAAACACTGACAAGTGGTGTTACAAAAAGGTCGAACATTGCCGGTACAACTTTATGAAGTCTCTTCTCGATCTGTGCCAGTACCCATACTGCAATGATAACCGGGATTACATGTCCCTGATATCCGACCATGTCAATGGAGTAAAGTCCAAACCATACTTTCTGTGTTGCCTGTACGCCTTCTGTTGCGACGGTCCAAGCGTTCTGCAGATTCGGATGAATCATGATCATACCGATAACCGCGCCCAGGTAGGGGTTGGCGCCGAATACTTTCGCACCGCTGTAAGCGATGAGGATCGGCAGAAATGTATACGCTGTGTTACTGAAAAGCTGTGCAAATACATAAATGGAACCATTGGTGTTAATATTCAGGAAGCCGTTGTTTACCATGAAGTTCAGGGCTTCCATGATTCCCATCAAAAATCCGCTGGCTACGATAGCTGGGATGATCGGGACAAAAATATCTCCCAGTGTCTTGATCAGTCTCTGTATTGGATTAGCCTTGGATGCTGCCACCTTCTTAAGCTCATCCTTACTACTCTCTGATATTCCGGCGATCTGGATAAATTCATCATAAACCTTGTTTACAACTCCTGTTCCCAGGATGATCTGCATCTGTCCCTGTGCGAAAAACACGCCCTTCACACCGTCGATGTTCTCTACATATTCCTTATCCGCCTTGTCATTATCCGCAATGACCAGACGAAGCCTTGTTGCACAGTGCGCCGCGGAAATGATGTTTTCTTTCTTTCCTACATGATCATAGATTTCCTGTGCTGTCTTTCTGTAATCCATGTCCTTCCTCCTTTTCTGCTACTGTTCCCGGACAGTCATCTCTTTCTGCTTTCCCTTTCTTCGGATCAGATCTGTCTGTTCTTTCTTCAGCTTTCCGGGATTTATTATCTCTGATCCATTGTTTTTCATTTATTTATGAGATTGATTTCACACATCCATTCATACAAGGAACGGTAATCTTTCCATTTTTTTAAGTTTTTTGATGATTTTAGCACTTTTCAATGGTTTGTTTTATGTCGTTGCTTGTGTTCTTATGTGGAATCGTTCTCATATCTTACTTGTATTATAACTACTGCATTATTATTTGTAAATCCGCAACATCGCACAAATTTCTTCGGTCAAAATTGTACATATTCCATAAGAACAGATGCAAAACAGACAAACCAGTCAAGGTATCGCAGAAAAAATCTGGCATTTTTCTGTGTTTGCTCAGCCATAACACAGCACCACACAAAAAAGAAGCAGGTCTTTTTCTCCCAAAAGATCTGCTCCTGTTCCACAATAACTTATAATTTCTTCCTCTGTCTGCGAGGATATTCTCTGTTACCTGTGAGATTCCCGTTCCACAAGCTCACATCCCATTTTTATTTCCTTGCTGATCCCGGTATCGTTCTCAATAAGATCAGCCAGCATGGCTGCTGCCTCCATTCCGCTGGTCTTATAATAAAAATGTACCGTTGTCAGCTTCGGTTCCACGATCTTACCCGGAACTCCATCCCCAATCCCTGCGATCTGAACATCCTCGGGAATGCGAAGCCCGATCTCCTTCAAATAAGTCATGGCTCCCACCGCCATAGTATCCGTAGCACACACAAGAGAATCTATGGAAGGCTCCTCCTCAAAAAGCTCCTTCGCCATCTCATACCCGGAATCCATGGTAAAGCTTCCGATCTTCATCCTCTCCGGCACGACCTCCAGCTTAGCTTTATGGATAGCATCCATAAAACCCTTTTTCCTGCAGGCACCAACTGCCTCGTCCTTATCTGTAACGCCGATATAGGCAAACTTTTTCCCCTTCTCCGCCAGCTTCTCCGTGACCTGAAAAGCTGCTTTATGATCATCCTGATAAATACATGGATATCCGTCCAGATGCTGTCCCAGGATCACGATCGGTACCTTATAATCCTTCAGCATCTGTTTATGCTTTCTGGTAAACATGGTAGCAATAAAAACCACTCCGTCCACCTGACGTTCTTTAAACAGAGAAAGGTATTTCAGCTCTTCTTCCATATCATTATTGGTATTGGCCAGAATAAGCTGATATCCTCTCCGTGTAAGAATATCACTGATCCCTGTCACCTCACGGCTTATGGTATCTGAATTGATCTTTGGAAGGATGACACCGATGAGACTGGTTTTTTTGGTCCGCAGTGTCTGTGCCTGGGAGGATGGCTGATATCCTGTCTCCTGGATCACCCTGCGGATGACTTCCTTTTTTTCACTGCTGACATATCCATTATTCAGATATCTGGATACCGTAGCTCTGGAAACTCCGGCAAGCCTGGCTATTTCATTAATGTTCATAACTTATGTACCTCTTCTTTTGTCCTGTTATATCTGTCCTTGTATGCATATTTATAATATAAATTATACACGGTTTCTTTCCGGTAAAAAAGATTCTTTTCCTATGTAAATGGAAATTTTTATTACTGCTCACTCCGTTCTCACTAATACGCTTCACAACGCAGAGGATACGGGATGCATATATCTCCCATCCCGTATCCTCCATACTCTGTTTCTAAAAATCTCCCCGGCATATCTGTTTTTCGGTTTTCCCTGTCATTCCAGATATTCAAACGGATCTACCGGCACGCCATCCTTTTTCATTGCAAAATAAAGATTCGGGCCTTCTACAGAATAATATTTGGTAGGTGCGCTGATATTTCCGATCACTTCGCCCTCCTTTACTGTGTCACCTTCTGCCACAGTAAGGTCCTTCAGCTGCCCATATACTGCCTGATAACCATTTCCCAGCTCCATAGTCACAGTCGTTCCCGTACAGGCATCCTGTACAACAGAAAGCACCTGACCATCTGCCGCCGCATACACCGGCGCATCCTCCACTGCCTGCAAAGCAATGGCAGAGCTCACACGATACTGATCCAAAGTCGGATAATATACGGTTTCATCCATATTGTAATCCACAAGAACCGTTCCTCTGACCGGCCATTCCATAATAGAATCCTCCGTAAAATCCAAAGCCTGTGCCGCAATTCCGACAGCTGAGGTCTCTGCGGTATCTGTGGAAGCTCCAGCTCCGTTATTCACCGCTCCCTCTGCCGATGTATTTCCGGCATTATCTGCTGTATTTCCAGTGCCATCTGTGCGGCTTCTGTCTGCACCTGCCGCCGCAGACACGCTCCTATCATCCGTACCACTTCCATTATCTGCATCTGCCGCTGCATTTTCGGCTGTACCACTTCCTGCAGTCTCACGGATGCTTCCTGTCACTCCATCTGCTCCGGCTTCTGAAGCTCCTGACAGACCTGCTTCATCTCCGGTTTCTCCATCAGAGATCTCATCCTGTGCTACATCCTGCCAGCCATCTCCGGCAGCTGCCGCATCCTCTGCGTTTTCCCCGTCCGAAAGCTCCTCTTCCAGCCCGGTCTCTTCTACCTGTACAGAATTTTCCTCCTGGGGATTTTCTGCGATGGGCTTTGTTCCAAGCTGATAAACAGTAATCCCAAGTGCCGCCACTGCTGCCAGAACACCTCCGTTGATAATACCTCTCACAATTTTACTTTTCATATTCTTTCCACCTCTGTCTGATATGTTCATTTTCAGTAACAGAAAAAGCAGTAAAGCTGCCGTTTCGGTCACCATTTCTATATCTATAGAGTGTCCAGAATATGGCTGTCTATTCATTTTTTGAATATTTTTTTATCAGACGTTGCTTCGGATGCCTGACTTTCTTTAATCCTCAGCTTTCAGCTCCATCTCCGGAAAATATTTTTCCAGGATTTCCTCCGCACTGCTTCCGTTTTTTGCCATCTCATTTCCACCAAACTGGGAAAATCCCACACCATGACCGCTGCCACGCACTCGCAGATAATAAATATCATCCTTTTTCTTCAAACTGAAATTCGCGGATTCCAGTCCCATTCCCGCTGCAAAGCTTTCTCCCTCCAGGAGTGTTTCCCCAATCGTAAGCTCTGTCACATAACCGGCACTGTCCCGTTTTTTGATCTTCAGCTCCCCGGAAAGCTGCCCCGCAGGAATTTCCACGATTTTTATACGATCCGGAGATTTTTTGTCCGCACTGCTATCTGCCGATTTCAGATATGTATACGCCTCATCATGAAAAGCTTCTTCCCCGCTGCGGGTTTTCCCTGCGCTTCTCTTATGCCAGGGAGTCAGCCTCACTTTTCCTTCATATGTAAGTACCTGTCCATCCGTCTCTTTTACTGCCTGCTCATAGATCTGCCTTTTTTCTGCAAAAAAATATCTCCAGACTTCCTCTGTACTTCCGTTTTCCCTCAGGATCTCTGCCAGATTTTTCCCCTCGCCCAGCCACCTTTGAATATTCGACCGTGCGATCACAGTCTGCGCTTTTATGGTTTCTTTTTTCATATCCGGGGAAATCTGCGAAAAAACAATGACCGGGAGATATTCTTCCATATCCGGCACCCTCTCTGCCAGAACCCTCTCCGGTCCATTAATGGTTGCCGCCGAAAAATAAGGAAGAACAATTGCTAAAAACACCAGACAATATCGAAGAAGCGCATATTTTTTCATAAAAAGCACCATAAGCGTTCTTTTTCCTAATATATGTTCTTTTGCCAAAAATTATTATTTGCTGTATACTATAGCAGTTCTATGAATCAATGCATCAAAAAAAGTTATTCCGAACATGCTGCAGTAATTTATGGAAATGCTATGTATCAATCCAAAAAGTATCTGCAGCGATCAGTCCTGCTCACCGCTTATTGCTTGCCACGAATGGAGGTATCACACACCATGCTTGCCATCTTTCTCGCACCATTATATATTCTCATTAATATTTATATCGTCCGTTGGATGATTTTGTGGATGGGTGCCTGCACTCATTTTTTCCAGACCTTTGCGTTCCGGGCATGCTTTGCAGGTGTTTATATTTTTCTGTCCACTTCTCTTCTGACCTGTTTTCTCATCCGGAAGCCCCCTGCGCTCCATCGCTTCCTGAAAAATACGGCAAATTATTTTCAGGGAACATTTCTTTACATCCTGATCGTAATCGTAACTACAGATCTCTGCAGACTGATCCTGAAGCATACGCTTCATCCGGCCTGGATGTATTCCCGGAAAGCCTTCGTAGTCACAGGCGCTGTCTGCACCCTTCTGATCATTGGTGTCAGTCTCTATGGGATTTTTAATCAGTGGAATATTAAGACAAAAACTTATGATGTGAAAATAGACAAGCAGGTGAAGGGAATGGACTCCCTGAAGATCGTCCTGCTCGCAGACATTCATTTCGGTTACAGTATCGGAGAAAAACATGCCAGGCTTCTTGTAAAAAAGATCAACGCCGAAGATCCGGATCTGATCTGTATTGCCGGCGATATTTTTGATAACGAATATGAAGGGATCAAAAACCCGAAAAAAACAGCGGCCATTCTCCGTTCGCTGAAATCCAGATACGGCGTTTATGCCTGTTGGGGCAACCATGATCTCAGCGAACCGATTCTGGCCGGTTTTACCTTCCGCAATGCAAAAAAAGATTATGATGATCCCAGAATGCGGAATTTTCTGGAATCTGCCAACATCCGGCTTCTCGATGACGAAACCGTCCTCATAGATAAACGGTTTTATCTGACAGGCCGTAAGGATCCTTCACGCTGCCGAAAAATGTCCAACACCCGTAAGGATCCTGACCAGCTTACAGCCTGCCTTGACAAAACACTCCCGATTATTTTTATGGATCATCAGCCCGGTCAGCTGGATGAAGTGGCAGCCGCAGGCGCAGACCTTGATCTCTGCGGCCATACTCATGACGGCCAGCTGTTCCCTCTGAACATCATCACCGGCCTGGTCTGGGAAAATTCCTGCGGTTACCTGAAAAAGGGGACTATGCACAACATCGTTACCTCCGGTGCCGGCATATGGGGCCCGAATATGCGTACTGCCACAAACAGCGAGATCTGTTCGATCACAGTACATTTTTATCCTGCCAGACCTAACTCCTCTGATCCCTCATAAATATCTTCCACCGGCAGCTCCTCCGCACGCTCACTATCCTCTTCTGTTATTTCTGTTCCGTCATTTTCTTCTTCCGTTTCAGAGTCCTTCGGAAACTCAATTACTTCAGCCGTATCACCACTTTCTGATATCTCCGGCTCTTCACTGGAATCATCAAATATCTCTTCCTCAGTATTATCGTCCGTCTTTCCTTCTTCAGAACTCATATTGAGTTCCTCGCTGCTCTCTTCTTCAACTTTCTTTTCACTGTTTCTGATGATCTCAAGGGCTTCTGTTTCTGAAATAATGCCTGAATTATCTTCCATTGCATTTGCTTCCGGCACTTCATAATCATATACAAAGGTATTGACTGGCATAAGCTTGTTTGACTGCACATCATAGTCAAATACATGCCACAGGTATCCTTCCCTGTTAACCGGTACATTTGCCTGGTAGATCTGTTTTCCACCCCGGTAAACGGTTACTTTGGCTGACGAAGCAGATAATTCTGTACTCGCATCATCTTCACCGTTTGTATAATCGTATACATAAAAGCTATATTTTCTTCCGGTGAAGCCTTTGTATATGGTTGTTGTTTCCGGTCCATAGCTGCTTGTATCATCCAAATCCAGATTTGCTATTACATCTCCATCCTCTGAATATGCATTTTTATCCCTGTAGTATACATGGAAGTAGTCATCTCCGTTTTCATCAGCAGGTCCCAGCAGATGAGAATCCAGGTCTCGCGGAGTTTCTCCCCATGTAAGCACGATCTGAAGAAGACCTTCATCTCCTGCACTGATATTGGTCGGTGACATTGTTACATCACGTTCACTGCATGCATTTGCCTGAACTACAACATTGATATGAGCAGAAACAAAATCTTCATTGCTTGCATTCAGCGTATAATTTCCGGCTGGCACAGTCAACGTATAGGTTCCATCTGCTGATACGCCTTCTTTTACAGTCTCTCCGATCACATTATCCCAGCCCTTACGTAATTCATAAGTTACATTTTCTATATTTCCACCGGTCATGGAATGAATAAATCTTCCACTCAGCTCACCATCTCCGGCTTCTGCTCTGGATACCATCAGGAAAGATTCTGCGTATGTGATCTGGTTCGCTGATACTCCCATGGAACTGCTTTCATATTTCTGGTAACCGGTTGCTGTGACAACAATTTTGTAGATTCCTTCATCAAGATCATTAAATGAATAAGTTCCATCTTCTTTCGTGAAAGTTTTTTCAACCTTGACTGTTCCGGAATATGCTTCCACGCTGGCATTTTTTACAGGAGCTTTACTGTTTGAATCCAAAACGCTTCCCTCAATGCTTCCGGCTCCGACTGTACATTTATCTACCAGTGTTCCATTTTCAAAATGAACCTTCAGTTTCAGTGGATTATCGTCATCATCAGACAGAAAATCCTTGGACAACGTATAATGCCATACCGTTTTCAGGAACTTTCCGACCACCGTATCCGGATTCAACTCACCCGCTGCGTAAATATAGGTTCTTACATCAGAACAAAGCACATTTCCGGCTTCACGAACTGTATAGGATACGCTTGCCTTTGCCGCAGGTCCTACCTTAATATCAATTCCCGCCAGATCCCATGTCTCCAATGCAGTCAGATTTAATCCAAACTGAAGACCGCATTTCGCAGATCCTTCTATTGTGACCGGTGTCAAAGTCTGACTGAAATCATGGATAAATCTTCCATTTCCATCTTTGAATTCATATCCGCCGGTTGCTTCAACGGAATATTTCACAACAAACTGCCCGGACACATCATAAAACAGAGAAACCACCAGATCTGCAGAAAGACCAGTTGTACCAAGCTTTATAGGAACTCGTCCCAGTTCAAGTACATCGCTGACTGTTTCCATAGTTCCACTTGCATGTTTGATCTGCTGCTCTGAATTCACGCCACTTATATAAAGTCCGCCTTCGAAATCAGCTTTTCCTGTAACTGACGCAATAAAATGCCTTACCTCTATCTTTCCCCAGCTAAATCCGGCATCCAGCTTACAGCTTACATCCGGAATCGTAACAGCAACAGAACCGGACAGCTTCACCTTATCATTAAATTTATGATTAAGATCAAATTTCAATTTACCTGGAACCGGAATACTTCCGCCGAGAGTAAGTCCTCCTGCCGGCACCTCACTTGAATTTTCCGGAATATACTCATATTGAACGCCCTCTGCAGTTACCTGCATATTTTCCGGATCTGCAATTCCTGCACCTTCAAAATCAATTGATTTGTAAACCTCTGAAATATCATCCGGTTTGCCGGCCTTAATGATCAGACGTCCCTGTCCGTCCTTTGTGATATTCTGGACTTTTAATGCAATATCTGTATCTGTTCCCATTTCCTTTGCAGAAAACAGTACAACCTTTCCGGTTTCCAGATTTTTATAAGCATTTCCATCTTTTACTGTGATCGTATAAGTTCCGTCACTGTTCTGGACAACATTGTATATATTTTTGGAAGTATCTTTGACTTCAACTACATTTGTTGCATAGGTAACCTTGCTGTCATAATTCTCATCGATTACTGAGTCCTCAGTGATCTGGTCGATAGCTTTTAAGATCTGAGCTGCATCATTTCCGTTAATTGCCTTCTCCGGTTCAAAGGTATCTCCATTCAGAGACAGCATATTCTTTTTCAGTGCAATAGCTACAACATTTTTATACCTGATCTGAGCCGCATCTGCACATGTCGGTTCTTCATCCGTAGTTTCATATCCCATAAGCATTACTGCTGTATATGCGGCAAACTCTCTTGTTGCATATTCGTCAGGATAAAAATATGGAACATCCTGCTCATCGGTTTCATCGGGAATGATTCCCATAGTTTTTGCAATTTCTGCTGCGATTCCATTTTCATTTTCTCTGGTATCAGCATAATAATAATTTTTGCTGTCAAACTGCTCTTCATACTTGCAGCCAACTTTATCCAGAAGAAGTTTTACCCATTCACCTCTGGTGTATTCATGTCCGGAATCCTGCACGTATTTTTTCGTAACAAAAATCCTTGCAAAGATTTTTATTCCTTTTACTTTGGCAACGATCGATGTATTTCCCTCTCCGACTGCCTGGACAACACCTGTTTTTGTTACTGTTGCAATTTTCTGATCAGCAGATGACCAGCTTACTTTAACACCTTTTTCCTTAAAACCAAGCTGGATACTTTCCCCTTCTTCCAGAGTAGCTTTTTGATTTTTCAGTGTTGGTTTCACAACTGTTATCTTACATCGATATGTTCTCTTCTTGGAATCTTTAAAGGTTACTGTACATGTTCCTGTTCCTGTTACAGAAACCGTACCATCTTTTTTTACCTTGGCAACCTTTGTATTTGAACTTGAGGCAGCTTTGATCACATCACCCTTTATCGAAAGCTTCCTGGACGTATTCGCTGTTCCCCATACAAATTTTAAGCTCTTTGCAGACAGATAAGGATTTTTTACCGTAACCTTACAGGTATACACTTTTTTTCCTATTTTAGCCTTAACCACTGTTGTTCCGGTTTTTACTGCTGTTATTTTTCCCTTAGAGCTGACTTTAACGATTTTTTTATTGGCAGAACTCCATACCGTCTTTCCCGAAACACCGTTTACTTTTAACTGCAGACTTTTTCCCTTTACATACAATACGGCTTTTTTCACTGACATTCCCGGGCTTTTTACTGTAACCTTACAGGTTAATGTCTTTTTGGCAATTCTGGCCTTTACTGTTGCGGTTCCGGTCTTCACAGCCGTTATCTTTCCCTTTGACGAAACCTTTACAACTTTATTATTGGAAGAAGACCATTTCACGGCTTTCTTCCAGTTTACAACCTTTAACTGTGATGTTTTTCCCACGTACAAAACCTTTTTTGTACTGTTCAGTCTGGGATTTGCAGCTGCATTTGCTGGCATGCTGATTCCTAAGATCAACATCAGGATCAGCATCAGCGGCAGCAATTTTTTTGATGCACTTTTTCTCTTCATAAGCACTTTTCCCTTCTGCTGTACTATGCTATAATGTTCACCAATTATAAATTTTCGAGATCATTCGAAATCATTTATAATTAATCCCCCGTAAATTATCAGACTATCAACCAAGAAAGGAGAAAAATCATGAATGTCACCGTAAATCCAAAAGCACGCCAAATTTTACCGGTTATTCTGGGCTGCTGCGTAATCGGAACTGTTTTTTTTCTGGCAATAACTATCTGTTCCGCCATAAAATATCATGATTACGTACCTGTAGATGCTGTTATATCATCTGTCAGCCGCTCAAATAATCCTAACAAGCCTCATAGTTCCAATTATCATAACTATGTGAAGTACTCTTACACCTACAAGGAACAAAACTACACAGCTGACCGAATCGAGTTTTTACGCCTCGGCAAAGCCCCCGGAAAGCATGTTCAGATTAAATGTGATCCGCAGAATCCAAACCAGATCCAGAATATCTATTCTATGACCATCTCTATTGTCTTCCTAGTAATCCTGCTCATAACAGATTTCCTGCTCATTCTTATGATAAAGTCTTAATACTGTACAGCTATGCTCTAATTATATAACATTTTTATCTCTTGAACTTTGTCAAATTTGTCGCAAAGTGAACATTTTTTGTCGAAAATGTCCATAATATTTTTTTATCGCATTGACATACTCCTACCATTGAAATCCTACTCGATGGCTCTGCTGATTCGTTCGTCAGTACGTAATTTTCTATGATATAAAAAGGCGGTTACGCTGAATCACAACGTAACCGTCTTCCTTTATACTATACTCGCACAGATATAAAACAAAATTCCCACCTACTGCCTTGAGCAATAAATGGGAATTTATCTGATCCACTTAAAAAGTGAGGCATCGGGGATTCGAACCCGACCACTCACCTGAAAAACCTTAAAAGAAAGGAGTTTTCCGTGTCGCTTATATAAGTGTAACAAAAAGTGTAACACATAAAATCAGCACGAAAATATACAATCCTATTTGCAAGAAATATTTTACAGGAAATTTCATAATATTACAAGCACAATGAAAAAATTTTTTATTAAATCCAGAAACACTCTGTTGTTTATATTTATGTTTGATTTTGGTTGACTACACAAAACACAATGTCCACCGGCAGTCAAGCCCGAAGCCGCCCAGCGGTGCGAAGCAGGTTTGACGGCTGGGGGATATTGTGTATAATACTCAGGCCAAAATATAACATAAAAACTTCCCGACACCTTTAAACGATGCCGGGAATGAATTAATGGGTTATTCTGTTGCTTGCTTCGAAGGATCAGAAGAAGTATCGCCAAAATCAACATCCGTACTACCACCTTCTACCTCAGAAATTTCTAAATCACTCTGAACTGATTCAGGCTGGTCGGATGAAAAATCTTCAGTTGAATCCGACATACTGTCAGAAAAATCAACTACTGGACTATCACTGAAATCATTAGATACTAAAGACTGAGCAAATGTAGAGGTTCCCTTAGGATGATAGAACCATGAAGCATATTTGTGTAATTCATCTTTTGTATTAACAAGACCTTCGATATTTGTTATAATACACTCATCAGATAAATCGTCTGAATAAGAATTCAGCTTTTCCATGGTAGCACTAGATAAAGATACCTTAACAGATGTATAATCATATACCCTATCAGTTACTGGGTAATTATACCCTCCTATAAAATATGCACAACCTATAGTTTTAAGTTTTTTATTTAAGATATTGGCATTATGAAGAGCTGAATTTTTCCAGGCATCTACTACTTTTTTTGGATTATAACAAGGTCCGGTACTACCCCACCCTATCTCAGCCATACCATGAGAAGCTAAAACATTTACAACATTAGGACAATCATTCTTACAGGCATTCAAAATAGAACATCCAGCAACAACAGAAGCCTCACGCAGTCTGGTACGTTCCTCATACTGTAAAGCATTTAAACCTTTAGATACACGGTACTCGTTAATAAGACGAACTACCTCATCAGCAAGGTCAGAACGGTCTACAATAGCCTTAGCAACATCCTCCTCCGGTACAGTATCCCAATCGGCATCTAACCCTACAATCTCAATATAGCAAGATTTAGAATAACTACCCTTGGAGAACGTAACCTTAACTTTCTTTCCAACATTTCCGTCATCAGCCCTAGCCACGTCCATCCATAAAACAGAATCATTATCAGCAGGTGGGTATACCTCTACGAGAGAAAGATCAGCAGACTCTACATAGCAATATCCACCCTTCTTAGCAAGTGACTTATCGGATGTGAATTTGAATGAAGAAGCACTACACATATCCTTACTTACATAAGTATACGGTAACTTGTAATCCCTACTACACAGAGCATCAATCTCAGCCTTCTGAGCACCACTAGGTTCTACAACTGGAATCGGTGTAGGTGTTGCAGTCGGTTTCGGTGTTGCCGTTGGTTTCGGGGCTTCCGTAGGTTTAGGAGTCTCAGTTGGCTTCGGTGTTGCTGTCGGCTTCGGTGTCGCCGTTGGCTTCGGAGCAGTCGTTGGCTTTGGCATTGCAGTCGGCATTGGTGTAGCTGTCGGCTTCGGAGCAGTCGTTGGCTTTGGCGTTGCTGTCGGCTTCGGAGCAGTCGTTGGCTTTGGCGTTGCGGTCGGTTTTGCTGTCGGCTTCGGAGTAGCCGTTGGTTTCACAACCGGAGTACTTGCCTGTTTTATGACTTTTACAACAACCGTTTTGGTTGTTTTTTTGTATACACTGGATTCTTTGGCTGTAATATAGATCTTAGCCGTTCCCACTTTCTTTCCTAAAATGTAGCCTTTTGAATTGACACTTACAACATTGCTGTTGGAAGATTTGTAAGTCAACCCTGTCTTTGCCTTTGCTCCAAGAGAACGTCCCTTTTTGTAATAAACAGACACATTCGAAGCTGTGATTTTTTGATTTTGTTTTACTACTTTTACGGTAATAACTTTTTTGACAGATTTGCGTTTTGCTTTTGAAGCGGTCACAGTGATTTTTGCTGTCCCGGCTTTTCTGCCTTTGATGTTACCTTTACTGTCTACGGTAACGATTTTTTTATTGGATGTCTTGTAAGACAGTTTTGCCCCCTTTGTAGCTTTAACATTCAGCTTTGCAGATGCACCAACATAAATATTTTTATTGGACACATTCAATGTCAGTGTGTTCGTTGCCGCTTCTACAGTGGAAACCATGCTCACAGGCTCAACAATTCCAGCCTGACTGGGAGCAACAATTCCCACGGCTAATATAAAAGCCAAAATCTTTTTCACTCTTTTCTTCATAAAAGAAATCCCTCCTTTTCCCTTCTATTTTACTTTCTTCATAGCTTGTGTCAATCCATAAGCAAAAAAAATCGTTATGAATAACAGCAAGAAATAGCCATTTATGGCTAATATGATTATAAGCCGTTAACGGGTATCATGCAAGTAGGAGGAACAATCTTGTATGATAACTTACGACCCTTTCTGGAACACATTAAAATCAAAAGGCATCAGCCAGTATCAGCTGATACATAAATACGGCATCTCTGCTGGCCAACTGTCCCGGATGCGAAGCAATTCCAATATTTCCACACATACAATCAACGCACTTTGTGAAATACTCGACTGTGAAGTGCAGGACATCATTTTATATAAGAAGAAAGTATAATGCCCCTCTACCAGATTAACAATCTAGTAAAGGGATACTTTTTATTTAACATTTTCCCACATATCAGATATATTTTCTTTTGCTTCTACATACTCATCATACAATGCTTTAATCGCATTATAATATTCTTTGACCTCTTTATAATTGTGAACGATTCCGTTCTGAATATAGGAACGGCTTTTATCTCTTTTCTTCGAAAATGTATAGGAATATGGACTGCCATCATATAAAGCTCTTGTAATAGGTGCTACCGCAATACTACAACAGCACCGTGATTATGCGGCAGGCATTGGACTATGCGGCGGACTTAAACCTTATCTTGGAAAATCCATTCAAGTATGTAAAAATCGACGGCAAGCGAATGTTTCGGAAGGTTAAAAAGAAACCCGATGCAACGCAGGTCTATCAGACAGCCGAGGAAAACGCAATAACCGAACTGGCATGGAAAGACTACTACAGCCACAACTGCACGTATGATCTTGCACCGCTGGCAATTCCATTCCTGTTCCAGACAGGATTGCGTATCGGTGAGCTGTGTGCCGTCCGGTATGAGGACATTGAAAGCCCGGATTATATCCATATCCAGCGCATGTACAACAAAGACACAAAAAAGATCATTGAACACGCCAAAACGGATTGTGGTGACAGGCAGGTGATATTGACCCAAAAGGCTAAGGAGATCATCGAAACAGCCCGGTCAAGGCAGAAAGAAACCGGGGCAGACAGTACCGGATATATTTTCTCAATGGATGGGAAACCACTTCCCCAGTATGCCGTTGCATACCGTTTCCGCAAGTATCGTAAGGAATATGGCACAACAGTAAAAAGTTCTCATAAGGTAAGAAAAACTTACATATCAACCCTGTTGGATGCTCATGTTAATATCAATACAGTAAGAGAGCTGGTCGGACACTCAGATGAGCGGACACCCCTGAAAAACTACTGTTTTGACCGGAATACTGAGGCGGAAAAAGGTAGAAAAAGCACTCGCCTAAGGGAGTGTAACACAAGTGTAACAGTAAATCGCCAAAAAAATTCACTTTTGAACACACTTATAAAAAAAATAAAAAAGCCCGGAAACCCGCATAAAACAAGGCTTTTCCGGGCACGAAAAAAGCACTGTCAGTTCGACAGTGCTCTTAAAAAGTAGTGAGGCATCGGGGATTCGAACCCCGGACAACTTGATTAAAAGTCAAGTGCTCTACCGACTGAGCTAATACCCCATATTAAATTAATTAATACTCAGGCTTTTTCTAACCAGCCGTTTGTATGTTTTACATTAAAACATGCCCAGAGCCGGAATCGAACCAGCGACACGAGGATTTTCAGTCCTCTGCTCTACCAACTGAGCTATCTGGGCATAAGTAGCGGGGACAGGATTTGAACCTATGACCTTCGGGTTATGAGCCCGACGAGCTTCCAGACTGCTCCACCCCGCGTTATTAAATGTTAAAAGCCGATGATCGGACTCGAACCGATAACCTGCTGATTACAAATCAGCTGCTCTGCCAATTGAGCCACATCGGCATTTAAGTGGATGGAGAAGGATTCGAACCTTCGAAGGCGGTGCCAACAGATTTACAGTCTGCCCCCTTTGGCCACTCGGGAATCCATCCATAATCTATGGGACCTATAGGGCTCGAACCTATGACCCTCTGCTTGTAAGGCAGATGCTCTCCCAGCTGAGCTAAGATCCCATATTTAATTCATTACAGCTAAGCTGTAACGACCCAGAAGAGACTCGAACTCTCGACCTCCGCCGTGACAGGGCGGCGCTCTAACCAACTGAGCCACTGGGCCATTTTAAGGTTTGTACCTTAAAAACTACATACATGCTTGTTGATCGTTAATCAAACTCTTTGAATCAATTCTTAACCTGCGTTTCTTGGTCAAGCCCTCACCCGATTAGTAACAGTCAGCTCCATGTGTTGCCACACTTCCACCTCTGCCCTATCTACCTCGTCGTCTTCAAGGGGGTTTACTTCATAAGAATGGGATATCTCATCTTGAGGGGGGCTTCACGCTTAGATGCCTTCAGCGTTTATCCCTTCCGGACTTGGCTACCCGGCCATGGCTTTGGCAAGCCAACCGGTCCACCAGCGGTCCGTCCATCCCGGTCCTCTCGTACTAAGGACAGCTCCTCTCAGATATCCTACGCCCACGCCGGATAGGGACCGAACTGTCTCACGACGTTCTGAACCCAGCTCGCGTACCGCTTTAATGGGCGAACAGCCCAACCCTTGGGACCTACTACAGCCCCAGGATGCGATGAGCCGACATCGAGGTGCCAAACCACTCCGTCGATGTGAACTCTTGGGAGTGATAAGCCTGTTATCCCCAGGGTAGCTTTTATCCGTTGAGCGATGGCATTCCCACTTAATACCACCGGATCACTAAGCCCTACTTTCGTACCTGCTCCACCCGTCGGTGTCGCAGTCAAGCTCCCTTCTGCCTTTGCACTCTTCGAATGGTTTCCGTCCATTCTGAGGGAACCTTTGGGCGCCTCCGATACCCTTTCGGAGGCGACCGCCCCAGTCAAACTCCCCGCCTGGCATTGTCCCACCGCCGGATTACGGCGGCTGGTTAGAAGCCCAATATCACAAGGGTGGTATCCCAACAGCGGCTCCGCGGCAACTGACGTTACCGTTTCTCAGCCTCCCACCTATCCTGTACATGCAACACCGGACCCCAGTGCCAAACTGGAGTAAAGCTCCATGGGGTCTTTCCGTCCTGGCGCGGGTAGCCAGCATCTTCACTGGCACTTCAATTTCACCGGATGTATTGCCGAGACAGCGCTCAAATCATTACGCCTTTCGTGCGGGTCGGAACTTACCCGACAAGGAATTTCGCTACCTTAGGACCGTTATAGTTACGGCCGCCGTTTACTGGGGCTTAAATTCAAAGCTTCGACTTACGTCTAACCTCTCCTCTTAACCTTCCAGCACCGGGCAGGCGTCAGCCCATATACCTCACCTTTCGGTTTCGCATAGACCTGTGTTTTTGCTAAACAGTTGCTTGAGCCTATTCTCTGCGGCCTGCTCTCGCAGGCACCCCTTCTCCCTAAGTTACGGGGCCATTTTGCCGAGTTCCTTGGCAATACTTCTTCCGCCGGCCTTAGGATTCTCTCCTCATCCACCTGTGTCGGTTTACGGTACGGGTACAATATGAACGATAGCGGCTTTTCTTGACGCATGGCTCACGGGCTTCGCTACTAATCTTCGCTCCACATCACGTCTTCCCATTGCATGGCGGATTTTCCTACCATACTGGTACCTCGCTTGTACCGGGCTTTCCATTCCCGGCTCCCGCTCTCCTTACGTGTCCCCACAGTTCTGTCATACTGCAGTACAGGAATATCAACCTGTTGTCCATCGGCTACGGCTCTCGCCCTCACCTTAGGTCCCGACTCACCCAGGGCAGATCAGCTTTACCCTGGAAACCTTGGATATTCAGCCTAGAGGATTCCCACCTCTATCTCGCTA
>NZ_NALB01000004.1:0-295000 GCF_008680535.1 Blautia sp. LMAG:36 | reverse complement strand
AGTCTTAACCTCTTTATCCGCCTTGGAAAGCAGCGCATTCTCAAGGTTAAAATAAAACTCCTCAAAAACATAACCGCCAACCTTCACATCATCCTTCTGGAAATAAGGCTTCTCCCCCTCAGTATCAACCGATTCCACAACACCACATGCAGAAGTCATATGACTCACACGGTCGATCAGGATCAGCTCACCAAGAGTCTTATTCCTCTTAAACTCATCCAGCACAACCTTATCAGAAAGACCGATTTTGCAAAGAGCGATCTCATTCTTCTCGATCGTATCCGCATGCAGATGCTCCCCGGTATTTACATCCGTCTTAAACTCAATACTCTTAACCACACCTGCGATCTTCTTGGTACCAAGCTTCACAAGATACTCCTTGCCCACTTCAAGCCTGGAATCATCCATCCAGAGAAGAGTAGCCTCGAAACCTTTAGCCACCGGAATCTCATTATTATTGGTAAGAACACAACCACGGCTGACATCCACTTCTTTATCCAGCTGAATCGTAACAGCCTGACCGGCAACAGCCTCTTCACGATCGTCACTGCCCACCAGGATCGTCTTAACAGCCGCTGTCTCGTTGCTTGGGAGCGTTGTGATGATATCGCCTACATGAACCCAGCCACTCTCGATCTGGCCCTGGAAACCGCGAAATTCATGGTTTGGACGGGAAACACGCTGAACAGGCAGATAAAACTCGCTGACATTCTCAGCCTCGGAAACATCCACAGTCTCAAGATGCTCCAGAAGAGCTTTGCCCGTATACCACGGCATATTCGGAGACTTCTTCGTTACGTTATCACCCTCTGTAGCACTGACAGGAATGATCACAACATCCTGAAGACCCAGAGTCTCAGAAAGCTCATTGATATCCTTTACGATCTCATTAAAACGACTCTCACTGTAATCAACAAGATCCATTTTGTTAACAGCAAATACAAAATGATGGATACCCATCAGAGCGCAGATACGTGCATGACGCCTTGTCTGGACCAGAACCCCCTGCTTCGCATCCACAAGAATAATGGAAAGCTGAGCAAAGGAAGCTCCAACCGCCATGTTCCTTGTATACTCCTCATGTCCGGGAGTATCCGCAACAATAAAGCTTCTTTTATCGGTTGTAAAATAACGATACGCAACATCAATGGTGATTCCCTGCTCACGTTCTGCCATCAGGCCATCCAGAAGAAGAGAATAATCAATGGCACCACCTCTGGAACCTACCTTGCTGTCCAGAAGAAGGGCTTTTTCCTGGTCCGCATATAAAAGCTTGGAATCATAAAGAATATGACCGATAAGTGTAGATTTTCCATCATCTACACTTCCGCAAGTGATAAATTTCAGTAATCCGCTCATCCTAGAAGTACCCCTCTCTCTTTCTTTTTTCCATACTTGCAGCTCCGCCGTCGGAATCAATAACACGTGTGGTTCTCTCAGATTCCACAGAGCTTAAGGTCTCGTCAATGATCTCGTCCAGTGTCTCCGCGTCAGACTCGATACCACCTGTCAGAGGATAGCATCCGAGAGTACGGAAACGGACCTTTTTCATCTGCGGCTCCTCACCCGGGTTCAGGCGCATTCTGTCGTCATCCACCATGATAATGTTGCCGTCTCTGTATACAACCGGACGCTCTTTTGCAAAATAAAGAGGAACGATCGGGATATTTTCTCTCTTAATGTACTGCCAGATATCCGTCTCAGTCCAGTTGGAAATCGGGAAAACACGGATGCTTTCGCCTTTATTGATCTCCGTATTATAAAGCTTCCACATCTCCGGACGCTGGTTCTTCGGATCCCAGGCCTGCTCTGCATTACGGAAGGAGAAGATACGCTCTTTTGCACGGCTTTTCTCCTCGTCACGACGACCGCCGCCAAAAGCAGCTGTGAAACCATATTTCTTAAGAGCCTGCTTCAGTGCTTGCGTTTTCATGATATCTGTATATGCGGAGCCGCTGTCAAAAGGATTGATACCCTGCTTCACACCATCCTGATTAATGTACTCAAGCATTTCGATTCCCAGATCCTTCGCGGTTTTGTCACGAAACTCTATCATCTCTTTAAATTTCCATGTTGTATTTACGTGAAGAAACGGAAATGGCGGTTTCTCCGGATAAAAAGCCTTCATTGCAAGATGAAGCATTACAGAACTGTCTTTTCCTATAGAATAAAGCATTACCGGCTTCTCGCACTCTGCTGCAACTTCACGGATGATATAAATTGCCTCTGCTTCCAGCTCATCCAAATGTGATAATCCACTCATATCTGATCTCATCCTCCTGTTCCGGCCGCCAGAACCGGCAGCACTTATCTTCTGGTCTAATATTTATTCGAATTCCGTCGATCCACATCGATCACGGATGTAGAACCGTCCGTTTTTGTAATGATCCAATGAAGAATATCCCCTTCGCTTTTTACATTCATGATACTTCCGTTCCCGCCGATATCCGCACCAAGGAAAAAGTCGATGGCACCGGCTTTACATTCCTTTACACAGGAAACGCAGCCCCAGCAGTTTTTCGGATATTTCATCACGGCTTTTTTATCTTCCATGACGATCAGGGTTCCCGGACATACTTCACTGCATTTTCTGCAGCCAACACATTTTTTCTGATCAATTCGTATGCTCATATGTGTCCTCCTTTACAATGTCGCGAAAAATCATCCTGATCTCGCCGTTTTCCAGTTTCGAATTTACATATTTATAAAATTTCTCATCTGTTTCCGGATGATCCAGATTTTCGTTAAAAGAATGCCATCTGGTCTCTTTGCGGTTTTTCAGATGAGCGATCAGTGAACGGCACACAATGAGACGCTCACGAAGTTCGTATGCAAACATCAGCTCATGCATATCTGCTGCCGCTGTTTTTTCGGCAAGAGCCTGAAGCTGAATGATTTTTTCATCTGCAAGAGCAAGCTGCTTCTCATTAAACTGATAATTAGAAGCAATTCCTCCCGCATATTCATCCATGACTTTCTGCATGGCTTCTTCCAGCTCTTCCACGGAAAATGCCGGTGCGTCTTCATTTCGGAACTTTTCGTACTGAGAAAGAATTTCCCCTTCCTGAACCTTAATCTCTGTCTCAGTCTGAATATCTGCTTCCTTCAGAGTTCCGGCCTTAAACTGTTTCACCATATCCAATGCTGCAAGCTTTCCTTCTGCAAGAGCTCCTGTTACATATTTCTGCGGACATCCACCTGCAACATCACCAGCTGCATATAGCCCCTTTACCGTGGTTTCACGGCCTGTATTTACCCAGTAGCCGCTGGCTGTATGACCGCCTACGATATACGGCTCTGTTCCCTGGATCTCCACATCCTGCTCGCTGGGGCTCTTTCCGCTTTCAATCCATTTCAGAGTCTGGCTCGGTGCCATGTTGAGATAAGCCTTCAGAAGATCTTCATCCTGTTCCTTCGTGATCCCTGTAGTCTTCAGGTAACACGGGCCGTGGCCAAGCTGATTTTCCCGAACTGTTCCGTAAACTCTCTCGCTTGTGGTCAGTCCGTATTTTGTCTCATAGATCTCGCCAGCTGCATTGATCTGTTTTGCGCTGACACCCTGTGCGATGGTTCCCGTAGGAGCAATGGTATCCTTGCAGCGAAGTGCGATAAAACGCATCTCAAAGGACGTCATCTCCGCACCTGCCAGGATTCCCATTGCATATCCGGCACCTGTGTTAAACGGCGGATACCACATCTTATGTCTGGAAAATCCCGGATTGTTCGGCTTATAAAGTCCGGCCGCTCCGCCTGTTGCAGCAAGAACTGCTTTTGCCCGGATAATGTATGCTGTTTCTTCCATAATAGAGAAGCCAACCGCTCCGTAAACCTGTCCATCTTTTACAAGAAGGTCTGTGATATTTACATAATTCAGAACGTCTACGTTCTCAGCTTTATGAACTGCATCAGCAAGAAGTGGTTTAAAATTTTCACCGTTGATCTTGATGTTACGGTTTCCTCTGGCTACATAATCACCATTTTCATCCTTCAGGATCACAAGCCCAAGCTTTTCCATCTTTGCAGTAACTTCGTTGAAATTCTCCGCTGCTGTAAGAAGAAGGTCCTGCCTTACGATCCCGGCGGCATCCTTTGTTGCATAATCTACATAATCCTGCGGCTTGCGGCCTTTTACAATGTAGGCATTGATTGCATTAACACCTGCTGCCAGACAGCCGCTTCGTCTGATATTTGCTTTTTCTGCGATCAGTACCCTGCCGGCTTTCTGTTCTGAGAGAACCAGCGCCGCATAGCAGCCTGCGGTACCTCCGCCTATGATCAGCACATCTGTTGTAATTTCCTTTGTGTTTAATCTGTTTTTCATACTCATCACTCTGTTATCTGAAGCTCATGTACAGTTACATTTTTCTCTTTATCTACGCCAAAAGCCTTCAACACCGGATTTTCTGCATCCATAAGGGAGAGGATCAGATATTCTATGTTCGGGTCAAATGCAAGTCGTTTATCTTCTTCGGAAGGCCTTGACGGAGACTCCGGATGAGAATGAAAGTTTCCGATCATCTGATATCCGTTCTGACGGATATCCTTGATCGCGCTCAGCTGTTCCTTCGGGTCCATGGAAAAGTGTTCGTTGCTTTCATCGATATTTGTCAGCAGATACACTTTCTCGATGGTTTTTACATCGCCCTCAATGGTCCCGCCCAGAAGGCCGCAGGACTCATTGGGAAGTCCTTTTCTGCAGTGGTCTAATATTTTCTCGTAATCTTCTTTTTTTAATTTCAGCATTTCTTCGCAGCCTCCAATGGGTTTCTATACTTATTTACAGTATCTGCACCAGCAGACACCTTTTCGTTTCTGTGATCAGTGTTTATTAATGCTTCAGTTCACACACAGCCTGCTCATAATCGATCAGTTCTGTGATCGTCGGATCATCGCCGCATACCGGGCAATGATGATTCTTCGGAAGCTTCACGGTACGGAATGTCATCTTCAGCGCATCGTAGGTAAGAAGTCTTCCTGTAAGAAGATCACCCTGTCCGATGATATACTTGATCGCTTCCATTGCCTGAAGGCTTCCGATCACGCCGCCCATGGCTCCGATCACGCCAGCCTGCTTACAGGTCGGTACGGCGTCCTTTGGTGGCGGGCTCTGGAATGCACATCTGTAGCATGGTCCCTGTCCCGGGACGTAGGTCATCAGCTGTCCCTGGAAACGGATGATCCCTGCATGTGAAAACGGTTTCTCAGCCATTACACAGGCATCGTTGATCAGGAATTTTGCAGGAAAATTGTCTGTTCCGTCAAGAATGAAATCGTAATCTTTGATCAGATCCATGATGTTGGTGGAATCTACAAAGGTATGATATGTATTTACAGTAACGTCCGGGTTGATTGCTTTCATGGTCTCAGCCGCAGACTCTACCTTCAGTTTACCGACATCTGCAGTTGTGTGGATGACCTGTCGCTGAAGATTGGAAAGATCTACCTCATCTGCATCCGCGATCCCGATGGTTCCCACACCTGCTGCTGCAAGGTAAAGGGCTGCCGGTGCTCCAAGTCCGCCGGCTCCGATGATCAGAACCTTGGCATTCAGAAGCTTTTTCTGACCTTTTACTCCAACCTCTTTCAGGATGATATGGCGGGAGTACCGCTCAAGCTGCTCATTTGTAAAAGCCATTATCTTGCGCCTCCTCCCATGTAGTACAGGAACTCAACAACGTCGCCGTCCTTTACCTCTGTTTCCGGAACGTCTGCCTTGCTGATGAATTCATCGTTGATAGTTACGGTTACATACTCAGGACTTTCAATATCCTCTTTTTCAATAAGCTCTGTAAGCTTCAGTCCGTCTTCGTACTCTTTTTTATTTCCTGCAACTGTGATTGTCATTTCTCTGTTCTCCTATTCCTCAACTTTTCTTACGATCAGTGTATAAGTTCCGTCTTCGTTGTCCTCGAGCTTCAGGATCTGATGTCCTTCTTCCTTCACGCTTCTCGGCACATTCTGTACCGGCTCGCCATCGTTCATTTTGATCGCCAGGATCTGTCCGTCATCCAGCTCCTCAAGTGCTACCTTTGCTTTTACAAAGGTTACCGGGCAGACCACATCGGTAATATCTACGGTATCATCAATCTTAATATCAGCCATTGTATGCTCCTTTCAAAACTTCCTGAAGTTTTTCAGCGCCTACCCGGTCGATGGTAAATTTAAAACGCTCTCCCGGATTTGCATGATCATCAAAGAACTGGATCGCTGCATCGGTCACTCTGAAAAGCTGCTCCTCAGAGGTGATCAGCGGAAGGAATTCCTGTCCCTTGCTGATGTGATTTCCAAACGTTCCGCCAAAGGAAACGATATATGCTTCGTTTACATCCCATGCATCTACCGGACAGGATTTTGCACATCTGCCGCAGTAGTTACATTTCTCTGTGTCGATCACCAGCTTGTCATCTTTAAAGGAGATGGCGTTTTCTCTGCAGGCTTTTTCGCAGACACCACAGTGGATACATGCATCCTCTTTCCAGCTGACCTCAGCCGCTCCCTTGATCCCTACATCATTCTCCTCTGCCTTCAGACAGTTGTTCTGGCATCCGGTAACACCGAATTTAAATTTATGAGGAAGCTCTCTTCCGAAATATCTTTCATTTAATTTCACTGCAATGTCATAGCTGTTGATATTTCCGCTTGGACAGACAGCGTTGCCCTGGCAGGCTGTAACTGTACGGACTCTCGGTCCGCAGACACCAGGCTTGCATCCGCCTTTTGCAAGATCATCCTTTACATCATCAATATCATCTAATTTAATGAACGGGATCTCAACTCCCTGTCTGGAAGTAAGATGTACATATCCGTCACCGTATTTCTCAGCTACCTCTGCGATCTTCTTAAGGTTTTCTGCGGTAAATGTACCGCCTACACAGGCAAGACGAAGAGAAAAATTATTTTTCTGCTTCTGTCTCATGAAACCACCTTTTTTTAATGTAGCGTAATCTACTTTTGCCATAACGAACTCTCCATTTCTCTGCTGGTGCAGCTCTTAGATTTTATCGGTTATTTTCTATCGCTTGTTTGAAATCTTCTTTTAAATCTTCAATATCTTCAATTCCCACACTGATACGGATCAGATCCTCGAATACTCCGGACTGCAGCTTCTCTTCGTCGGAGATGTGTGCCGCGATGGTGGATTCCGGATGGATCACCAGGGTCTTCGTATCTCCGATATTGGAGATGATCAGCGGGATCTTCAATGAATTAATAATGGAAAAAGCCTTCTCCTTGCTTCCGGTTCTTACGGTTACGATAGCTCCGTAGCCATTCCTGAACTGCTTTTCCGCAATTTCGTGATAAGGGCTTTCTTCCAGTCCCGGATAATTTACTTCAATGTCACCACCCAGGCCCTGTAAAAATCTCGCAAGCTCCAGTGCATTATCACACTGTCTCTGCATTCGAAGTCCCAGGGTTTCCAGTCCCAGGTTATTAAGGAAAGCATTCTGCGGAGCAAGACACGCGCCAGTGTTCCGGAAAAGTCCGTTTCTAAGCTTGGCGATATATGCAAATGGTCCGAATTTCCGGTATGGAGCAAGTCCCGGATATCGGTCAGGGTCCCATTTCAGACCCTTACCACAGACAAGAATACCGCTGATGGCATCGCTGCTTCCATTGATATATTTGGAAGAGGAATGAACCACTATGTCAGCTCCAAGCTTCAGTGGCTGGATCAGATACGGGGTTGCCACCGTGTTGTCTACGATCAGCGGTACGTCATGCTTATGTGCCACTTCCGCAACTGCCTGGATATCGGTAACATCCAGCTTGGGGTTGCCAATGGTCTCCGCAAAAACAAGTCGCGTCTTCTCTGTGATCTCTGCCTCAAAAGCTTCCGGCTTATTCTCTTTCACATATTTTACGGAAATCCCGAAAGGCTTCAGATCATCGAACAGTTCCACGGTTCCGCCGTACAGTCCGCAGGCTGCCACGATCTCGTCTCCCGCCTGAAGAATGTTCAGAAACGCATTGGTCAGCGCTGCCATTCCGGATGCACAGGCCACACTGCCGATCCCATCCTCCAGCATGGTCACTCGCTTCTCAAAGGACTCTACCGTAGGATTGTTGATCCTTGTATAGGAGAAGCCCATTTTTTTATTGTCAAAAATTTTCTCCAGGTCTTCCGCGCTGTCATGTCGGAATGCGCTGCTCTGATAGATTGGAACCTGTGTTGCACCCTGTGGATATTTCTCGTTGGTGCCGTGGAGCAGCCCTGTATTAAAGCCGTATTCGTTCATAGCCTCTTCCCTTTCTTTTGTTGACACTTATATTAACCTACTATTCATAGTATGTCAATAGGAAAACGGGATTAAATGTATTTTTTTGTGTACACAACTATACGACAGCATGATACAATTATAACAGTTACGATAATTACAGCACCAAAAGAAAGATTCCCGCAGGCATACAAACCTACATTAAGAACAGGAGGTGATCCCTATCAATATAAACCCGAAGCTCCGGAATATTTTTCACTCTTTATTCAGTCCCACCCTTGATTTCCGCGTCCGGCTGTTCAACATCCTCGCCTTGGGAGGTACTGTGATTAGCCTGATCATGGCCTTTCTCAGTCTCGGGACCGGTTCCTGGGGAAATGTACTGATCAATTTTGCGCTGGTTGCAATCTCCGGAGGGCTTTTTCTTTATTCCTATTACAGTGGAAAATATCAGCGCTGCTACCTGATCACCATTGTCGTGATCTTTCTGCTCGTTTTTCCGGTGATGTTTTTTACCAGCGGCGGTTATCGTGGCGGCATGCCGGCATTCTTTGTGTTTGCTATTATTTTTACCGTGCTGATGCTGGAAAAAAGACGCGCTCTGATCGTTTCCCTGCTGGAGATCCTCCTTTATATGGGACTGTGTCTGGTTGCATACCATTTCCCGGACACTGTAACTCCTTTTGCCACGGAAGCAGACCGGCTGGCAGATATCCTTCTGGCGTTTGTCTCTGTAAGTATTGTCTGCGGCAGTGTTCTCTATTTTCATCTGAAGGAATATAACCAGCAGCAGCTCCTTCTGGAGGAACAGAATCTGCGACTGCGCTCCCTTGATAATGCCAAATCCACCTTCCTGACCACCGTTGCCCATGAGATTAAAAATCCTCTGAGTTCCATTTCCCTCCACGCGCGGGACACCTCCGAGCTCCTTGAGGAAGAGCCTCTGGATTTCTCTCTTATGCAGGAAAATCTCCGCACCATTGAACAGTCGGTAATGCGGATCGACCGGATCGTGCTGGATCTGATGGATACGGTTTCCATTGAGCAGGGACGGCTTGCCCTTTCCCTTGTCTCATCAGATCTGTCCGGTCTTTTGTATTCTGTAAAAAAAGACTACTGCAGTCATCCAAGCTCAAAGAACAATCAGCTGGTCCTTACGACACAATCCGGACTCCCGGAAATCTCTGCTGATCCGGAACGGCTGATCCAGGTTGTCACCAATCTGATCTCCAATGCAGAGCGTCACACCCAAAACGGAACCATCACCATTTCGCTTACCGGCGAACCGGGCTGGCAGACCATCTGCGTCTCCGACACCGGAACCGGCATGTCAGAAGAAATGCGAAAAAACGCACTCAAGGGTTATGTTTCCGCTGATAAGGATTACTGGCGGCACGGCATAGGCCTCTATGTCTGTCATCAGATCATCACTGCCCATGGCGGCAAAATATGGCTGAAAAGTAAAGAAGGCGAGGGAACTCAGGTGTTCTTCTCACTTCCGGAGGAGGAATCATAAATGAATGAAAAGAAATCACTTATCCTTATGGTCGAGGATGAAGAACAGGTGCTGAATACCAACTGCCGGATGCTGCGGCGCCGTGGCTACGATGTCCACACTGCACAGACAGCCGCCGAAGCCTGTCATCAGCTTGAAAAACAGCTGCCGGATCTTCTTATCCTGGACATTATGCTTCCAGACGGAAACGGTCTGGATATCTGCCGCCGCTTCCGCGAAAAAACCATGAATCCGGTTCTTTTTCTCACCGGAAAAAGTGATATCCGGGATCGGGTAGAAGGACTTCAGCAGGGAGGCGACTATTATCTCACCAAACCTTATAATTTCGATGAATTTCTGGCCGTGATCCAGATGCTTCTGGAACGCCAGAAACGAATGGAAGAAAAAATAAAAGAAAAATTTCAGTCCTCCCGTCAGATCACCATCGGCAGCCTGCGGCTGGATCTTTCGGACGGCCATGCATATCTCAATAATGCCGACATAGGCCTTACCCGGACCGAATTCTCTCTGCTGCGTCTCCTTGCAGAAAACCAGGAGAAGATTTTTTCTGCAAAGGAGCTCTACGAAGCGGTATGGGGCAGCTGTGCAGGAACAGATACCAGCACGGTACGACGGCATATCTTTAACCTCCGGACCAAGATCGGTGCCGAAGATACCGATGAGTATGACATTGTCTCGGTTTATGGGAAGGGATATCTTTTTACCTGCCGGTAAGCCGGTCTTTTCACGATCGGATAGCATATTTCCAGACCTGTACGCAGCTTTCCGTAAATGTCTCTTTTTCTTCACATTTCCGGATATCGGGATCTGTCTGTTACAATGTACTTAACAGACAGATCTTTTTTATTTGTAAAAATTTATGATCAAAGAATAGTAAGCAGCTAACTGCTGCGCAATTTATCAGGAGGTGCCTATGCATAAAAAAATCTTAGTTCTTTTAACAGGCGCGATTGCTCTTTCCATATCTGCAGTCCCGGTCCTCGCTTCTGACCCTCCAACCGATGACGGTCAGTACATCTGGCAGGATGAAAACGGAGATTACTGGTACCGCAATGGTTCCGAGGATGAATATATCGGGGAAGGTAATTATACCCCTGACCCGGATTCCGGTGAACTGATGGAAGGCAACGATGCCGGCTGGACCGAACAGGACGGTTATTTTGAGCCTCATTATTATTATGAGGACGGCAGTGTGTGGCTGGAAGATGCCACCGGAACCACATATATTGGCTCCAGAGATAAATATTATATTGATGACTACGGCAATCTTCAGGAATATTCCGATTCTGAAACTGATTCCTCCTCCGGAGATTCTTCAGAAGAATCCTCCGATACCAGTGGAAACTCCTCCTCGCAGGATTCCGATTCTTCATACCCAAATTCCTCTTCCGATACAAACACGGAAGATTCCTCCGAATCGGAAAAGCGCGGCGAGCTTCATATGCGGGTTGGATTCCCTGCCGATGATACGATCAGAGAATCCATGCCCGAAAAAGAAGGTTATTTCGAGCAGCGTTCCGTAAATGGCGGAAAAAGCACTGCCTTTGTTTTAAAAGTACCGAATTCCTCTCTGGAGGATTCTTCCCTGAAGGGTTTTCTGGCAGAATACTATCCGGTAAAGGGTGAGATCATCACCAAAAAGGATCTTACCTTTGAATCTTATCCTGCCACGAAATATCAATACTTAACCGAAGTCAACGAAGAAGAAAAAAATGTAGATGCTCTTGTATGCCAGACTGACGATTATACATTCGGACTTTTTGTCCTGACTCCGTCAGACACCTATGATAAGGCCGCCGAAAAGGAAGCCACAGAGCTGATCAAATCCATAGATTTCGTTTACGCAGAGCGTGTGGATATGGCCATGACGGATTACTTCCAGGTCCTCACTCCGGAGCGCTGGAAATATCTCTGCCGTTATGAAACAACCGAAACCGAAAATGGTGGATATAAACTGACTTATTACAATGAGGATGTTCCTGTACTGACTCTGGAAGCCAGATATTACGATGGAGAAGACCAGCCTCTGGACAGTGTATGGCAGGGCTATCTCGGCCGTATCGAAACCGTCGACGGCAAAAAATACGATCTTCTGTCCACCATCAGCCAGTACTCCAAGGACGCCTCTGATGAATGGAAGGAAATGTATGACACTTATCTGGATGTCATAAACGGGATCCGTATAATGGACGGCTGTTCCCTGACCGAAGGAAGCCATGCCTGATCCCTTGTGATTCACAATATTTACATAAAAGAAGCTGCAGACTCTGTTTTTTCACTGTTCTGCAGCTTCTTTGTGTTATTGTGTCCAACTATATCTTCTGCTGTCTATCCTTCGTAAATCTGATCAAAAATCCCTCCATCTGAGAAATGTGTTTCCTGTGCCTTTTTCCATCCGCCGAAATCATCAATGGTGACAAGATTGATGTCCAGGTCAAACACATCGGAGTATTCCTTCAGAATATCCTGGTTTGACGGACGGTAATAATTATCACCGGCGATCCGCTGTGCTTCATCGGAATAGAGATAATTCAGATATTCCTCTGCCACATCTCTGGTGCCTCTTTTGTCTACGACTTTATCGACTACTGCTACAGATGGCTGTGCAAGGATGCTGATGCTTGGTGTTACGATCTCGTAGTCGTCCGGATAATCCTTTACGGAAAGATAGGCTTCATTTTCCCAGGCGATCAGTACATCACCCTGTCCGTTTTCCACGAAAGAGGTCGTTGCGCCTCTGGCTCCGGTGTCCAGGACAAGTACGTTTTTGTAAAGGTCTCCGATGAATTCTTTAATTTTGTCCTCGTCTCCGTTATATTTATCTTTTGCATAGGCCCAGGCTGCCAGATAGTTCCATCTTGCTCCGCCGGAGGTTTTCGGGTTTGGTGTGATCACACCTACGTCTTTCTTTACCAGATCGTCCCAGTCTTTGATGTTCTTCGGATTTCCTTTTCTCACAAGAAATACAATAGTCGAAGTATAGGGAGCGCTGTCCTCCGGAAATTCGTCCACCCATCCGTCATCGATGAGTCCTGCATCCTGGATCGCATCTACATCATACTCCAGTGCCAGTGTTACCACATCTGCTTCCAGTCCGTTGGCAACCTCAAGTGCCTGCTTGCCGGAACCACCATGGGACTGTGTGATCTCCACATCCTGGCCGGTTTTTTCCTTCCAGTGTTCCTGGAAGCTCTTGTTGTACTGCTCGTAAAGCTCTCTGGTCGGATCATAAGATACATTGGTGATGCTGACACTGTCCGCCGCATAGGTGGTTACGCCTGTAAGGCTTCCAATTGTTGCTATTGCTGCAAAAGCTGCTACTGCTGATTTCCATCTTCTTTTCATAATACTTACCTCCTGTGTTTTGCCTCGTGTTTTGTTGTTGGGGCTATTATAAACATGAGTAAGTACATATGAAAACTATTAGATTGGAAACCGTTTTCAGGAGTTTTCAAAATCAGGGATATTTTGGCGGATTTTACAGGTTTTTATGTCTAATTTTTAGCTGTTATCCATAGATTTCGCACTCTTTTTTGCATATTCTTCATCACCGTTGAAAGATTTTGTGAAAACGCAATCAACCTTGTGAATTCAGCTCTTCCAGGAGTTTTTTGCGGTAAGCTTCATCTTTGACAGCACGTTTGAGATCTTCTTTGGTCAGTTCTTCTCCATGCAGCTGCTTTTCTTTCATTCTGACAAAAACCTCATCTGCATTTTTCTCTTTAAGATAAACCGGGTTATATCCATTTTATCAGACCCGGACTGAAAAATCACTCTTGTTCTGACGACAAATTCTTCCAGCACTGTCCTCTGTTTGCTAAAAATCTTTCTGCATTCATTCTTCCGAAACAGTTATCCACACTCACCCTGAAAAATCGCTCTTTCGGGCGAATGGTTTTCCACATATTCCACAGAAGTTATCCTCGGTAGTCTGTGTGATCCTCTTTCGCCGCCTTCATCTCACAGATAAATATAATCATTCATCACCGGCTGCAGGCCGTGGTCTTTCAGGGCGTTGAAAACTTCGTCCACAGACCTTCCGTCGGAAATCTCAAACTGATCATCACCTTTATCCTCAATATCATCCACATGGCTTCCGATTCCGGTGCTGACACCTGCAGAGATCTTGGTTGCTGCGATATTCACCAGATTGTCACGGACACGCTCACACTCTCTGGTGGATACAGTAATACTTGCAAACGGCATAAACAGACGATATGCACAGACTACCTGCAAAAGCTGCGGTTCGTGTACATCCTTCGGGTTGATCCTGTCGTTGTTGATGATCGGACGAAGTCTCGGGCAGGAAAAAGCGATCTCTGCGTGTGGATATTTTCTCTGCAGAAGATATGCATGATATCCCGTTGCAAAAGCATCCTTGCGGAAATCATCCAGTCCCAGAAGTGCCGCAAAACCAACACCTCGCATGCCGCCTTTTAACGCACGCTCCTGTGTATTTAACCTGTATGGAAAAATCCTCTTGTGGCCTGCCAGATGCAGAGTTTCGTATTTATCAGAATTATATGTCTCCTGGAAAACTGTCACATAATCTGCGCCACATTTGTGAAGATATGCGTACTCATCAGAGTTCATCGGATACACCTCAAGACCGACTACCTTGAAATATTTCCGGGCGATCTCACAGGCCTTTCCGATATATTCCACATTAGATTTCGTTTTGCTCTCTCCGGTAAGGATCAAAATCTCCTGGAGTCCGGTTTCTGCAATAGCTGCCATCTCTTTCTCGATCTCATCTGCATTCAGCTGTGCGCGGCGGATCTTGTTGTGGCAGTTAAATCCACAGTAAATACAGTAGTTCTCACAGTAGTTTGCAATGTAGATCGGTGTAAACATGCAGATACTGTTCCCAAAATGTTTCCTTGTTTCGATCCGTGCAGCCTGTGCGATTTCTTCCAGAAGAGGCAGCGCTGCCGGTGAAAGCAGTGCTTTAAAATCCTCCGGTGTGCGGTTGTCATGAGCAAGCGCTCTCCGTACATCCGCTTCTGTGTACTTATCATAATCATATGCGTTCATTGCGGAAATAACCTGATCCATTACATCAGATTCTTCCAGCTGTTCCATATCCGGAAGGTACTTCATGTGATCGATACGGTTCTTTTTCATATCTTCCAGAATTTCTTCATTTACGATACTTTCATTAAAATGGCCGTCCTGCTGACTGGCCTGTACTGTTTCTGCCATTGTTGTTGTGTCGCTCCTCTCGTACTTTTATTATTTTCAAATTTGTAATATTTCAGTATCTGTTTTTAGCCATTCGTTTTCTTTTCTGCTCTGGTTGATCTGCATCAAGTGAATATTCGCAATCCGCTTTCGCTACACAGATTTCCCCTTAATAACCGTATATTTCCGAGTCTTTCAATATACTGTCATTATTTTACTCATGCAAAAATCCGGTCAGTGGTGAGGATGCACTTGCACCTCTCTCCAGAGTTCTTCCCATACCGGAAAGATATGCACTTCTTCCTGCCTCAATAGCTTTCTTAAAGGCTTCCGCCATAACACGGACGTCTCCTGCAGTTGCAATGGCTGTATTTGCCATAACTGCTGCAGCACCCATTTCCATAGCCTCACATGCCTGTGACGGGCGGCCGATTCCTGCGTCCACGATGATCGGAAGGTCGATCTCGTCGATAAGGATCTGAATGAATTCTTTTGTACAGATTCCTTTGTTGGAACCGATTGGAGAGCCAAGCGGCATTACACAGGCAGCTCCTGCATTCACCAGATCTCTAGCTGCATTCAGATCCGGATACATGTATGGCATAACTACAAAGCCCTCTTTTGCAAGGATCTCTGTTGCCTTGATGGTCTCATAGTTATCCGGAAGAAGATATTTGGAATCATGGATAACTTCGATCTTTACAAAATCTCCACAGCCAAGCTCGCGGGAAAGTCTTGCAATACGGACTGCTTCCTCTGCATTTCTGGCTCCTGATGTATTCGGAAGAAGAGTAACATCCTTCGGCACATAGTCAAGAATATTGGCAAGCCCACCCTCATTTGCACGACGCAGGGCAAGTGTTACGATCTGAGTTCCTGCTTTTTCAATACATGCTTTTACAAGCTCCAGGGAAAATTTTCCGGAACCAAGGATAAAACGGGAAGTAAACTCATGGCCTCCCAAGATCAGTTTGTCTTCATTTGTGTTTGCTGTTGTCATTTTTTATGTCCACCTTTCTTTATGTCTGTTTGCAGAAAATATTTCCACCGATTTATAACCAGCGCCTTCTTCTGCCAGATCATTCTTCATCTGCATTTTTTCAGTAACTTATCTGTCAGTTACTGCCGTGGTATATATACCTAATTTTATCTCTATAGCGACATCAGCAGCTTCCGCCGCCCATAAACTGCAGAATCTCCACAACATCGCCATCTTTCAGTACTGTTGTATCATAAGTGTCTCTCTTAATGATCTCTTCATTCAGCTCTACTACAACCTGCACCGGAACATAGTTACATGCTTCCAGATATTCTGTTACTGTCACCGGCTTTTCCAATGTTCTGCTTTCACCATTTACTGTGATCATGATCTCTCCTTTCCGGAAACTTCAAAAGCTATTCGTCAATAAAAAAGAGTTCACAAAGAAATACACCCGCGGTGGTGCACCCCTTCATGAACTCAGTTCACTCTCAAATTTCCCAATATTCAATTGTCGATACCGGGGTTAAAAGCATTCGCTCTTGATCCCTTCCCTGTAAATCCTGATCTTACGTATTCAATCGGATAAAAACATCTGCATCCAATAAAAAAGGAGATACACCAAAGTATCTCCCGTAAATCCATCTTATACGTTCCTACGTTGGCATTATCCAAATCAGGTATAAGGGTCGAAGTTGAAGACTTCCTCTCAGCCTGCCATCACAAGCTCCCCTGTTATTTACATGAGTTAGTATAAAACGATTTCTAATCAATGTCAAGTCGGAAAGATTTAAGCTACCTTTCACCTTTCACTGTCTGATTTGCAAGACAGAATTCTTATAATTCAGGAATCACTGTCGTCCATAGATGATTTCCTATTTTCTGGAAATCCCCCTCCAGTGACATCACAGTTACTACTACATCTTTATCCGGAAATGCCAGGCAGAACTGACCATAATTTCCATCGGATCGATAGGAACCGGCTTCCGGATTCATTACAAACTGATATCCATATCCAAAACCGGAATATAGATTTCCCGGACTTCCTGCCACTGAATTATCCACCAGATTGGACGTTGCCATCTTCATGTACGACTCTGGCACCAGCTGTTTTCCATTATAATTTCCCTTGTGAAGAATCATCTGTCCATACCGGGTAAACTCATCAATATTCACATAAAGTCCATTAGCCGCATGCACATGCCCTTTCGGACACAAAGTCCAGTCTGGATTTCCAATTCCAAGCGGCTCAAAAAAGCGATTTCTCAAATATTCCAGAAGATTAACTCCCGCACGTTTTTCAATCGCACAGCTGATCATATAAGTATTAAAATTACTGTACAGCCATTCTGTTCCCGGTTTTTTTATCACTTTCGCATTCTCGAAGAAATATCGGATCCAGTCCGGAGTTGTGTAACGCTCCGGCCAGTCACAGAAAAACAGAGAGCTTTCCAAACCTGTAGTCATTGTCAGCATATTTTCCAGCGTTACATCCCCCAGATATCCTTCCGGATTCTCCGGTGCATACTCTGGAAAAATATCCACAATCTTCTCATCAAGTCGAATCAGCCCTTCATCAAGTGCGATTCCTGCCGCACAGGACACAACACCCTTGCAGGCAGACCAGGTGTTAAGGCGTGTCTTGACCGGCATTCTTTTATATTCTGCCGTTAACTGTCCTTCACGCCATATCTGCGCATACATAACATTGAGATTTTCTTTTAAAGTTTTGATAGCAAATTCATTGATCAGGTTCTGGTCTTTATTCATAAACATTAATCCTCCCACACACTTGTTTCCATCTTTACATCAGGACTTACACTTCTAAACCATCCGTAAGCCATGCATACTACAATGGCTATCAGACTGATGATTACTACCGGAAGTTTCAGGCTTCTGCAAGAATTGATAAAAATGCAGATATATGCAAACAGGCTCAAACAGCAGAGGAAATAATATTTTCCGTTAGAAATATGCATTGGTGATTTTTCCCATGCTTCTGCATGTTTTTTCGGAAGCTGGAAATACGCATAAATCTGCAGAAATGCCAATGCTGATGCCAGAAGCATAATATTATTTACAACATCACTGATAGAAAAGTCCAGTAACACAGGTAATATTCCCATAAGATAAGTAAATGTCATCAGTTTCCAGTAAGCCCCTCTTCTGTTCTGAGCTGCCCATGATTTCGGAAGCCATCCATCTTTACAGGACTGTGCAACCGGAATACAGTTATTGGAAATTGTTGAATTAATGGATGAAGACAGTGCAAGTACCGGACCACCAATCATAAATACTGTGAAAAGTGCCGGATTTAAAATATTTTTTGCAACCAGGGTAAGCGGCTGTCCGGCTACCTGATCCAGAGGAAGCACACCACTTGCTACAATTGCAACACCGCCATATACAACCATCAGTGTCGGAATACAGTACAGAAGTGCCTTTGGAATATCTTTATGCGCTTCTTTTGCCTGTTTACCATAATTCATAATGCAGGAATATCCGTTTGTTGAATATACATACAGCATGATTGCGGAAAAGAATCCGGATGGACCATTGGAGAAAAAGTCTGGTGCTGTAAACTCAAACACCGGATTTTTCAGCTGGAGGCATCCCAGAACAATAAACAGACCAAGTGCAACAAACAGCAGGATAACCAGAATTTTCTGTACCTTCGCCATTACATCCACACCACACAGATTGATGGCAAAGAACACACTCAGGGCTGCAATTCCAAACCATTTCGCATTAATCTGCGGCCACAGGGAATTTGCATACATACCAATTGCCACACCATAAGTCGCCAGATTGATCGTCTGTGGCAAAAATCCTACTGCATACATACCGGCAACTCGTTTGCCGGCCATATCTCCTACCAGAGAATAAAATCCTCCTCCAAGTTTCAGTGTAGATGTGATCCATGGAATTGGTGCAATCATCATAAATCCCCAGATACATGCAGCTACATATGCCAACCATGCTGACTGACCAGTCAAAAGAATTGCCGGTCCGATCAGTGTCAGAACACCCGATCCAATCGCCTGTCCTACACCGATTGTATAAAGATCACTTCGTTTCAGGTAACCTGTTTTTTCTTTTATTTCCTTTACTGTTGACGACATAAAAGCCCCCCTTTTTTATTGACTTTAACATTAATAGTGTAATTAATTCTTTTTCTGACGTCATGTGAATTATTTAATGCTATATTAGCATCTAGGTTTCAAGATTTCTATTGACAATATTATTAAAAATACACACTTTAATTTGTGCATTATTTACATCTTTTTTATATTAAGAAGAATTTTTTACTCCATTATATTGTAATCAAACTTTACACCTGTTATAATTTATTATACTAATCGTACAATACAGGAGGTTTTCATGAAAATAGAACAGTTGATCCGTGAAAAAGTATCTTTCCTTTCTGCCGGTCAGAAGAAAGTCGCCGAATATATATTACAACACCTTGATTCATTCAGTTATTCCACCCTTGCGAAACTCAGCAAGGAAATTTCCGTAAGCGAAACCACTATCATACGCCTTGCCTATTCCCTGGGATTTGAAAGTTTTTCTGAAATGCAGCGTACTGTACAGAATGATATTCTTTCCGTTCCTACGGTTATAACAGACGATTCACGGCTGGATAGCGGAAATTTTTATCAAAACATCATTGCCAACGAACTCCACTCCATGGAAAGCTGGGCATCTCATCTGAATCAGGAAGATATGGATCAGATTGTTACCCATCTGAGCAATGCCAAAAAACGCCTCATTGTTGGTGCACGCTCTTCCTACAGTGCCGCTCTCTGGATGGGAACTCTGTTGAATCAGCTTCTTGGAAATACCAAGGTGGTTCACGAATTTTACGATTCCAATTTCGAATATCTCACAGAAGCATCCGAGGATACAGTTGTTCTTCTGATCTCTTTTGCCCGCTATACCAAATGGTCTCTGAAATATGCACAGATTGCCAAAAATCATGGTGCAAAGATACTCGCCATCACAGACAGCATTTCATCACCGGCATGGGCGCTGGCAGACCACGCTATCATTACAGAGATCAATCTCAATGAAATGGGATTTAACTCCTTCTCATGCCTCTATTGTCTGTTTGACAGTATTGTTGCAAAAATCCGCAAAACCAGGTGCAAATCCATCAGTACACGACTTCATGACCTAGAAGAACTTTATTCAGACTTTGATCTTTTTTACGAATAATAATTTCAGGGGGGGGGATTATCATGCAGGAAATTTTAGATATTTTTCTTGAGAAATCAAAGCAACATCATTCCAATATCGTCTACGCACAGATATATAAAAATGATCTTCTAAAAGAAGAATTCAGACTTTTTCCGGTCAAAACCCGTTTAAATATATGGTCTATAAGCAAGCCTTTTGTTGCAATGGCCGCAGGTATCGCAGAACGTGAAGGACTGATCACTCTTGATGAATACATTTATCCCTGGTTTGAAAAATATTTCCCTTCCGACCCTTCTGAAAATCTGTACAAGATAAAGATCCGTGATCTTCTTACCATGTCATCCGGTCAGAAAGATCCGCTCTTTTTCTGCGATGGACCAGAGCGATACAGAGAAAAGGACTGGGTGAGATATTTCTTTCAGAATGATTCTTTTCCATATACACCCGGTACTCATTTTGTGTACAGCAATTTTTGTTCCTATATTTTATCTGTTCTTCTGGAAGAGAAATCCGGAACGGGTCTGCTGAATTATCTGCGATATCGTTTCTTTGAACCGGTTGGCATTCCGAATCCGGACTGGACCCTCTGCCCTCAGGGACATTGTATGGCAGCTAACGGACTGTATCTGACGATTGATGAATTGGCTCGTTTTGGACATCTGCTTCTGCATGAGGGTTCCCTGAACGGAAAACAGATCGTCCCAAAAAAATTCGTGATTGATGCCTGTCAGAAACATATCGATTCTTACAATCCACTGACGGAGCATCCGGATTACCAGAGCTATGGTTATGGATATTTCATATATATGGGACCTATGGAAGATACACTGATCCTGTCCGGCAATTACGGCCAATACTGCGTCGTTGACAAAAAACGTCAGATGGTATCCTGTGTCATGTCCCTGGATGGAAATGACCACAAAAAAATCCGTGATGACCTGGTGGATTCTCTTGCAGAATATTACGGTGTGAAAATTTCACATATATAAAAAAATGCCGCTCCCGCGGCCATATCATATGATATTCGCAATCCGCTAACGCTACTTGCTCATAAAAAAATGCCACTCCGCGGCCACATCATATGATATTCGCAATCCGCTAACGCTACTTGCTCATAAAAAAATGCCGCTCCCGCGGCATTTTTTTATATCACTAACCAATCCTCAACCATAGCTGTATTATGTAGCAGTACTGCCTCATTTCCCTTCGTTACAAAAATCCTCTGCACAAACACATCCACAACTTCGCCTTCCCGGACGGGTTCTTCGTCAAGGCTTCTTCTGGCGCTGAGTGTGGTGTTTCCTACACGGACTTTCAGTTCCAGGCTGCTGCCGCGGAATGCGACTCGTTCTACGACGCCCTCTGTTGCAGAGCTTTTATATTTCTGTTCCTCGTTCTTCTTAGTCACTTTTACAAACTCCGGACGGACAATGGCTTTTTCGCCTCCCGGAACTTCCTCGAAGTGATTGAACACCTGGTAATCATCGATCACAGAAGTCTGCCCGAAAAATCCCGCCGTAAACGCAGTATCCGGATTCTGATAAACCTCCAGTGGAGTTCCCTTCTGCTCGATCCGTCCACGGTTGGTAATAATAATTTCATCCGCCACCTCAATAGCCTCATCCTGGTCATGGGTAACAAAAATACTGGTGATCCCCAGCTTCTCGATCATATCCTTCAGCCAGCTTCGAAGCTCCGTACGGATCTTTGCATCGATCGCCGCAAAAGGCTCATCCAGAAGGAGAAGCTGCGGATTCGGAGCCAGAGCCCGGGCAAAAGCAACTCGCTGTCTTTGACCACCGGACAGCTGACTCGGATATCTTTTCTCCAGGCCCTTCAGCCCGATCAGCTCTACCAGTTCCATAACCCTCTGCTTAATATACTTCTTGTCCGCCTTCTGCACCTTCAAGCCAAATGCAATATTATCATACACCGTCATATACCGGAAAAGAGCATAATTCTGGAACACAAATCCAATGCCTCGCTCGCTGGCAGGCACATCATTGACCACTCTTCCGTCGATGATGATCTCCCCGCTGTCTGGCTGCTCCAGACCGGCGATCATACGGAGAATCGTAGTTTTTCCACTTCCGCTGGGCCCCAGAAGACCGATCAGCTTCCCCTTTTCGATACCAAAGCTTACGTTATCAGATGCCTTGTAATCCCCATATGTTTTATTGATATTTTTTAACTCAACGTACATCGCCTTTTTCCCCCTTTCCTTTATGCTCCAGAACATTTCTTGCGATCAGAAGGATCACCGCCAGGATCACCAGGATCGAAGAAACCGCAAATGCCGGAACATACTGGAATTCGTTATAAAGAATTTCCACATGAAGCGGAAGTGTATTTGTTTTTCCACGGAGATGTCCGGACAGTACGGACACAGCTCCAAACTCTCCCATGGCTCTGGCTGTACACAGCACAACACCATAGAGAAATGCCCACTTGATATGCGGAAATGTCACCTTGGTAAAAATCGTCCAGCCTTTTGCTCCCATCAGTGCTGCCGCCTCTTCCTCATCGGACCCTATGGATTCCAGAACCGGTATGATCTCTCTGGACACAAATGGAAATGTGACAAAGATCGTTGCCAGGACAATTCCAGGAACTGCAAACACGATCTGTATCCCTGCACTTTCAAGAACAGAATAAAGAGGACTCTGCTTTCCAAAAACCAGGATATAGATAAGACCTGCGATAACCGGTGATACTGTAACCGGAACATCGATCAAAGTGGTAAGGAGCTTTTTTCCCCGAAAATGAAATCTGGTCATTGCCCATGCCGCACACAGACCAAAGATCGTGTTGCATACAACAGCCGCAGCCGTCGCCCCAATGGTCAGCTTCAGCGCTTTCAGCGTGTACTCATCTGTCACCGCCTGCACATAGCACTGCCAGCCCTTGCTCAGTGCCTGGGTTACAACAACCACCAGAGGCAGTACCAGCATCACAAAAAGAAAGATCACGGAAATCCCGATAAGGATCCATTTCACCGGCCCGGAAGCCTGCTTCTTTTTTCCATCCATTATGCATCCCTCCCTCTGATACGTTTCGTATTTCTTGCCTGCACCACATTCACACCAAACAGGATCAGGAATGATACTGCCAGTGTAACCAGTGCGATAGCTGTTGCGCTTTCATAGTCAAACTCCTGAAGCTTTGACATGATGATCAGCGGCGTGATCTCTGTATAATAAGGCTTGTTTCCTGCGATAAAAACAACGCTTCCGTATTCTCCCAGGCAGCGTCCGAAGGCAAGTCCCGCCCCGGAAAGCATTGCCGGCAGAAGCTCCGGAAGAATAACTCTGCGAAAAACGGTGAATGGCTTTGCACCCATGACACGAGCCGCCTCCTCATAAGAACCGTCCAGCTTCTCCAGCACCGGCTGAATGGCCCTGACTACAAAAGGGATTCCCACAAAGATCAATGCCACCGTGATACCGATCCTGGTATATGCGATCTTAATACCGAAATTTGCAAAAAAGCTTCCCACCAGACCTTTATCGGATGTCAGGGATGTCAGTGAGATACCGGCAACTGCAGTCGGCAGTGCGAAAGGCAGCTCGATCATTCCATCCATGATCCTTTTTCCCGGAAAATCATATCTTACCAGCACCCACGCAAGGACCAGTCCCATAATGGCATTGATCACTGTGGCCGCAAATGCGGTAATAAAGCTTACATAGAATCCGGACAAAACCCTCGGCCGTGTGATCACCTCAATAAATTCCCGAAGCCCCAGCCGCGCCGAGTATACTGCCAGAGACGCAAGAGGGATCAGAACTACGATACTCAGCATCGCCAAAGTCACTCCCATTGTCAGTCCAAAGCCTGGTATCACACGTTTACTCTGTTGTTTCTTCATTTCTGTCTCCCCTCTTTTCTATTCTAAGTTTCTGAGCTGTTACAAAATCTCAGGCTCTTCTACTCTTCATAGATCTCATCAAACACTCCGCCGTCTGCGAAATGCTTTTTCTGAACTGCATCCCAGCCGCCGAAATCTTTGATCGTTGTCAGCTTCACCTCCAGGTTAAAAGTATCTGCATGCTTTTTCAGGATCGTCTGATCAACCGGTCTGTAGTAATTCTCAGCGATCAGCTCCTGAGCTTCATCGGAATACAGATATTTCAGATATGCTTTCGCAGCTTCTGCATTATCATGCTTTTTCACATTTTCATCTACAACAGCAACGGATGGCTGTGCCAGGATACTGATGCCCGGCGTTACGATCTCGCAATCATCCGGATTATCCCTTACAGAAAGAAACGCTTCATTTTCCCAGGCGATCAGCACATCCCCCTGCCCGTTTTCCACGAAAGAGGTTGTGGCACCTCTTGCACCGGAATCCAGAACCAGGACATTTTTGTAAAGCTTCTTGATAAAGGCTTTCATCTCTGTCTCGTTGCCGTTATATTTCTCATTGGCATAAGCCCATGCTGCCATGTAATTCCAGCGGGCGCCACCGGATATTTTCGGATTGGGAGTGATCACTCCCACACCATCCTTTGTCAGATCATCCCAGTCGTGGATATTCTTCGAATTTCCCTTCCGAACAAGAAATACAATGGTGGAAGTATAAGGAGCACTGTCATCCGGATATTCATCGATCCATCCCTTGTCGATCAGACCGGCATTCCGGATCGCATCGATATCATATTCCAGTGCAAGTGTCGCCACATCCGCAGGAAGTCCATTGGAAATCTCAAGAGCCTGCTTTCCAGAACCGCCATGAGACTGGATCACATCCACACTCTGACCCGTTTTCTCTTTCCAATATTTTGAAAAATTCTTATTATATGCTTCATAAAATTCTCTGGTCGGATCATAGGATACATTGGTGATTTCCACGTGATTTTTATCCTTTGTATTGTTTCCCGACACTGCAAAAGTTCCTGCCAGTACCACTGCTGCCAGTGTGATGCAGACACCTGCGATGCGTTTTCTTTTCATGATCTGTGTACTCCTTTACAACCACATTTTTATTTGGAAATCTTTTTCCCAACAATGTAAATGCTTCATTTCGCTGTCAAATCATACCTGTTCTTTCCGTTTACTGTGGTTCTGTAATTTTTTTTGAATTGAATACATTAAACCATATTATTCCCATTAATTAAATAGGAATATTTGAAAACGTTTTCATAGAAAATATTCTGGCCATAGCGCAACCGCATCCTGTCTGTCATTATATCTGCGTATCCGCAATCCTCAGATACAATAATCGCTCCACATACTGTCCTCCACACTGCTGCAGCTGTTCCGTATCATCAGTCTGCCTTCCAGCTCCATTCGCACAATACCGGAATGCCCGCCCTTCAGCCGGTCCAGCAGCAGGTATAATGCAAATTTTCCCATATCCTCCTTGGGCAGACTCACCGTTGTCAGCATCGGTCTGGTAAACTGTGCCTCCTGTATATCATCGCTGGATATGATCGAAGGCATATAATACCTGTTCCGAAATTTATTCAGGCACTTCAGCATTCCGATCGCTGAAATATCATTGGCACAGTAAATTCCGGTTGGCATGTCGTCCGACTGAAAGAACTTTTCCATGGCCTCGTAGCCCTCGGCCTCAGTCTGCTTTGTTTCGATAACATACTCCGGTATCACATCCAGATCATGCTTCTTCAGTGTTTCCAGATACCCGTTATACCGGTCCTCGCTGTGACACTGGCCAATATAACCGATATTTTTGTGTCCCAGGGAAATCAGATATTCCACTGCCGCTGCTGCGATCTTTTTCCCATCACAAAGGACCTCATCCACTTCATAATTGGTAGAATTCCGGTTCACCGATACTACACTCTTATACTTCTTATTCAGCTTCTTCAAAGCCTCTTTATTACATCTGCCGATGATGATCAGGCCATCCCTTTTCCCGTCCACCTCGTCATACATTCCGTCGATCAGCCGGTCCAGATTCTCCCTTCGGCACTTCCGGTCATCGGAAAACACAGACATATACCATACTTTGGAAAGAATGCAGTTTTTATCATGGATCTCACTTTCGATCACCCGAAGGAGCTCCGCAAAAAACGGATCGGTCGTGGAAGAATCGGTTCTTGTCATCAGGATATTGATGTACCAGGTTTTCTCCTGCTTTGCGGAAACGCCTTTTTTCAGATTCCGGGCCGCCTCGTTGGGCACATAATTCATCTCGATAGCTGTTTTCCATATCTTGTCCCGGAGGCCGGAAACAGAACATTTATAATTGGGATTATTCAAAACTCTGGAAACCGTCGCCGGTGAAACCCCTGCCTTTTCTGCGATCTTCTTGATGGACATGTACCCGTCCCCTCCCTCTGAAAAAAGGTCTGCCCGCTGCCAGTCCTGTAAGCTGCTCAACGTCATCTATGTAACTCAGCATCATCAGTGTAACAGAACTTTTTATCATTCCTTATTTCATAGTAATTAAATATGTTTTATATGATAATAAGAGTTTTGAAAAAAGTCAATCTTATTTTGTGAAAACGTGTTCTTTTTTTGCCTGCAATATATAAAAACAGACTGAGAACCTGATATATATTCTTATCAAGCTCCAGTCTGTTTTGCGTACTCAAACATATAAGATATAACTATGAGTAAATAACAAATGCTGATTACTAATATCCTTTGAATTATTTAACCGTTACCTTACAGGTCAGTTTTTTGGAACCACTCTGAACGGTAATGGTTGCAGTTCCTTTTTTGATGCCTTTTACAACACCTTTGGATGTGACCGTTCCCCCATTTTCCAATTCACATTTATACTAAAATTATAAATTTCCCATCACATTTAATCAAACTTTGTTTAGAATATTTTTGTCATATTTTGTCTGTTTACAGACATTTTTTAACATTTTTTCTACTATAAAAAACCGACAGCTGCACATGTGAAAACTTTTGTACCTGCTTTATTACCAAAATACCAAAAATACGACGTGCAGTTGTTCAAAATAAATATCTGTACTTTCTCCTCCTGCTCATAATAATCTCAAATACTCTTTTTTTATATTCCTGCGGATAATAACTTTCCATATTCAATATTTCTTTTACGTCTTTTTCAGTAAATTCCAGACTTATCTGCTGACCATACAATTCTTCCGCAATCTCAATCTGCTCATCAAAATCTTCACACAGAGTTTTTGATCGTGCCTCCTCCATCAGATTATTTATGTTTTCTTCCATCGGATAATCCATCTGTATATCTGATAGCAGTCCTGCACCATTATCAAATATTGGACATAAATGATATTTTTCTTCTGCATCCATTAAGACTCCAATATTATGCATATGCCGATCTTCATTCATAAAAAATGTATCAATTGCCAGGATCTTACTCATATACTTTCCAAAATCGCTAATTCCCGTAATGCGTTCCGTCTGATCTACTATAAATTCCAGTCTTTCCGAATGTTCTGGAATCGTGAATAATTTTTTATAAAGACTTTCATTATAAAATCCATAAAAAAGTCTTTCTAATGTAATAAGCTGCCATCCCTCAGGCAAAAAATTTTCACTTTTACATCCCAGATATTTTCTTCTCTTATAACTAATCTCTTCTGTTTTATATAAAACATACTCTTCCTGTTTCAGTGAAGATTTTTCCAACAAACGTGAAACAACATATTCCACCAATCCCTCATATCCCATATAATCAGCTTTATACCATACATTGTTCCTGCACCATTTCAATTGGTTTCCTTTTGACGATTGTCTGTCATTTGTTTTGATATCCTGTTCAAAAAGCTGTACCATCTTTACCTCTCAATCCTGATCCAGAAATCATCCTCTGCCATTCTTCCTTCGGTCTTTTCTATGATCATAAACGGATCATAAAATGGCAGATTCAAATCTTCTAATACCAATTTTATTTTGTCTCGTTGTCTCGGGAAACAACGAGATTCCAGAAATTCCTCGTATTCTTCAAAGGTTGGTTTTTCATTTCGGCCAAATGCTTTTTTAATAAAATTGTTTGTATAATTATATATTTTTACTTTTCTGCCTCTCTCATCCACATCAATAATCGTACATATTTCACTCTTAAACATGTACCATAAGCGTATCGGATATTCTTTTTCCGGCACGCGGAGGTTTTCCTCTATCTGAGGATACTCGTTTAAAATATGAACTAATGTCGTAACCGGTCCTGTAATATCCCGATTTTCACTTTCCCATCTTTCTATTGTTTTCTGAGATACATTTACTAACTTTGCAAAATCTTTTTGTGTAAGCTTCAATTTCTTCCTTAAAATTCGTATATCTTCTGCCCGTATCGAATGTTTCACAGCATATCCTGTCATTTTAGATTCCCCCTTTTTTATTAATATACCCTTATTTTAAGGGTATAACAAGCTATTTTATTCCTTATTTTAAGGGTTTTCTATATTTATAAAAAACCCGGCAGCTGCACATGGAAAACTCTCCATGTTTCATCTGCCGGGCTTCTGTTTTTATTTTCTTTTGTATTCTTTCACTGTTATGGCGATTTTACGTACGCCTGCTTCATTGTTACTTCACCGTTATCTTACAGTTCAGTTTTTTCGCTCCGCTCTGCACGGTGATCACGGCCGTCCCTTTTCGGATTCCCTTTACAACACCTTTGGAATTTACCGTAGCGATCCTGCGATCCGAGGAACGGAAAAGAATCTTTTCGTCGCTGTAATACGGCACGGTCACTGCCTGGATCGTATATGTTTTTCCACGAAGTATGGTTTTTGTTTTGGGCACGCCGGTCATCTTTGCGGTCCTTACTGCGGCAGTATTGTTCAAAAAACGGAACCCATTTTTCTTTGCGTAAGTCTGCGCAGTAGAACCCTTTTTTCCGGCAATGACAAAAGTTTTATTTTTTCCATTATTGAAATTATAGCCGATCGCTTCTTTTTCTATCACTGTTTTACTGTTGAGGATCGTAATCTTTTTCATTGCCAGGCAATCATAAAAAGCATGGCTTCTGATCTTTTTCACACTGGCAGGTACTGTAATATTCCCCAGTTTTCGACAATTACTGAATACACCGTTCCCGATCTCTGTAAGCTTCTTCGGCAACGACACCTTTCTGAGATCTGTACAAAAAGAAAACGCACCTTCACCAATAACCGTAACACTGTCCGGAAAGCTTACTCCTGTCAAACCGCAATGCCGAAAGGCCGCTCTTTCTATCCTGGAAACGCCCTGTCCAAGCGTAACCTTTTTCAGCTTCATATCCGCCTCAAATAACGATTCCGGTAATATTTTCACACTTCCCGGAATGATGACAGATTCCAGACTGTTACAGTAACTGAAAGCATATTCATCAATTTTTGTTACAGTTTTCGGTACATCTAGGCTCATAAGCTTACTCTGGTAAAAAGCATATGCACCAATGCTTTTCAGTCCATCAGGAAGCTTGATCCTGGTGATCGCAGTATCTCCAAATGCTCTTACTCCAATACTCCGCAGAGTTCCCGGCAACGAAATCCTCTTCATATTTCTGCAGTCTGAAAAGGTTCTGTCACCGATTCCCGTGATCCCAGATGCAACGGTTACTGTTTTTATCATTGCTGATCTGTATGAAAAATCATCGGTAACCTTAACCTCCCCTTTTCCCTGTATCTGCAGGTTTCCATTGGAGTACAATCGGTAAACAGCTTTGCTTCCACAGGAGCCCTTCGCAACAAGCTTTGCAGTGCTCTGCACACCTGCTGCCGATGCTTCCTGCGCATATTCAGCCGCATAACCAGTCTGTGCATGTACAGCCACAGAAGATACACAGGACCCTGTCAGGATCATTGCCGTTGATAACAGTATTGCGATTTTTTTCCCAAACATAAAAGCTCCCTCCCTGAGAATCGATCGGATATCCACGATCTTCTCCCATGCAGCAACAAAAGGACCGACATACATCCGGTCCTCCTGTTCATCATTTAGAATCTGTTGGTTAATCCAACCACATACATATCTTCTTTATATTCCGGGATCTTCACAAGAAGTCCTTCTGCAGTATCTTCAGTTTCTACCTTCACTGCCGGATCAAATGGTCTCAGCTGTCCGTGATAGCCCTTGATCAGGAATTCATTGGCACCTTCCTTCAGATGATCTGCAAACACATTCAGATTTCCGTCTTTCTGTGTATAATGGAGCTCGATTCCACTCTCAAGCAGCTCAGATTCACGGTCACTGCAGCGTGTTCCGTAAATACCGTCATGGTTTACCTTCAGCCATGCACCCAGGATCTTCAGTCTTCTTACCTGCTCCTCCGGGATAGTTCCGTCTGCCTTCGGGCCGATGTTCAGGAGAAGATTTCCGTTATTTGCCACTGTTCCGACAAGAAGTGAGATCAGATCCGGAACAGAGATCAGCTTGTCATCGCCTTCGTTGGCATTATAACCGAAGGATAAGCCCATTCCACGGCACATCTCCCATTTCTCATTTCTGTTTACAGAACCGGCTTTATATTCCTTAGTAAGGAAATCATGATAACGTCCGTTGAAACGGTCATTTACCACACCCTCCGGAACCTTATTGTAATAATGTGCAAAGAAATACGGCATCATCTCTTCACTCTGTGTCGGCCATCCGATATCATTCCAGAACACACTCGGTGCATAATCATCTACAAGCTCTTTCATCTGATTATAGGAATAATCTGCATATGCAAATGTCGGACTGGCTGTTCCAAACAGATCATCATCCTCAAAAATAGGATCGTTTGCATACTGCCAGTCGATCAGTCCGGAATAATACAGGCCCATGCGGATTCCTGCGTCACGGACAGCTTCTGTCAGCTCACCGGTGATATTTCTCTTCGGTCCCATTTCTACGGAATTGAAATGTGTATATTTACTTGGGAACAGGCAGAATCCGTCATGATGCTTGGTTGTCAGAACAACATACTCCGCACCTGCTTCTTTGAAGATCTCTGCCCACTGCTTCGGATCCCAGTTTTCAGCTTTCCACATAGGAATAAAATCTTCGTATTTGAAATCTTTTCCGTATTTTTCTATATGATGCTTATATGTAGGGCCTTTTCCAATGTTCAGAGAATTGTAATACCATTCTGCATACGGATTATCCGCAAACCATTCCTTGGAATCAACCTCTCCCAGCTCCCATGTATGCGGTGCAAATGCCGGCACAGAATAAATTCCCCAATGGATAAAAATTCCAAATTTACAATCCTCATACCATTTTGGAACTGTGTGTGCATTTACAGAGTTCCAGTTTCCTGTGAATCTTACATCTCCCATAATTAAAATACCTTATCCTTTCTGTCCTTTCAAAAAGACATTATAATTTACTTGCTTCCCCCAACAGCTATTCTACTGTGATCTTCAATACCACCGGCATATCTCCCGCCTCAATAACCCCTCTTCCGCAGGAAATATCCAGTTCTTTATTTCTCGCAAATGCCGGATGCAGATCTGTTCCGAGAATCTCAATATCCCGGATCGTGGATTTCAAAAGCTTCATATCATTGCCAAGAGCTTTGATATGGATCTCTCCATCCTCCGGCCAGTGCAGAACAGTCGCATAAATATGATTGCTCTTACTTGTAAAACGGATATCCTCAGAAGTAAAGTGCTTATCATAGGTATCCGTGAAATGTCCCTCCGGAACCACCGTCGGTCCCTCTCCGAATATCTTCCAGTATCTGGTTCCGTATATCGCCTCTCCGTTTACCTTCAGCCATTTTCCCATTTCTCTCAGGATATGTGCATCCTCTTCCGGAATTGTTCCATCCGGCTTCGGTCCGATATTAAGAAGAAGTGCACCATTTTTGCTGACTACATCGATCAGATCCAGCACTACATCGGAAGGCTTCTTATAATCATTTCCAATGGTATAGCCCCAGGAATTCTTAGCTACAGACGTATCATTCTGCCACAGATCCGGTGTGATATGGTCTAACTGACCTCTTTCCAGATCATTGACTGCGCTGCCGTAAACATATGCGTCAAATTTGGCATCAATGGCTGTTTCTTTTCCCCACTGTGCAGAACGGTTGTAATAATATGCTGCAAATTTACGAAGATACGGTTTCCATGCATATTGCTGGATCCACCAGTCAAAATACACAATGGATGGCTGATATTTATCCACGATCTCGCAGGTGCGGACAAGCCAGTCCTGCATATGCTCCTCTGTCGGAGGATTGTCATAAATATCACTCATATCTCTGGTGATTCCTGCTGCCGGCCCATAAAGATCCGCATATTCCGGATCATTGACATCAGCCTCCGGGATCTGACGACCTCCATTAAAGAACCAGTAATGCTCTGCTCTGTGAGAAGAAGCACCGAGAACCATTCCCTCTTTCTCAACCTCTATCTTCAGCTCTCCGAGAATATCTCTTTTCGGTCCCATCTCAGCAGCGTTCCAGCGACAAAGGTCACTGGCATACATCTGAAATCCATCGTGATGCTCCGCTACCGGAACTACGAATTTCGCCCCCGCCTCTTTAAATAAGGCCGCCCATTCCTTCGGATCAAACTTCTCAGCCTTAAACTGAGGAATAAAATCCTTGTAGCCGAATTTATCCAGAGTTCCGTATTTCTCTGTATGATGCAGGTTCTCCTTAGAGCCTTTCACATACATATTTCTGGGATACCATTCATTTCCGAAAGCCGGAACACTGTAAACACCCCAGTGGATAAAAATTCCGAATTTATCTCTTGCATACCACTTCGGCGTAGGATGCTCACAGAGAGAATCCCAGGTATCCGTGTATGGTCCCTGTGCGATCACCTCATCGATCAGAGAAAGGTATTCTTCTTTTTTCATCTGTTCGTCCTCTTTACATCTTTTATTTATATTGTATGGATGTCTCTATGTTATCATCAAACCTTTTGGTTGTATATGCCCAACAATTCACAAATAAAACGTTTCGTTTTTATACATAACATACAACAAAAAAAGACCTTGATGATGTTTTTGTTCCAACTTCATCAAAGTCTTTTCTTTTTTACATAATATTCTCTTCGATCACCTTTTCGATCCGTCTCTTCACTTCTTCTGCGAGCTCTGTGGTATGCATATCTTTGTATTCCTCATAATACATCGGAGGAAGGATATGCACCTGTACGGTGAGCCTCTCTGTAGAACCGGTATCAAAAGCCTTAAAGGAATCGATCAGTGCAACCGGAACGATCGGGCATTTTGTCTTGGTGGCAGTCTTGAAGCTGCCGCCCTTGAACGGCCCCGGATGATTTCCGTTTTTACTTCTGGTTCCCTCCGGAAAGATCAGATAATTACGACCAGCCTTCACTTCCCGTATTACATTGACAATGACCTGCATGGACTGCTTCAGGTCTTCCCTGTCAATGATAAAGGCCTTCATACAGGCAAAAACCTGCTTCAGAAAAGGAATCTCTCCAACTTCCTTCTTGGCAACTACCGAAAAAGGAACCGGGCATGCCCGGATGATCGCCAGCACATCAAACAGTCCCTGGTGATTCGGAAAAAACATAAATCCCTTTTCTTTTGGGATATTTTCAGCTCCATGCACATCAATATGGATATTTCCGCCTTCAATGGCATGCTCATCTACCAGTCTCAGGAATGCGTATTTCTTCTCTTCCGGATAATCATCTGTATGCGCTGCATACCAGCAAAGCTTGATCCACCAGTAAGGAACAAAGACTATATTTCTGAGCACCATCAGCAAAATCCGCTTCATTCTTACATCCTCCCGCCTCTGCTTTATCCGTTCAGTTTCCCTGCAATCTTATCCTCGTATCCCGGATTCTTTTTCAGAAAAACCTCATAAGCCTTTGTATAATCTGTATAGGTTTTCGTAGTCATAAATTTCTGATAATCCTTAGCAGCCTGCTGGCTGATCTTATCTGAAATCTCAGAAGGCGCATACAGATAATACTTTTTGTCCTGGACCTTTACAAGATAGGTACTGATACATGGATATTCCTGCTCGTTCTCCAGAACAAGATTATAGCGGATATAAACATACGAATAATTTTTGTTTTCAGAAATGGAGCCACAGCTGTCGATATTTACATCCTTTACTCCATGGGCCTGAAAATATTTTATCGTGGAGGAAATCTCTGTTTTCGCCTCATCCGATAACTTATCCGCACTGTAACAGCTCTGCATCTTTTTATTCTTGCCTGCTGCTGCCGCTTTGATGTAGCCTTCCACAACCCCCTCCGGAGTTCTGTGGCTGATCTTTCCGCAGCCTCTGGCCGCCAGAACGATCACCAGCAGGATCAGAATGATCCCCGCCAGTGTCGCAATGTGGACAAAATTCAGTTTTTTATTAGAGTATTTCAGCTTCTTTACTGATTTTTTTCTGCGTTTTTTCTTTGTCGTCGTCATGACTTATCCTCGACCTTATTCCTCTTCACTGCCTGTGACAGCTTCCTCTGCAGAGCCTTCTTCGTTATCGCCGGTTTTTCCGTCAGCTTTTTCGGTAGTTGTATCTGCTTCCGGATCTTTATCTCTTACCTTGGCGATACTTGCAACAGTTACACCCTCTGTAAGATTGATCATCTTCACACCGGAGGTGATCCTTCCAAGAACAGAGATATCCGCACACTGCAGACGGATAATGATACCCTCTGTAGTGATCATCATGATCTCGTTCTCTTCGTTGACAGCCTTGGCGCCGACAACATTTCCGGTCTTCTCGGTGATCTTGTAGCACTTCACACCCTTACCGCCACGGTTCTGGACAACGAACTCACTCATAGCTGTACGTTTGCCCATTCCGTTCTCGGAAACTACAAGCAGATAATCTCCCTGAGTGTTCAGCTGCATGGCAACAACTTCATCACCGTCAGTAAGATTCATACCTCTTACTCCCATGGACGCACGGCCTGTGCTGCGGACATCTGTTTCCTTAAAGCGGATACACTGTCCGTCCCTGGTCACAAGAATAATATCTTTGTTATTATCAGTAGACTTAACCTCGATCAGCTCGTCATCATCACGAAGAACGATTGCTGTAAGACCTGTCTTACGGACATTCTCGTAATCCTTGATCGGAGTTTTCTTCACAAGGCCTTTCTTGGTGGCCATCATCAGATAACGACCCTCTTCATATTTACGAAGCGGGATCACAGCTGTGATCTTTTCTCCCGGTGCAAGCTGCAGAAGATTGATGATCGCAGTTCCTCTAGCTGTACGACCGGCCTCCGGGATCTCATATACCTTCAGTCTGTATACACGTCCTGTATTGGTAAAGAACATGAGATAATGGTGCGTTGTCGTCATCAAAAGTTCTTCGATATAGTCATCCTCAATCGTCTGCATACCCTTGATTCCTCTGCCACCACGGTTCTGGCTGCGGAAGTTGTCAACGGTCATACGCTTGATATAACCAAGCTTTGTCATTGCGATCACTGTATTTTCTCTCGGGATCAGATCCTCTGTAGAGATATCATATACATCGTATCCGATGGAAGTCTTTCTGTCATCGCCGTATTTCTCTGCAATGGCAAGAATCTCCTCACGGATCACCCGGAGAAGGAGCTTGCGGTCAGCAAGGATTGCCTGGAACTTGCGGATCTTCTCCATAAGCTCTGCATACTCAGCCTCCAGCTTCTCTCTTTCCAGACCTGTCAATGCACGGAGACGCATATCCACGATCGCCTGTGCCTGCACATCTGTCAGCTCAAAACGGTCGATCAGCTCCTGCTTGGCGATCTGTACGTTGCGGGAACCACGGATGATGCGGATCACTTCGTCAATATTATCAAGTGCCTTCAGAAGACCCTCCAAAATATGGGCTCTCTCCTGTGCCTTATTAAGATCATACTGTGTTCTTCTGCGAACTACATTCTCCTGATGCTCCAGATAGTACTCCAGCATCTCTTTCAGGTTCAGAACCTTCGGTTCCATGCTTCCATGATTTGGAACAAGAGAAAGCATGATCACACCAAAAGTATCCTGCAGCTGTGTATGCTTGTAAAGCAGATTCAGGATCACGTTGGCATTGGCATCCTTACGAAGATCAATACAGATTCGCATACCCTCACGGCTGGAATGGTCGTTCAGGTCTGTGATCCCGTCGATCTTTTTGTCACGGACAAGCTCTGCGATCTTCTCGATCAGACGTGCCTTGTTTACAAGGTACGGGAGCTCGGTAACCACGATACGGGATTTACCGTTTGGCAAAGTCTCGATATTCGTCACCGCACGGACACGGATCTTGCCACGTCCGGTACGGTAAGCTTCCTCGATACCTCTCGTTCCGAGGATGGTCGCTCCTGTAGGGAAGTCCGGTCCCTTTACGATCTCAAGAAGCTCCTCCATAGCTGTTTCTCTGTCTTCTTCTACAATGTTGTCAATGATCTTAACAACTGCATTGATAGTTTCACGAAGGTTATGCGGCGGAATATTGGTTGCCATACCTACCGCAATACCTGTAGTACCGTTTACTAAAAGGTTCGGAAAACGTGCCGGAAGCACAACCGGCTCACGCTCTGTTTCATCAAAGTTCGGCTGAAAATCAACCGTATCCTTGTTGATGTCAGCAAGCATCTCCATGGATATCTTGCTGAGACGTGCCTCTGTATATCGCATGGCAGCCGCACCGTCACCATCCACGGAACCAAAGTTTCCATGTCCGTCAACCAGCGGATATCTTGTGGACCATTCCTGAGCCATATTGACCAGCGCACCATAGATGGAGCTGTCACCGTGCGGATGATATTTACCCATGGTATCACCGACAATACGCGCACATTTTCTGTGTGGCTTGTCAGGACCATTATTCAGCTCGATCATAGAGTACAGAACTCGGCGCTGTACCGGCTTCAGACCGTCTCTTACATCAGGCAAAGCTCGTGAGGCGATAACACTCATGGCATAGTCGATGTAAGATTCCTTCATCGTTTTTTCCAGATCCACTTCGTGGACTTTGTCAAAAATATTATCTTCCATTCTTCTTTATTCTCCTAGATATCAAGATTCTTAACGAATCTTGCATTTTCTTCGATAAATTCACGTCTTGGCTCTACCTTGTCTCCCATAAGAGTGGTAAATGTCAGATCGATCTCAGATGTGGCAGCTTCGTCCATGGTCACACGGAGAAGGATTCTCTTCTCAGGGTCCATAGTAGTCTCCCAGAGCTGCTCGGCATCCATCTCACCCAGACCTTTATAACGCTGGATCTTATTGTTTCCGTCACGTCCGATCTCGGTAAGGATATTGTTCAGCTCATCATCGTCATATGCATACCATACCTTTTTGTTCTTCTCCACTTTATAGAGAGGAGGCTGCGCCAGGTATACATATCCCTGCTTGATCAGCTCCGGCATGAAACGATACAGGAAGGTCAGAAGCAGTGTTGCGATATGTGCACCGTCAACATCGGCATCGGTCATAATGATGATCTTGTGATAACGAAGCTTGGAAATATCAAAATCCTCATGGATTCCGGTTCCGAAGGCAGTGATCATTGCCTTGATCTCTTTGTTTCCGTAAATCTTATCCAGACGTGCCTTTTCAACATTCAGGATCTTACCACGCAGCGGAAGGATTGCCTGTGTGGCACGGTTTCTCGCTGTCTTGGCAGAACCGCCCGCGGAATCTCCCTCTACGATATAGATCTCACAGTTCTCCGGATTCTTGTCAGAACAGTCTGCAAGCTTTCCCGGAAGCGACATGCTGTCCAGTGCGGATTTTCTTCTTGTAAGGTCACGTGCCTTTCTGGCTGCCTCTCTGGCTCTCTGTGCAAGAACGGATTTCTCAACGGTAGCCTTGGCAACTGCAGGATTCTGCTCCAGGAAAATCTCCAGCTGTTTACTTACAACACTGTCTACCGCACCTCTGGCCTCACTGTTTCCAAGCTTCTGCTTGGTCTGACCCTCAAACTGCGGATTCTCGATCTTAACACTGACGATCGCAGTCAGGCCCTCACGGATATCATCACCGCTTAAGTTCGGCTCACTGTCCTTGAGAAGCTTGTTCTTACGTGCATAATCATTAAATGTATTGGTGATCGCATTACGGAAACCGGTAATGTGTGTACCGCCCTCCGGTGTATTGATATTGTTTACAAAGCCATAGGTGTTCTCTGTATAGGAATCATTATGCTGCAGCGCAACCTCTACAGACACGCCGTCCTTCTCACCCTCACAGTAAATGATCTCCGGGTAAAGAGCCTCCTTGCTTCTGTTCAAGTAGCTTACAAACTCACGGATACCACCCTCATAGTGGAATACCTTCTCGCGCTCCTGTCCCTCTCTCTTATCCTCCAGAACGATACGAAGACCCTTAGTCAGGAAAGCCATCTCACGAAGTCTCTGTTTCAGGATATCATAATCATAAACAGTCTCCTCAAAGATCTCCTTGTCCGGAAGGAAATAAACCTTCGTACCGGAAAGCCCCGGATCACAGTCACCTACCACCTTCAGCGGGTACATAGTCTTGCCACGCTCATATCTCTGTTTGTATTCCTTACCCTCTCGGTAGATGGTAACCTCCAGCCATTCGGAAAGTGCATTTACAACAGATGCACCAACACCGTGAAGACCACCGGAAACCTTATATCCTCCACCGCCGAACTTACCGCCTGCGTGAAGAATGGTAAATACAACCTCAACTGCCGGAATACCTGCCTTATGATTGATACCAACCGGAATACCACGACCATTATCTGTAACTGTAATGGAATTATCCGGATTGATATCTACATGGATCTCCGTACAAAAACCAGCCAGTGCTTCATCGACTGCGTTATCCACGATCTCATATACGAGATGATGAAGTCCACGGCTGGAGGTACTTCCGATATACATTCCAGGCCTCTTACGTACGGCTTCCAGTCCTTCCAGGATCTGGATCTGATCCGCGCCGTATTCTGTATTCTCTGCGCCCATGTCATTCCTCCTGTTCTTGTCGTCCGGACGTGTTTGAAAATTCATTTCTGCAGAACCATAGCAGCTTCAGAAATCATTACATCAAATCCTGAACAAGATAAACTGATCTTTTAATTTCAGGAAATACTGTATTTTCATTTTGCAGAAAGCAATTCTCAAACCCGCTCCGGAAGTGTCATTTATACCTGTAAAATAAATATTTTTTACATACGAATACAGAGTTTATTATAGCACAAAAAAGCCTGTATTTCCACGCAAAATCATAGGAAATACAGGCAAAAAAGTATCTTATTAAATGCAATTTCAAATTACATAGCACAATATGCGCTTAAAATATATGGAATATTCAGCTACTCCAGTAAAAGCCCAAATTCTTTTAACAATTTCTTCTGGTATTCCGGATCTGATGCCGATTTTATAATATCAGACGTCCTGCCCAGTTCAGCAAGGCAGAGGATCAAACTGTTAATACTATGTTCTCCCTGTTGCATTCCCTGCTGTATTCCCTGCTGCATCCCCTGTTGCATTCCCTGCTGCATTCCCTGCTGCATTCCATCCTTTATTCCATCCTGCATTCCAATTCCATACCCTTCATCATAGCCAGCCTGTAAACTTTTTCTTATCTTTTCCTCGATCTGATCCTGTATGATCCGATTTAATGCTTCACACATACAATCCGCCTCCCTGAATTTTTCTTCATTAGCCCTTACGATCATCTGCATAACTGATTCGTACAAAGGATTTTTCTGCTTTTCTCTGTATTCATTGAGAAGTCGTTTCATATCTTCCTTATCTTTTATTCTATCAGTCAGACTTCTCAGCCACAGATTTTTCTTCTTCGACAACTGCTCTGTTACAATGACCTGGATTGGGATCTTAGATCCTGTTACGTAATAAATTCCTTCTTCCATCTTTTTTACCCGGCATTTCCAAAACTCCCTCAAATGACGGAGCATCTTCCGGGGATATGCCCTGCTTACCAAAGAGATCGTAATCTCCTCAATTGGGATTTCATCCTCAGTTACCGTATCCGCTTTATAAAAAAATGCATATCCACACACCTTATAAAAATCATTGATGCTTATATAATCCGTCGGACTCTTATACTCAATGATATTATATTTTCGGAAGATCCTTCCTATGTTTTTATTAATGGGGATATCTGATTTCTTTTTGATCACAAGCGCATCGATCTCCATTGGTTTCGTCCCAAGCTGATGCTCATTCTCAAAAATCAGATTCTCCCTTTCTGCCTCCAGTTCTATCTGGATATCAGCAAAAAATGCAGGATGCCACTGCCGCAGGTTAGAGCTGTTTGTTCTGTTTTTATTTACGATCATACACGACTCCTCTATTTTGATCTCAAGGAGCCTCATCTGAAAACTCCTGCTGAAAAATGGAAAAAAGCATGAATTTTCTGAGATGACAGGCAATCTGCCTGATATATGAAATGTAATAGAAAAATAAGATTATTTTTAGAAAATATGCTTTTACAGCATTTCCATAGAATCCCGGAACTGCTTTTTATTTTTGATAAGATCAGCTTACCACAATATGGTCTATACTGCAAGCAAATCATTTCGACAAAATCCGCACAGTACTTTTTATTACCACAATAAAAAAAGCCACATACGTTCCCAAAAATCCTTGGTCACAGTATGCAGCTTATTCAATCATCCACGATCACGTTACCTACGATCCGTACCACAATTACACCTGATCATTCAGCAGAACCTTCTCCATCCAGAAGCGCCTTATAAATATCCCGCTTGGAAATACCACGATCCTTGGCAGCAAGCTTCATGGCATCCTTCCTGGAATTCCCCTGCTGCTCATACATCGCCACATGCTCCGCAATGGAAATCTCCTCCCAGGAAGCACGCTTCTCCGCCTCCATCTCACTGCGGCTCCTGCCTTCGATCACAAGAACACACTCACCCAGCGGCTTCTCATCTTTATAAAAATCCATCAGATCATCGATCGTAGTCCGGAATGCCGTCTCATGCTTCTTGGTCAGCTCTCTGCAAAGAGTCATCCGGCGGTTGCCAAGCGCCTCTCTGAGCTCACCAAGAGTCCGTACAAGCCTGTGAGGTGCCTCATACAGGATAATAGTCCTGGTTTCACAGGAAAGCTCCTCCAGGATCGTTTTTCGTTCTTTCTTATCCGCCGGAAGAAAAGCCTCGAAAGCAAAACGCCTGGTATGCAGGCCTGACAAAGTCAGAGCAGTGATACAGGCAGCAGGACCCGGAAGTGAAGTCACTTCAATTCCGGCTTCATAGCACATGGCGGCAAGCTCCTCCCCGGGATCTGAGATACCCGGAGTACCTGCATCTGTGATCAACGCAATGTTTGTACCCGCCAGCAGCTTTTCCACGAGGACATGGCCCTTATCGATCTTATTGTATTCGTGGTAGCTGGTCATGGGGGTTTTTATATCAAAATGATTCAGCAGTTTTATGCTGTTGCGGGTATCTTCCGCGGCGATTAAGTCCACTTCCCGAAGGGTTCTTAGTACTCGAAGGGTGATGTCTTCGAGGTTTCCTATGGGGGTGGCACATAAGTATAGTTTTCCGTTTTGTTTCATAATTTGCCTCTTTTCTCGCTTGACCGCGGGGAGTTGTTTTCCACTTGGCCGTGGGGGTTTCCGCTTGACCGCGGGGATTTGTTTAAGTTTGGAAGCTTTGAAAACCGCAAAGGGGCCGCAAAGCCGCGCCCCCTCTGCACACCCCTTGGGCTTTTTTTTAGTAGTGCAAGGGATTCGTTGTTCTTATTTGTTGACTTGTGTCTGTATGCTTCGGTATTCAGCGCGCTACGCTGTGCCGATGTTGTTTTATTTCCTCACTTTCTCCGTGATTCACTTCTGGCAAGGTGTCTGTATTCTTCGGTATTCAGCGCACTACGCTATGCCGATATTATTTTATTTCTTCACTTTCTCAGTGATTCACTTCTGGCAAGGTGTCTGTATTCTTCGATACTCAGCGCGCTGCTCTATGCCGATATTATTTCATTTCTTCACTTTCTCCGTGATTCACTTCTGGCAAGGTCTCTGTATTCTTCGATACTCAGCGCGCTACTCTATGCCGATATTATTTCATTTCTTCACTTTCTCTATGATTCACTTCCGGCAAGGTGTCTGTATTCTTCGATACTCAGCGCACTACGCGCTGCGATCTCTCGCTTTGAATCTCAGGTGAGGGGAGGCAGGCTGCTGGTGGTGACGTTAGCGGAGCCCCCGTCAGCGAGGTGAGGATAGCTGCTGCCACCGAGCGCACTGTTTGAGCGAAGCGAGTTTGCGCGAATGGCAGCAAACCGGCGCCGCAGCCGAGCAGGGGGCGCAGCGTGTCACCACCAGCAGCCTGCCTCCCCTCGCCGTCCCTTCACCAACCGAAGTACCACAGCCACCCAATCTCTCACAACCAACCAAACAACCAACCAAACAACCAACCAGGCAGCCACCCTAAGCCACAACATCACAACATTCACACCATCCGATACAACTCCAAAACATCCTCCGTATAAACCCCCGGCCGCTCATAAACCACCAGCGGCCGCTCAACCCGAATCCTGGAATTCCCGCCCTTACAAGCCTCGATCAACACCATATTCGGCTCCTTATCAATAAAAGGATACACCAGCTGCATCCTCTTAGGCTCCAGCTTATACTTCGTCAAAGTCGCCATCAGCTCCACAAGCCGGAACGGCCTGTGCACCAGAAAAAACCGCCCCCTATCCTTCAGGACCCGGGCAGCCTGACAAGCCACATCATCAAACGAACACAAAATCTCATGCCTCGCGATCGCCTTCGGAAGATGCGGATTCGTCAACCCATGCTGCCCGATCATATACGGCGGATTACACGTCACCACATCAAAAGAAGCCGCCCCAAAAATCCCGGCAGCCTCCCTGATATCACCCTCAACGATCCGAACCCTGTCCTCAAGACCATTATACCTCACACTACGGTCAGCCATCTCCGCACACTCATGCTGGATCTCCAGCCCCGTGAAATGCTCCCCATCCGTACGATCAGAAAGCAAGATCGGAATGATCCCCGTACCGGTCCCCATATCCAGCGCAACCTCACCCCTCTTCACCCGGGCAAAACCAGACAACAGAACCGCATCCATCCCAAAGCAAAACTTCTTCGGATCCTGGATCACAAACAACCCATTCTGAAGATCATCCACACGCTCACCGCAATAAACCAGATCACTTCTCATTCGGCTTCGAATCTCCCTTTTTAACCTCTTTCTCCTCATGGTCAGCAGAACCGGCACCACCCTTACCCTTTTTTCTCTTAGGGCGGAACCTCAGATCACGGACCGGAAACTCCTGGATCTCCTTCTCGTCATTCACCTCAACCACGATCTTAACCATCTGCCGGAGAACATTCACACTCTGGACCGTACCTGAAACACCCTGCGGCGTCGTCACAATATCACCGATACCCGGAAGATTCCGGTTCAGCTCCTCATAAGTCTCCTGCTCATTCTTCAGACAGCACATCAGACGACCACAAACACCTGAAATCTTCGTCTGGTTCAGAGAAAGATTCTGCTCCTTCGCCATCTTGATGGAAACCGGCGCAAACTCCGAAAGATACGTATGACAGCAAAGCGTCCTTCCACAGATACCAATACCGCCAAGGATCTTCGTCTCATCACGGACACCGATCTGACGAAGCTCGATCCTGGTCTTAAACACAGACGCCAGATCCTTAACCAGCTGCCGGAAATCAATACGGCCATCCGCTGTAAAATAAAACAGCACCTTGTTATTATCAAAGGTATACTCCGCATCGATCAACTTCATCTCAAGCCCATGCTCACGGATCTTCTTCTTGCAGATCTTAAAAGCCTCTTTCTCCTTCTGACGGTTCTCAGCCTCATGGTCCTCGTCCTCCTTCGTTGCAACACGGAGAACCTCCTTCAGCGGATGGACCACCTCGTCCTCCTTCACGCTGCGCGGCTCCAGGACAACACGGCCATACTCCACACCACGGGCAGTCTCCACGATCACATGATCGCCGACCTTCACCTTATAATTCTTAGGATTAAAATAATAAATCTTACCAACGTTACGAAATCTGACTCCAACTACCTTTTCCATTCTATTTCTCCCTAATTGTCAGGAACAGGAGCTCCAGGGCAAGTTCGAGATTAACATTGGCACGGAGACGCACCTTCGTCTTCTCCAGTGCCTCAAGGATTTTTTCGATATTCTCATAAGAACGCTCGCTGGCCTGCTCTCTGATAAAATTAATCTCCTGTTTAAAAACCAGGTTGTCAATTTCCCTTGTTGCCTTAAACATCAGAACATCGCGGAACCAGAACTGGAAAATATCCAGATAATCATTGATATTATTCTTATCAGCAGTCAAAGTCTTGATTGCCTCTGTCAGCTCATAAACCTCCATGGAATTGGCATATTTCAAAATCTTCAGGGCATTGGCAGTCATATCCGCAAACTCCTGAGAAGTCGCAGCCTCCTTCGCCTTGCCGATACTGCCCTGCGCATAAGACGCATCGATCTCAGCCTGATAATCCGGCACCTGAAGATGCTCCATCAGATATTCCTTCACAAGACTGTCATCCACCACCTTCAGATCCAGACGCACACATCTGGAACGGATCGTAGGAAGAAGACTGTCGATATTGCTTGTCAGCAGCATGATCACCGCATATTCCGGCGGTTCCTCGATAGTTTTCAAAATGGCATTCTGCGCCTGCACCGTCATCATCTCCGCATCTGGAATGATATAGATCTTATACGGACTGCAGTACGGCTTGATATCCACATCACGCACAACCTGGTCACGCACCTCGTCAATGCTGATGCTTCCAGGCTTCTCATGAGTTACTGTAATGATATCCGGATGATTCTTGCCGATCACCTTCTTACAGGAATCACAAGTCATACACGGTTCAGACTCTCCCGATTCACACTGCAGCGCTGCCGCAAAAGTCCCCGCAAGAAGCTTCTTGCCGGATCCCGGTTCCCCTGTAAAAATATAAGAATGGGATACCTTTCCTGTCTCTATTGCATTCTTCAAATGCCTGATTATATCGTCATGGCCGATGATGTCATGAAATCCTGCCATAAGAATCACCTCTTTCTGCCTTTTGTGCCCTCCGTTATACCCGGCGGACATCTTTCAACTAATTATAACATAATCTTCTGTATAAAAAAAACTATTTTTCCTTATTGTACAGATTTTATATAATTTACGATCTCCTTCACACATTCATCCAGATTATGATTCTCAAAACGCTTCCATATACCTGCTTTAAGAATATTTTCCTCGGAAAAATCATTCTGATCTGCCAGAAAACGCCTGCACATCTCCTCGTACTTCGGCACCTCCTGGGTCTTCTCCCTGGCAAGCGCACGCTCCAGACGTTCTCCGTCTTCCACCTCTATATAAACCGGCCACATCACTTCATTGCCGTAATACTCCCGGAGCCTCACAAAAGACTCCAGTGTACCGATCCCCAGATAGCTGTCATTTCCCACAGACACCTGCCCGTCATCCGCAGTAAAATATGTCCACGGCCCGTAAACCGTCTGATAAGTACGCGCCTCGATCAGCTTCCCGTTTCTTCGGAACTCCTTCAGTTTATTCTCATCCGCAAAAAAATATTCTCTTCCATTCATCTCTCCATCCCGGATCGGACGGGTAGTATAGATCACAAGCCGCTTAAGCCCCAGCTCCTGATCCTTCTCCAGCTGTCTGTAAATACTGTCCTTACCGGAAGAGCTTTTTCCCATAATGTAAAAAATCTTTCCCATATGTCTCCTCTGTTACATCTCATTTCTCACAACACACACCGTCTCACTGGTCTGGTCGCTCAGGCCCTGGACCTCAAAGCCCTGTTCCAGGTATCTTCTCACATTTTTTACGAAATGTCCAGAAATCTGTTCCCCCGGAACGATCAGCGGGATCCCCGGCGGATAAAGATACGCAAACTCTCCGGACGTCCGTCCGATACACTCATCCAGAGGACACCGCTCACTCTCCGCATCCATAGCCTGGGAGATCCGCATGATCTGCTTCATTTTTCCGTTTTTCAAAGGCTCCTTCTCCACAGCCTCTTCTCTATATTTTAACGATTCACGGCGGTCGATCTCTTCAATAGCATCACAAAGCCGCTCAAAACCCTCCGCCGTATCACCCACAGCTGCCAGCGCCAGCACATAATTCTCCGCCTCCATCTCCATTTCCAGATGAAACTCCCTCCGGAGGATCTGATGCAGCTCCCGGCCGTTCAGCGAACTATCCACAGTAGAAAGCAATATCTTGGATCTGTCAAAATCAAAAACTCTCTGGCACTCACAGGCCTGCGGCGTTACCAGCCGGATATACTTACACTCGGAAAGACGCCTGCGTGCTTTTTCCAGATTCTCCGTAAACACACGGAACATCTCATCCCCCTCACGCTCCAGCTTATCCATGCACGCATCAATGCTGCTCATAAGAATATAAGAAGGACTGCTGCTCTGATAGATTCCCAGAAAACGCTTCAGTTTTTCCCGGCTCACACGATCACTGCACAGGTGGATCACCCCCGTCTGGGTCAGACAGGGCAGCGTCTTATGCACACTGTTGATCACCACATCCGCACCAAGCTGCGCCGCAGACACCGGAAAATAATCCGAAAACCGAAAATGCGCCCCGTGAGCCTCATCCACGATCAGCGGCACACCATAGTGATGCGCGATCTCCGCGATCCTAGCCACATCCGACACGATCCCGTCATAAGTCGGTGAAGTGATCAGCACCGCCTGGATCTCCGGATTTTCCGCCAGATACATTTCCACACGGCCGGGTGAAATCCCTCCGTTTATCCCCAATTTCGGATCCTCTTGTGGATAAATATACGTGGCACTCAGCTCCCGCAGATAAATCGCATGGTAAACCGCCTTATGGCAGTTCCTTGCCACCAGGATCTGTCCCCCCTTATCCACAGCCGCAGACACCGCCGCCAGGATCGCCCCGGAGCTTCCATTAATACTGTAAAAACTCTCCGGCACACCATAAAGCCGTGCAACATCCTCCTGCGCCCTTTTCAAAATATCCTCAGCATGATGCAGGTTATCAAACCCGTCAATCTCCGTAATATCCATCTCCACCGGAAAATCCCCCTCCACAGCCAGCGGATTCCTCTTATGCCCCGGCATATGAAACGGATAAAAATCACTCTTACCGTACGCTTCCAATTTCTTGTATAATCTGTCTTCCATAGTTCGTCCTTTCAAAAAATCCACCTCTGTTACTTTCCCCATATCAATATCATAGTTAGTTTCATTATACCTGAAACGAATTTTTCTGTCACTGACGATTATCCATATTTCAGATTTTTGCATCTAAGTCGGATGTATACCGTGGTAAATTTTCGCAGTAAACAGGTTGACAAAATATCATCTCGCACATATAATAATTTCAGAATCAAAAAACACTTTGTGTTTTTGTAAGGACGGCGTTGCGACGGCGTTCTATTTTTTTGCCAAAAAACAAGGAGGGGCTATCACCAGACGATATTCCCCTCCATTTTTATCACATCTCAGCAAAATCGATCCTCAGCTCCTCATAGATTCCCACCTTGATCGAATCCTGAAATGTATACTGCTCCGTATCCTCATTTTCAAAATCATACACCATTACCAGCTTCTTCACAGGATCCACGATCCAGTACTCTCTCACACCGGCAGTCCTGTATTTAAACAGCTTGGTATAATAATCCATACGCCTGCTCGCCGGAGAAACGATCTCGATGATCCAGTCCGGAGCCCCCTTACATCCCCTGTCATCCAGCTTATCCGGATCACAGATAACAGAAACATCCGGTTCCACATAAGTATTCGTCTTCTCATCCAGATACACCGCAAACGGTGCGGCAAACACCTCACATTTGCCCTTGTTAGAATCTATATAGTTACCTATCTTTCTGGACAAAATACTTGAAATCCTCTGATGCATCGTATTCGGCGGCGCCATATAATAAATATGTCCATCGATCAGTTCCGCTCTTTCACCCTCCGGCAAAGCATAAATATCCTCTATCGTATAAATTCTTTCCCTCAACAGCGGCATATCTCCACTCCTCTCAAAAGCACCCGGCAGATCATACACCATCATTCCGATCTGCACTCATACACCTGCAGCAGCTCCATCCGAAGCCTTCCCCACAGACTCACACCTTAAACCGGTACCCCACACCCCAGATCGTCTCAATATACTGAGGCTTGGCCGTATTAAACTCGATCTTTTCACGGATCTTCTTGATATGCACCGTAACCGTAGCGATATCACCCACAGACTCCATATCCCAGATCTCCCGGAAAAGCTCCTCCTTTGTAAAAACCCTGTTCGGATTCTCAGCCAGAAAAGTCAAAAGATCAAACTCCTTGGTAGTAAACGTCGTCTCCTCACCATTGACCCACACACGCCTGGCCGTCTTATCGATCTTAATACCACGGATCTCGATCACATCATTCTTACGCACATTGGAACCAACCAGCCGGTTATAACGCTCCATATGCGCCTTCACACGTGCAACCAGCTCACTTGGGCTGAACGGCTTGGTCATATAATCATCCGCACCAAGACCCAGTCCGCGGATCTTATCGATATCATCCTTCTTGGCAGAAACCATAATGATCGGCGTATTCTTCTCCTCACGGACCTGCCTGCAGATATCAAAGCCATCCACCTCCGGAAGCATCAGATCCAGGATGATCAGATCAAACTCCTCCTTCATGGCACGTACAAGCCCCGTATCACCACGGTTCTCGATCTCCACCTCAAAACCCGAAAGCTCCAGATAATCCTTCTCCAGATCCGCGATCGCTTCCTCATCCTCTATGATCAAAATCCTACTCATTCATCGGTACCTCCTGATATTTTCTGAGAACAAAATACATGATCGTTCCGATCCCCAGCCGGCTTGTGGCCCAGACCTTTCCACCATGATCCTCCATGATCTTCTTTACGATGGAAAGTCCGATACCGCTTCCTCCCTTGGAAGAATTCCTGGAAACATCGGTACGGTAAAAACGGTCAAAAATATACGGCAGATCCTTGGCGGCAATCCCCTTGCCGTTATCCTCGATCTCCACCTGGATAAAATCACCCACATCCTTCACCCGAAGCTGGATGATCCCCCTTGGCTTCTCCATATACTTAATGGCATTACTCACAATATTATGGATCACACGGCGGATCTGCTCACCATCCGCAATAACCTGCACACCCTTCTCCACATAATTGGCATACACAAGCTCGATTCCCCTGGTCTCCATCTCAAGCCCAAGCTCCTCCGCACAATCCGAAAAATAATCCTCCACATTCAGCTTGCTGAACGTATACGGAATACGGTTGGTATCGATCTTGGAATAAAAGGTCAGCTCATTGATCAGGTGATCCATCTCATTGGTCTTATTATAAATGGTACGCACATACCGGTCCATCTTCTCCGGCGTATCCGCCACACCATCCATAATGCCTTCCACATAGCCCTTCACTGCAGTAATCGGAGTCTTCAGGTCATGGGAAATATTACTGATCAGTTCTTTGTTCTCTTTATCCATCAGGATCTTCTCTTCCGTGGACTCCTTCAGACGCTTACGCATCTCCTCAAAATCCTGGCAAAGCTGGGAAAATTCATCATTCCCCTCAACCTCCAGCACAAAATCCAGATTCCCCTCCTTGATGTTCTTGGTAGCCTTCTTAAGCTTCACCAGCGGAACCGCAATACTCCTGTAGATCCACAGCCCCACTGACAAAGCAGTAAAAACAAGGATGATCGTTGCGGTCAGGATCATATCCTTGGCCATCAGCTTCACCTGGTTACTGGAAGACTGCGCCAGAGAAATATCATAGACCATCTGGCTGGAGTCCGAAGCCTGGCTGCTGCTCTCCTGCACATGCCTCGCCTGCGTCTGGCTGAACCCGTACAGACTTGCGGAAAAAAGAAGCAACGGCAGCAAGATGATCGCAACGAAGCCCACAATAATACGTGTTTTTAACTTCATCTGTATCTCCGTCCTTTATAAATTCACACATTCACATACACGTATTATAACATAAACTATATTCCCTATCTCTAAATTTTCTATAAAAAAGCCCCCGGTACTGATACTACCGGGGGGCTTCACTCTTTATTCTTCTGAAACGATTATTCGTAGCTGTTGCAAAGATACTTCTTCAGAGTCTCAACCTTGTCCAGATGCTCCCATGGAAGATCAACATCTGTACGGCCGAAATGACCATAAGCAGCAGTCTGCTTGTAGATCGGACGACGAAGGTCAAGCATCTTGATGATACCAGCCGGACGAAGATCAAAATTCTCACGAACGATCTCAACAAGCTTGGGCTCAGAAAGCTTACCTGTTCCGAAGGTATTCACACTGACAGAAGTCGGATGCGCAACACCGATCGCATAGGAAAGCTGGATCTCACACTTGTCAGCAAGACCGGCTGCAACAATGTTCTTTGCAACATAACGTGCAGCATAAGCAGCAGAACGGTCAACCTTTGTGCAATCCTTACCGGAAAAAGCACCGCCGCCGTGACGTCCTGTTCCGCCGTAGGTATCAACGATGATCTTACGACCTGTCAGACCACTGTCACCGTGAGGTCCGCCAATAACAAAACGACCTGTCGGATTGATGAAATACTTCGTATCCGCATCAACCATATCAGCCGGAATGATCGCATCAAAAACATACTTCTTAATATCCTCATGGATCTGCTCCTGAGTAACATCCGGATCATGCTGTGTAGAGCATACAACAGCATCGATTCTCTTCGGCTTGCCGGCCTCATCATACTCTACAGTAACCTGAGTCTTTCCATCCGGTCTTAAATATTTCAGAGTGCCGTCCTTACGAACCTTTGTCAGCTGCTGAGCAAGCTTGTGAGCCATGTTGATGGCATATGGCATATACTCCTCAGTCTCATTGGAAGCATAACCAAACTGAAGACCCTGGTCACCGGCACCGATGGAATCCAGCTCGTCCTCATTCATATCATCCTCTTTCTGCTCAAGAGCCTTGTCAACACCCATAGCGATATCTGTGGACTGCTTGTCAAGTGATGTGATAACCGCACAGGTATCTGCGTCAAAGCCATAATCCGCATTGTCATATCCGATCTCACGGATCGTATCACGAACGATCTTCTGGATATCAACATTAGCCTTGGTTGTGATCTCACCCATAACAAGTACAAGACCTGTTGTAGTAGCAGTCTCGCAAGCAACACGGCTCATCGGATCCTGTGCCATCATAGCATCAAGGATCGCATCGGAAATAGAGTCGCAGACCTTGTCAGGATGACCCTCAGTTACAGATTCAGATGTAAATAAAATTTTCTCCATGATCTTCTCCTTTTGTAATAAAACAATGGTTATATACATAAAAAACAGCCCGTACAATCCGGACTGTTTAAATTCTGTAAACAATCCTCTTATTGTTCGATTGCTCGCTCAGGTTGGCACCTTCCTGGGTTATCCGGGGTTGCCGTGGCTTCACAGATCCTTTGTATCTCCACCACTCTGAATAAAAGGCTATCTTTTATGAAATTTGCTGCAACACATACAATATACTTATCATACCAAAATGTCAAGAGCAATTTTCGAGAAAAAATATCACCCGCTGCTTTTTCATCCCCAATACGTAAATATTTCAAAAAAGAACCGGGCGTCCACATCGCCCGGTTCTTCCATCGATCATCCTTCAGAACGATCCGTTATTTATTTTTTCTTCTTTCTCTTAACTCCATAAGCTGCACCACCGCCAACAATGATCGCTGCTGCAAGGATTCCAACCCATACGCCGATCGGTGTATCATCGCCGGTCTTTACAGAACGTCTTGCTGTACCGCTGGTATCGTTCGGAGCAGTTCCGCCCGCTGTGCCGTTATTCGGGATCGGAGTGATCCGATCATTTCCACCATGATTTCCACCAGGTGTAACAGTCGGAATCGGTGTCGGCTCGGAAGAAAGACTGTTGGTGATCTCCTTTGTTACAGTATATCGGTTATCATTATTCAGTGTAACCTCACCCTGACCGGTAACTGTATACTTAAAGGTATCATCATCAACCGGATTTCCATCCTTATCCGTCTCCAGAACAGTATAAGTAACACTGTTGATCTCCTGATCCTTTGGAAGATCCAACATTACCTGAACACTATCATTCTGTTTCAGAGTCACTACCTTCTCAAGCGTCAGCTCACCGTTACTCTCAGTGGAGAACACACCTGCATAGAACGTATCATCCACAGTAGAAGCAACACCATCGATCATCACATTCTTCTTAATGTTGATAAATCCGTTACGGCTGAATATATCGGAAATCTTTGTATAATAGTTATTTACATAAGCCACTGCCTCAGCAGCACCACTATCTCCACCGATCACAACCTGATTGGACTTCTCTTCACTCTCGCCATTCAGCTTCGTTACATTGTAGTAGTAAAGATTCTCCTCATCCACCTCGATCTTCGTATTCTGCTGAAGAAGATTTCCATCCTCATCCAGCTCAAATACATAATAGGTGCCATCCGGAACATCCGTCCATGTAGCTGTACCACTGGAAGCATTCTGGATATGGATATCCTTTAAATAATCATCACGGAACGGGATCGTACCTTCCTGATCCGAAAAAACGCCAACCTTATAAGTTACATCCTCTTTCGTTTCCAGAGGAATCACATTGTCATTCTCATCAACATTATAGATTCTCTTCGTAACCTGGATCTGTGTATGCTGTTTCGTTGAAGTCTTCGGATATGCCTGCACATCATACATCCAGCCCTGCTCCTGATCTGCAAAAGGAACGGAGATCAGCATCGGTGAAACCATAACACTGCTGTTCGCATCTGTCTGCACCACCAGATACATGCCCTCAGCCAGATCGGTAACAGTAATATTACCCTCTGCATCAGAGGTTCTGGACAGACCCCACACATCCACGCTTCCGCTGCTGATCATATCTGCCAGCTGCCCTGCTGCTTCATACCAGCCGTCAGCCGTCGTGATGGAATCAAAATCGATTGCAGCGGCAGCCAGTGCCTCATCCAGCACGAAATGCACATTGCCATCAAAATTCACACTGCCAACCCTGTAGATCGTCAGCCCTACACCCGGCAGCGGAGTCTGATTTCCTTCCTCATCCGCCTGCTGAACTGTCAACGTCAGATTACCCATTGTTCCAGCTACATAATCCCCGGCGAAAACCGGCTGCAAAACACTCGTGACCAGCATAGCCGTCAGCATCAGAACAGCCAGAAGGCTCCGGAATATTTTTCCTTGCTTTCTTCTATTTTTCATCGCTCTCTGCCTCCTCTTTCCTTTCTGAAAGCTGTTTCATTCTGCGTTTTTTATCCTTGCGGCGGACAATCAGGTAAATCAGCAGAATCAGAATAACAAGCGCTGCCGCACCGCCGGCAAGAACCCTCTTCGGATCCACAACCGCAAGCTTCTGCGGAATCGTTTCGTCATTCTTAGTAACTTCTTCCTCCACATACTTCGTCCGAATACCACGAACAAGAAGTCTGTGAGTATTCACCGCATAAGGCGTACACGTAACCAGTGTCACATGATCCTCACCCTCAACAATATCCAGGTCACTGGTCTCATCCGGAAGCACCGTCTTGATCTGATCCACCTTGTAGGCCAGATTCTTGCCAAGAATATGCAGGATAAAAATATCTCCCTTTTCCATCTGATCCAGATCTGTAAAAAGCTTTGCGTTAGGAAGACCTCGATGCGCCGCCAGAACCGCATGGGTGCTCTTGCCTCCGATAGGAAGACTGGTGCCCTCCACGTGGCCCACACCCTTTTCCAGCACGGTCTTGCTCAGTCCGTGATAGATAGCCAGCTTCGCTTTGATCTTCGGGATCTCGATACTCCCCATCAGACCATCACCGTTCGGATCCAGAACCCTGTCATAAGGATGACTCAGCTCATAAGTATCCTCTTCCTCAAAAGCATCTACAATGGCATTCACCGGATGCTCGGCATTATACTCCTTCGCCTCTTTCCACAGCCTGTCATAGTCATTGTCCGAAAGCTCCGTTACCGCTTCCTCGTACTTACTGACCAGTTGGGCGTTACGGTACTGGTTCCACATATCACTGATCGTAGGATAAAGGAACACCCCCGCCCCCGCCAGAAACACCAGGGCGATAAAAATGTTCAGGACAACATTACTCTTTTTCTTTTTTTTCTTTTTAGCCATAAATCATTTCCTGCGTCGTTTTTTGTTCTGAACAGAATTGATACCGGCAACTAGGATCACCGCGATCACAATTCCGATCACAACACAGAGAGCAAGCATCGGAAGCGTCGGATTGGTGATTCCGGTAACCTTCTTCTCTGTTTTCTGAACCGCCTTCGCAGCCTTCATCGGAACTCTGTGTCCCCTCACCAGAAGTCTGTGCGTATTCACCGCATAAGGCGTACACGTAACCAGCGTTACATAATCATCCCCATCCGTGATACCCAGAGACTCTGTCTGCTCCGGAAGAACGGTAAGAATCTGATCCACCTCGTAAGCAAGCGTTTTACCCAGCACATGCAGGTAAAAAACATCTCCCTCTTCCACAAGATTCAGATCTGTAAAAAGTTTCGCACTTGGAAGTCCTCTGTGTGCCGACAAAATACAATGGGTACTCTTGCCGCCAACCGGAAGACTGCTGCCGAACAAATGACCGGCACCCTTCTCCAGAGACTCATCTGTCGTGTAATGATAGATTGGAATGCTCACATCGATCACAGGAATCTCCACATACCCCATCATTCCATCACCATTCAGGTTCAGAAGAGACTCATATGTACTGTCCGTCTGGCCATCCCTCACGGAAAAGGCATCCGGCACACTTTCCTGCTTGATCTGTTCGTTATACTCCTGCGCTGCCTTCCACATGCTGTCAATCTTCTCCGAATTATCATCCGAAGAAACACTGCTGCTATAATTACTGATCAGCAGGCTGTCCCTGTACCGGTTCCAGGCATCACTGACCATTGGATACAGCAGTATGGACAACCCTATCAGAAACAGCAAACCAAGTCCAATATATTTTTTCTTCTTATTCTTTCTCATAGGTTTCTCCATACTGTTGTATTTACCACTCCCGGCCCCCGAAAGGGCCGGGCGGTAAAAGATTTACTACTTTGTTTTAATACTTGCTTTGTCGTTGCTTATAAATAATTTTTGAATTGAATCGATCCGGCAATCAAACGATTACTCCTCAGATCCTTTTCTGCGGCTGATGAAGAAAGCACCAGCTGCGCCAGCCATAACTACAACACCGATGATAGTGAAGAGGTATGTTCCCATGCCACCTGTGGATGGAAGGGATGAAAGTCTTGAATCTTTCAATTTACCACTAGTATTTTTAAATTCAGCTTTTGCTACATTTCCCTCAAAGGTAAGATTAATATCCGCACCAGCTTCATTAATTGAATAACCATTTGGTGCTTTTGTCTCTTTAAAGTGATACTTGCCTTTATCTAAACCTTTAACTGTTACCTCACCATTTGCATTTGTAACCACGGTTGTTCTACGGGAATCAGGATTATATGTGTAAACACCTGTTTTCTGATCATAATCAAACGTTAATGCCTCTCCTACAACTTCTTGGTTATCTTTTGTTGTTACTTCATGCACTGTAAATTCAGCATTTGCAAGTTTCGTTGTTTCCGACTTAGCATCAATCTTTGTTAATACAATAGTACCGGTGTAAAGCTTAACATTATCATTAGTACCACCATATGTTTCATCACTCTTGTGGCCCTTAGCAGTGTTCTCTACAGTTACGCTAGTAATCTTTGCATTATATTTAACAGTAACTAACACACCTGCATTGGGATTGTCTGCATTTGCAACTAAGCTGTCTAAATTAATCTCAAAGGAATGTTTGTCATTTTCAGTTGGAACAATAGTAGTCCCAACTGAAATAGCATTTTTCCCATCGCCTAATACAACTGTTCCAGCTACATTTCCGTCTTCACCTAACACATAGTCAGCACCTTTAATTTCATCTGTAATTCTAAATGTTCTACTTCCTGTATTGTTTGCGTCAATGTAAGGAACGTATGTTTTGATTGTATATTCAACTACATCACCAATTGCAACTGCATGATCCTCATCACCAACAGTTTTTTCAATATCCAGATGTGATCTTTTTGCCTCCACGCTTGTATTCTGAAGTGTTGGTACTTTTTCTTTATCATAAGCACCAAATCCTACATATGCTGTTGCTATTTTGTAAGTATATTTATCCTTTTTAGCATCGAATGCATACACACCTGCTACGCTTACATCCAGACTCTCTTTATTTTCTAATGTAGTCCACTGAGCAGCTTTATTAGATTTAATAGTACTTAAAGCTTTATCAATATCTGCATTGCTAATAGCAGTTGTGCCTTCTGGAATATTCAATTCGCGATTTGACGTTGCATCTGGATTAGCTTTAAGAATAAGCATCCATAATGTAGTCTGAGCATCTTTTTTTGTTGCTGCTTTAAATGCATTTTCAGCTACTTCATTACTAAATTTCCAACCTGTTGGCTGAGTCTGATCCGGTTCAATAATCTGCATATACTTTAATGAATCCGCATCTGCAAAATTTGTTAATGTGATAGTCGCACGATCATCTGCAAAAACCGCTGTGCACATAGACAGTACCATAACCGCTGCCACTAATAATGCACCAATCTTTTTAAATAAATTTTTCATAAGGTTTGCTCCTTTCTTTCTCTGCATTTTTCTTTTTCGCCCTTCATCGGCCATTTACAATTAATGTGTTACGATCTCTTTGCTTCTTCCTCCCTTCGTTTATTATTTATAAACAACAGGAGTGCAGTTGCAAGAATCGCTACACCACTGATTGTAAATCCATAGGTTCCCGGTCCACCGGATTCTGGTAAGGAATATACCTTAGTGTTTTCGATCTGGTAGACATTCTTATCACCACTCGTTATTGGTGTGATTACTGTTCCATTATTCTTAGTTACTGTAACTGTTCCATCCGTAGCAACTGTGATCTTCCATGGATTCTGCGGTAAAGAATAACCTGTAGCGGCTTTTGTTTCTATCAACAGATAGTTACCTGGAACCAGTTTTTCAAATCCAAATGCTCCATTCGCACCAGATTCCACATTATCTTTTACTACATCACCCTGCTTCCAGTCAGCATCTGCTTTACAAAGCTTAAACTCTGCACCGCTTATAGTAATTGTATTAACCTGCAGATCTTTTACCGCATCGATCTTTACGAAATTTACATCAGATACAATTTCTTTGTTGGTAAAATCAGCTTTTCCAACGCATCCTGGACCAGCATAAGATGCATAATCAACATTTTGGGCTTTCAGCTCTTTTGCCTCTAATGCATTTTTGCCCTTTCTGTCGGTACCAATTGTAAAAGTAACATCTTTAGTTGTCTCATTATTAACAGTTGTCTCATTATTAACAGCCTTACAATTCGTTGCTTCTGTGTCGTCATATACAGCTGTTTCCAATGTATAACCGCTGTTAGATACCTCTCTTACAACATATTCGCCTTTGGCCAAATTTGCAATTGTAATACTCTCGTTATTACTAAATTTCGCTACATTCTGACCTTTGTTTATCGTTGCTTTTATTGGTGTCGGTTCGGTTTTAAGTTTCGTTTCAACTTTCTCTCCGTTTTCACCTGTTGTTACTTTATAGATTTCAAATGTAAATTCAGCATCCTGCTGAGCTATCTCACCATCTGGAAGCTTCTTGGTAATCTTAATCTGTCCGGCGATTACATTTACTGTATAAGTACCGGTAACCGCTTCGATATCCTTATCAGCAACCTCTGTGCCACCATCACTTGTAGCAGGTTCTTTTACATTGTTAAGCGCATCCATGCCTTTTCTGGTGTCTTTGGAATACGGATAGTATGTTACCTCAAGCTCATACTTCTCTACTGCTTTTCCAACCGTTGAAGCTTCATGAACTCCCATGTTTCCGCCTGGATTATCGGATAACTTATACGTATAAGTGAAATATCCTACCGGCTCATTTGTCCCTGGATAAGTGTACTCATATTGATGAGAACCATCTTTATTTGTGTCAAGTGTGATCGTACCTTTTTCAGTTAATTCCTTCTTCTGATCACCCATCAGTGTCGGGAATGTCGGTGTTTTGGAATCGCCTTCACCTGTCACAGGATTCATACCTGTAATCGTAGTAGTCTTTCCATCCAGTTCTACAACTTTTAATGTTTTAGCAAGTTCATTTGCATATCCTGACGGATCAATGCTTTCTCCCTTGAAAACAGTTGTTTCATCATTGCCAATAGAAAGACTCAGTAATTTAACATTTACAGATGGCTGATCAAAAAATCTGGTAGACTCATTATCCAGATAAATACCGGAATCTGCGCCATTGGTCGGTACCATATTTCCGCCAATGAAATCATCCTTTGCTTTGATTTGGAAGCTTGCTTTCCAGCCCTGATCTTTCGCTTCTGTAGCTTCCTTGTTTCCAATCTTCGCTGCGCCGCCGGTCCAAGTAATTGTAGTTGAACCATTTGAATTTTTAATAATTGTTACTTTACCTAATTCTTCTTTTGTTTTACTATCTTTCCAAATGATTTCTGTCGAACCATCTTTGGTTTCAATAGTTCCTTTTCCAAGATGACAATTATTAGCCAACTGAGTTAAACCTGTTTCTGTGAGTTCAAATCGTGGATCAATAGTATCTACTATCTTCTGTGGCTGAATTGTAAACAGATCACCGATTTTTCCTGCAATAACGTCAAATGTATTTACAAGACCTGTAACATCACTTGTATCATATGCATACTTATTGGTGCCTTTAGCTTCAGTTGCTATATAATTGCTCAGAAAATCCGATCCTGTAGTAAGTAAATCATGCTTTGAAAGATGACCAAAATCTGGAGATTTATCAGAATGCCCTACTTTCCATTTAAATTTCTCCGTTTCGCTAAGTCCTACACCAACCGTATACAGAATCGCATTCGGTTTTATCTCTTTTGCATTATTAACTGCTTTATTTGCCGTCATACAATTCTTGTTGTTATATTTAGTCCAATATCCCGGCATACCATCTGTCATAAACACAACATATTTATTTGACTGATCCTTTACTTTTGCCAACTGATTCTTCGCAGCTTCCAATGCAGATCCCATTGGTGTTCCACCATCAAAATCCTTCTCCTTTTTAGCATCAATATTGTTTTTTAAAGCTGCTACTCCATTTTCATCCAAGCTCTGGAAGTCCAATGTCTCTATGGTGGGATTACTTCCTTCAGTACCGCTATACCAGATAATTGAAATTCGACTTTCTTTCGATTTCTTACTTAAAGTATCCACAAATGTCTCTGCTGCAGTTTTTAAAGCCTCATACTTTTTAGTTTGATCCGTCTTACTTATACTCTTCGTCATAGAATCACTGGCATCCAATACCATTACAACACTGGCACCCTTTGCTTCAACTCCGGATTCTCGTCCTGTCAACTCCGCGTTCAGATCAACCTGATAAGTTCTTTCGCCATAATTATCAACTTTAACTTTCTTGCTGCTTGTTAAATTTTTTATAGCTTCTTCTTTCTCAGTGTAGTTGACAATTTGGTTATTCGCAACCTCAGTTCTTTCATCCGCCTTATAAAGTTTAGCAGTTGCCTTATCTCCACTGACTGTTACTTCCACCTTATAAGCTTCTTTAGATGCTACATATCCATCAGGTGCTACTGCCTCTGTTAATGTATAAGTTCCCTCTTTCAGATTATTAAATGTAACATTACCTTTAGCATCGGATGTTGTAATCGGGTATGTTTCGCCTCCATTATCATTTACCAGTTTGAACTTCGCACCGGAAATACCATTGCCTTTAGAGTCAACCTTTGTAAGTGTAAGATCTGCAAGAGGAACATTTTCTACATTTACAAATCTTGCATCTGGAATTGTGAAATCCATCTTACAATTGGATTCATAAGCACCTCGTTCCATATAAAGTACGGTAATCCTATGGGTTTTATTTTTTTCTTCATCTGTTGATGCTCCTATTCCTTCCTTGAATCCAAGGTATTTCCATAAATCAGCAGAACTTTCAATTGACTTATGAATACCACCAACATCAATTACTACTTTTTTTCCATCCAGTAAAACCCATAAATCATCATCACCAGTAAATTTATAATTCAATGGCCCTACATAATCTCCAAGCTTGAATTCTATATCATATCTCATTCCGAAATAGTCTTGTCCTCTTTCTGTCCCATCATCTATAGGATCCTTTAAAGGATAGAAGTAAGAACCATTATCATTACATTTAAAGTAACCACCTCCTGGCTGCTTTACTCCGGTCAGTTTGTAATTATTTCCTGTCTTGCTAAACAACAGCTTGTAGCTTGTATATTTTTCTTTACCTTCATCTTCACCTAAGTTATCATCTGTAAAAAATCCGGGTTGATCAACTTTCCATACAACTTCCTTATAGTCATTAGATAGCCCTGTTACTAAACCGGTCGTAACCCTATTATCATTTTCAACATAGATATTGGCATTTTTACCATTATCTCCGTATGCATTATAATCTCCTAAACCGGTCTGTTTTTGAGTTCCCATAATCATCATGTTACTTTTATCACGCTTTTGATAATGTGAAAGATCATTAATGCCCTTATTATTATTATTTTTAGGCTTTACCTGATAATCATAAAAAACCACATCTCCACTTTCTTCAGTTGATGGCTTTGGAATATAATAAATTTTTACAACTGTATCACTTGCAACTTGTACTTCATGGATATCATGTACTGGAGTTTCTTCTCCATTATCTTTTACAACTACAACCTTGTCTATATTATAATTCTCTGTTGCTCTGTAATCAGGAATCTTTCCTCCAACTTCTATATGGCGTACTGTATCCGCATAAATTTTAATATTATTGCAATAATGCTGTAATGTAACCTTAACTTTTCTACTAGGACTGTTATTTACAATTACATAAGTAGAAAAATGCGTCGTCTCGAACTCAACATCACCATTCTTGGCAACGCTGCCATCCATATTTTCAACGTTATCATTCTCGTCTACGTGATATACATCTGCATCCTTGATCTTCTTCTCATCATTCAGAGATACAGATACCTTCACTGTAGCACCTGGCTGAACCTCTTCGCCGTCCACCAGGAATTTGATATCGTAGGCGTGGATTTTCTCGATGGCTTTCTTTTCTTTAATCGCTTCTTCGGTGATCTGGTCTTCGGCTTCCTGGCTGAGCTCTACCGGTGTTACGGAAAGCTCTGCATTGTCCGGAAGGTCTGCCGGATCGGTAAGGGTGACTTTTACATTGACTTCGTCACTCGTGTAATCATATCTGGTGATCTCAGGCTGAATTTCTTCTTCCTGCACATCCTCGACTTCTTCTGCCTCATCACTGCTGTCAACAACCTGTGCCATATCACTTCTTATGTAAGCCTCGGTTCCTTCCCAGGAAACCTTGTACCAGGTTGCTCCGTCCTCTGCTGTTACGGTATCCAGAAGTGTGAGCTGTGTTCCTGCGTTTACAGTTGCCAGAACCTCTGCCTCGACAGATGGACTGATACGAAGATTCGTATCGTCTCCCAGAACCTCGATCAGGCTTGTCTCACCATTCTCATCTGCTGCCGGAACATCCTCCGGGCTCTCAATATCCTCTGCCGGTTCTTCCACCACATCCGGATCCTCTGTCGGCGCTTCGGTAGGTTCAGCATCCGGATTCTCCGCCGGAGCCTCAGAAGGCTCTGCCTCAGGAGTTACCTCCGGATTCTCTGCTGCCGGTGTCTCAGCTGCATCCTGCTCAGGCTCGTCCGAAATATCCACTCCGTCCGTAAGCTCCTCTGATGCGATAGACACCTCGTCCCCATTACCGGAAACAGCTTCCGCCTCGACATCTGCTGTCTCAGGAGAATCCCACATAACGGCAAAAACAGCTGCGTTGCCAGTCTCAACCTGAAGTGTCTGGATCTGTTTGCCCTCGTTGACATTCAGAACCTTCAGATCCTCGTTGGCCTGTAAGGTGTTAACATCAGTATCACCGGTACTGCTGTTATAATGAAGCTTCTCAACGGTTACACTCGTGCTGGCTGCATCGGTAAGCTCCGGTGCTGCCGGTGTCTTGTACTCAAAAGTTACTCTGACTCTGCCATTCGGCTCGACTCTGTTTCCGTCGCCATCAGCAAAATACACATCATACGCAAAAAAACCTCTCAGGCTGCTGCCCTTGTCTGTAGCTGCTGCTGAAAGCTTCTGAGAAACTGTATCATAAGATACGGATGAATTCTCGTTTACGCTGTCAGCCTTCAATGCTGTATTCTGCGGAAGAGCTCCGTCCTCCAGTGCCTCTGCTGTTACTTTAACAGAATCATTTTCATATGTAAGCGTCGATTGCTGCGCCTGTTCCGTTTTCTCCTGGTCAGCGCTGCTTACATCCGGTGTCGATTCTTCGGCCGCTGGTTCAGATGTAAATTCGCCATCTGTAAATATATCCTCCGTTCCATCTCCGAACGCCTCACTCGCGGAGATCGTATATGCACTCGGCATACAGGATACCATCAACGCCAAAGCCACCATAAATGCCAGGAGTTTTCTGATCTTATTATTCCTTAATTTTTTCATACCTTTCCCGCTTTCCTGTGTGTGCATTAACGTGTACTGTATTTCTTATTACTTTACTTCTGTTTATATTCCTTTCTCTTAAAAAAGCTTCATGTTTTTAGCCGGTGAGTAAACAGGTTACACCTTTACAATATTTTACCCTTATGTGATTGTAGTGTCAATATACCAGACATTTTTGGTAAGGATACTGACATTATCAGATGCTATCGAAAATCAGCCTTCAACTCCTCCTTCTTAACTTACTCGTTCACTGGTTCTTTTCGCCTGATTTTTCAATAAAATCTGACTATTCGTGGTATTTATTATACAACACTAATAGTTGTTTTGTAAGGCACTTTTTTTCATAAAAAAGTGCCTCTGTCACTATTTTAACATGAATTTCTTCAGCTCATCCCGCTTCTTGACATTCAGCTTGCAAAAGATATCCGTAAGGTAATGCTTGACAGTATTAATGGAAATCCCCAAATGCTCTCCTATCTCCTTATTGCTCCATCCCCCACTTGCCAGCATGGCAATAGAAAACTCCATCGTCGACAGCTCTCCCGTAACCTTTCTCCGGTTTTCCGGATTATGAAGCGCCATCCAGCCCCTGCTGAAAGAAATCACCCCTTTCGTGATACGCCTCCGGATCCCGATTCCGGATACAAGCCTCGACCAGCCCCCGCAAAAGCCCATGATGCTCAATAAAAGGCTCCAGAAACCCATCCATCTTCGCCAGCTCCCAGCTCCGGAGCATCTCCTCCTGCGCCTCCTGCTTATGCTTTCGGTTTATCGCACACACCGCCATCATACAGTGGATATACGTCATACTGATCGGATACGGCCTCTCCGCCATAAACAAAGCAGCCTTCCCCATCCCATAAGCACTCCATATCTCCCCGTTAAGATAAGTATGGTGCGCCATCACATACGTGGCAAAAAGCCTCAGCCCCTCAGGAAGCATCCTGCTGTACTCCCCAAAAGCAGGCATCCCATCCGTAGGCAGATGAAGCAAAACCGCCCCCACATACCCCGCCAGAAGACAGGACGCATAAACATCCTTAGGAACCTTCTTCTTCATAGCAATCTTCACACAGGACTGGATCCCCTCCATCCCCCGCTTAGCCGCCGTCACATTCCCCAGCGACAGATTAGAATACCCATACAAAATACACGCCGAAAGCTTCAGCTCAATAACCCTGCTGGACAGATACCCCCTCGTGATCTCACAACACTCCTCCGCCTGCCCCGTAAAATAAAAAAGCTCAGCCCGCGCAATATTCCTCAAATCCACATCCACAAACCCCTCAACAACCTCCCGAGCCCTCCCAGGCTCAAAAGACGAATTCAAAAGCGGCAAAACCACATAATCACACATACACTCCACTCCCCTCCAAAACCCAGGCAGCCCCCAAAAGACCACCCTCAAAACCAAACCAACAAACCTCCGAAGCCCTCACACAAGCCACATCAACACACATCCGAAGCCCATCACACACCCCTCATCAACACACATCCGAAGCTCATCTCTCAAGTCACATCAGCACACATCCGAAGCTCTTCTCTCAAGTCACATCAGCACACATCCGAAGCTCATCACACAACCCTCATCATCACACATCCGAAGCTCTTCTCTCAAGTCCCACAAAACAGTCACCAAAACTCCGGATATCAATCAACCAGTCAATCAGGCCAACCATCTTTTTCCATAATTATAATCCAAAATACTCCAAAAATAAATTTAAATATTACACAAAAACACCACACCCTATCCAAAACAGCCTCTATCCCCAATCCCCTCACGACAAAACCCAAAAAACTCACCCCACCCACATCCAGCGCAGCGCCGATGCCACACCATTTCCCAACACACCACAAGGAAACTCAGCCCCTGCAGCCATCCAGCGCAGCGCTGATAGCCCACCCCCTCCCGGCAAACCACCACTCCCTCACACCCCAAAACCAGAACGGACAGACTGCCAGCAGGGCGGCTGCATGGTCGGGACCCGGTGCGTCGGAGTAAGCCGCTGGTCATACTTGGCACCTGAGGCACCTGGCGGGAAGGTACTCTGCGGCCACAAGCCGCAGAGTAAGCCCCATCTGTCTGAGCCAGGTACGCATCAGCGTACATGGCGAGTTATGGGGCGCCCTGCACGACAGGCGCCTCAGACGCCTAGTATGACCCGGCGAAACGACCGCACCAGGCACGACCATGCAGCCGCCCCGCTGGCAGACTGTCCGTTCGTCCCTCCATTCATCCCACAAAAAAAGAGCCCCCAGGCCCAAACACCCAGGAACTCTCCCAAAACCAAACAACATCATCTCCTCCGCAGCTTCCTCAGCTCCCTCTCCAGCCGATCCGCACGCGCCTTCTCCCTCAACGTATTCACCCTCTCTTCACTCCGCCCCTGTTCAATCCCTTGAGTGATTCCCTGGCTGATTCCTTGGCTAATTCCCTGTTCAATCCCTTGGGCGATTCCTTGACTAATCCCCTGTTCGATCCCCTTATTAATCCACATCTGCTCAATCTCAAAACTCTTCATATACGCCACCGTAACCTTTCCATCCTCTTTAACAACCCTGACCATCTCCAGCAACTCCCTCAAAACATCATTTACCGCATTCACCTCCCTGGTATCCGTTACTGAAAACTTATAAAAAGTTATAAACTTCTATGTTTCATTCCTACTTCAACGAGTATGCTTTTGATGATATAAATATCTATCTACTCACAAGTTCTTGTACTCTCCATAGGCGTAAATTCCGGATTAACGTACCCGTACATATTTGCACTAACGTTTTAGTGTTAGCTTGCAACTCTTTCTCCATAAGCCTTGAGATTTATAGATGCCTGAAAATCTCTATCAATGACATTTCCACAATCACATTTATAAATTCTGTCAGATAATTTCAAGTCTTTTTTAATGTTTCCACAGCAACTGCAAAGCTTTGATGATGGATAAAACCGATCAGCCACAATAAGCTGGATCCCTTTATCCCTGCACTTGTGTTCAAGCTGCTTTCTAAACTCAAAAAACCCCTGATTCTGAACTGCTTTTGATAAATGTCTATTTTTCATCATTCCACTAACATTCAAATCTTCAATACAAATAAATCTTGGTTTTCGACTTACAATTTCAGATGTAGTCTGATTCAAATAGTTCTTACGGATATTTGTTAATCTGTGATTTCGTTTTAATAAAAGTTTTTCCTTTTTGATTACATTATTTGTTTTGCAGTAACTTTCTCCTTTCTTATTTTTCTCGTAAGAACGAGAGATACTACGCTGTAATCTGCGTTTCTGTTTTTCTAGTTTCTTTACTTTCTGACTTTTATTGATGTTCTTATACTTAGCTCCATCAGAGCAAATAGCCAGATCTTTGATTCCTAGATCTATACCAATTCCATCATCATTAAGTTTTTCTATGCAATCAGGAAATTCCACACATACGCTGATCCACCAGTTCAACCCATCAAAAGATATTCTCGGATTCATGTATTTAGCATCTGTAGGAATACGACCATGCTCTGCAAGTCTTACCCAATTTAGTTTTTGTTTATTTCTTTTCCTGCTCGAAGAAAATCCTTCAAACTTAACATGAGTATTGCTGAATTGTATCTTAATATTATCCTGATAGAACTTCGGCATTGATCTCTTTTTTGACTTGAATCTTGGGAATTTCTGCAAACCTTTGAAAAAGTTCTTATAAGCAGTGCAGGCATCTTTGATTGCCTGTTTGGTTACATTATTTGAAATACTCAATAACCATGCGTATTCATCAGAATGTCTAAGCTTTGTAAATTCTTTTCTGAGTTCTGCATCTGAAATGAATTTTCCGTCTTTTTCATAGTTTTCTTTTTCCCTTGCCAAAGCCCAGTTATAAGCAAATCTTGAAGCACCTGCGTACTGAAACATCTTAGTTTTCTGTACATTGTTTGGTATCAACATTGCTTTTATGGCTTTTACCATCTACTTCCTCCTGTATCAGTTCCCGGATAAGTTTCTTAGCTTTATTCGCTCGTTTTCCTTGTAATTTGCAACTGAATACTGTGATTATCTGAACCAGATCTTCAACAAGTTCCTGCTGTTCGGATTTTTCAGTATTATCAATCTGTCGTTCCAGATCATCTTTCTGTTTATGGCTGGAAACGCGACAATATCCAATTGTAATGCGATTTTTAGGCTTTACATTTATTACCTGGTTGAGTTGCTCGTCAGAATAATATCTATAGCCGCTTACTGTAGTATGATGCGGATGAAGTTTTCCATTGGCATCCCAATTTCATAATGTCTGGGCGGATACGCCTATAATTTTTGAAAATTCATGTATAGAATAATATTTCCTCAAAGCATCAGCTCCTTTCCATAATATTCCACTCTAATATCTTATAAAACTCAACATGTACTTATATGATTTTATAATTTATATTTAACTGTTAATAACCTCTCACCAATACCAGGAAACGTCATCACCGCATTAAACAAAAAATCATCCAGAAGATTCATATCCTCAAGCCGCTTCCTCTGCATAAGACTCCTCCTTTCACTATGATGGCAAAAGAAAAAGCCTCACACAACCAACCGGCTCCTCCCCGCCATATTTATACAACCAACCATATGGGGATCAGATAGCCGAACGGCCCAGAATGTTCCCAGATATGTACCTTCAGTATAACCATCCCACCAGCAAAAGTCAACAAAAACCCTTCGACAAAAACCGCCATCCCCACACCACCAATACCACATCCCACAGCATCCACCACAGCGCCGATGTCAACTCACCCCACAACGCATCCAGCGCAGCGCCGATGCCACACCACCTCCCGGCAAACCACAAGGAAACTCAGCCTTTGCAGCCATCCAGCGCAGCGCTGATGGCTCATCCCCTTCCGGCAAACCACCACCCCTCACACCCCCAAAAAAACAGAACGGACAGACTGCCAGCGGGACGGCTGCATGGTCGGGACCCGGTGCGTCGGAGTAAGCCGCTGGTCATACTTGGCGCCTGGGGCTTCTGACGGGAAGGTACTCTGCGGCCACAAGCCGCAGAGTAAGCCCCATCTGTCTGAGCCAGGTACGCATCAGCGTACATGGCGAGTTATGGGGCGCCCTGCACGGCAGAAGACTCAGACGCTTAGTATGACCCGGCGAAACGACCGCACCAGGCACGACCATGCAGCCGCCCCGCTGGCAGACTGTCCGTTCGTCCCTCCCTCCATTCATCCCTCCCACCCACACAAAAAAAGAGCCCCCAGGCCAAACACCCGGGAACTCTCCCAAAAACGCAAAACTCAAATATCCAATTATCATCAATCGTTACCAGTTGTCACCAACCATCACCCAACGCGCAGCCGAAACTTCTGAATCTCCTTCTCACTGGAAACCCTCTCAATCTCAGCCCCAAGACTCCTGAGCTTCTCCTCAAAATTCTCATACCCACGCTGGATATAAACAATATCATCAACAACCGTAACACCCTCAGCAGCCAGCCCCGCAATAACAAGCGCAGCCCCCGCACGAAGATCCGGCGCACTCACACGCGCCCCCGTAAGCTTCCTCACACCATCAATAATAGCAGAGTTCCCCTCCACCTTAATATTGGCACCCATCCGGGAAAGCTCATCCGCATACTTAAACCGGTTCTCAAAAATACTCTCAGTAACAATACTCGTACCCTCAGCCAAAGCCAAAGTAACCGCGATCTGCGGCTGCATATCCGTAGGATAACCAGGATAAGGCAACGTCTTCACATGCGTACGATGAAGCACATGCGGCGCACGGACACGAACTGCATCATCAAACTCCTCAACCTCACACCCGATCTCCTCAAGCTTAGCCGTAGTAGCCTCAAGATGCTTAGGAATAACATTACGAACAGTAACATCACCACGAGTAGCCGCAGCAGCAAACATAAACGTACCAGCCTCGATCTGGTCCGGAATGATCGAATACTCCGTACGATGAAGCGTCTCAACACCACGGATACGGATCACATCCGTACCAGCACCCTTGATATTCGCCCCCATACTGTTCAGGAAATTCGCCACATCAACAACATGCGGCTCCCTCGCAGCATTCTCAATGATCGTACGACCAGTCGCCATAGAAGCAGCCATCATAATATTAATAGTAGCACCAACAGAAACCACATCCAGGAAAATATGGCTGCCATGCAGATTCTCCGCCTTGGCAACAATAGCACCATGACAGATATCAACATCCGCACCAAGAGCACGGAAACCCTTCAGATGCTGGTCGATCGGCCTGCTGCCGATATTACATCCACCCGGAAGCGGAACCTCCGCATGCTTATACTTACCAAGCAAAGCACCCAGAAGATAATAAGAAGCACGGATCTTCTTGATAAACTCATAATCCACGCTGAGATTGCCGATAGTAGAACCGTTGATCTTTACAGTAGACTTATCAATACGCTCAACCTGAGCCCCGATCTCGGAGATCGCCTCAAGCAGAACATTGATGTCCCTAACATCTGGCAGATTCTCGATCAATATAGTTTCATCAGTCATAATGGCTGCTGACAATATCGCAAGCGCCGCATTCTTCGCACCCGCAATATCCACTTCTCCAACCAGAGGATTGCCGCCTTTAATCACATACTGTTCCATAACACACCTCTATTATTTACTCCTCTATGAGCAGAAACTTTCTCTGAATTTACTGCAGGAACAAACGTTCCGCAATACCGTTTTTTAGGTCAGTTGTATATTATAACACATATTTCAGATTTGTAAACAATTTATGACGAAAACCTGTCACAACCCATGACCCGAAACACTCCAGCAAACCGTTTCCACAAGCCAACAGTTACGCCTTATCTCCCCTGTTCTTCAGTGCCTCAAGCACAACCTGGAGACTCCCCTCCAGATCCTTATCCTCTTCATCCACCACAATGTCCGCATATTTCTCATACAAAGGAACACGCTCATCATAAAGACTCGCCAGCGTCTGCCCCTCCTTGAGCACAACACCACGCCCCTTAAGATTACCAAGACGCCTGGAAAGAAGCTCCAGCGAGATCTTAAGATACACCACAACACCCTCAGACTTCAGATGCTGCATAGCCTCATCGCAGTAAACCACACTTCCACCGGTAGCGATCACCGTATTCTCCACCTGGATCGAAGCATTCACACGATTCTCGATCGCCTTGAAGCCCTCTGTACCCTCATCCGCAATGATCTCACTCAGAGTCCTTTTCTCCTCCTTCTGGATCAGAAGATCTGAGTCAATAAACTGGTAACCAAGTACCTTCGCAAGTACGACACCGATGCTGCTCTTCCCCGCACCAGGCATCCCTATCAGTGTAATATTATTCATACTGTATCCTTTCATATTAGCATAACAGCTGCCAAACCTCAACAAACGTTACGGCTCCGCAGAACCTACCGTTTCTCTCTCCCTGCCTTTCCCGACGTCTTTAATTTCCCTGACATCCCTGGCTTTCCTGACATCTTCAACTTCCCTGACATCCCTGGCTTTCCCGACGTCTTTAACTTCCCTGACATCCCTGGCTTTCCCGACGTCTTTAACTTCCCTGACATCCCTGGCTTTCCCGACGTCTTTAACTTCCCTGACGTCCCTGGCTTTCCCGACGTCTTTAACTTTCCTGACATCCCTGGCTTTCCCGACGTCTTTAACTTCCCTGACGTCCCTGGCTTTCCCGACGTCTTTAACTTTCCTGACATCCCTGGCTTTCCCGACGTCTTTAACTTCCCTGGCATACCTGACTTTCCCGCCATCTCTGCCTTCTCCGATTTCTGCTGCTTCTTCTTTACGCTATAGCCAAAGGTTCCCACTTTCCGGCCACCCGCCAGATACTCCCCATGGGAATAGACCAGAAGACCTGCATCATTGAGACAAAACCTGTTATTTTTATCCATATAAGCTTCATCCGCATGGACCGCAAGCACATCCGCAAGAAACATGTCATGAGACCCCAGCTCCTTCACCTCACGCACCCTGCACTCGATCGAAACCGGAGCCTCCCCGATCATCGGTGCAGAAACAAACTGCGCTTTCTCTTTCGTAAGGTTCAGCTTCCGAAACTTGTCCACATCACGTCCCGAACGGACCCCGCAGAAATCCGTTGCATACGCCAGCTTCTCCGTTGTCAGATTGATCACAAATTCACCCGTTTTCCGGATCATATCATAGGAATAACGGGAAGGTCGGACAGAAATATAAGCCATCGCCGGATTGGTACACACCGTACCCGTCCATGCAACCGTTATGATATTATCGTTTCCCTCACCATCGGTAACACTCACCATTACAGCCGGCAGCGGATAGATCATGTTCCCCGGCTTCCATAACTGTTTCGCCATTTTCCGTCACCTCTTATGCATAATCGCTGTTCATCAGCTGAGCAGCCTCCATCATAGCCGGGATCAGCTGCTTCTTTCTGGAAACCACACCCGGCAGACTGAAGGTATCTCCATCCGGTTTCCGCTCAAAAGCGATCTCCGCCATCTGCTGGCTGCCCTCTCCGTAAAACAGAAGCTCTGTAGACTCCTCCAGGATATTCGTCAGCATAAAATAAACTCTCGTGATATCATGACGGCCACACTCACTCACCATAAACGGCATCAGCTTCTCCTTGATCTCCTTAAGCTCCTCGCTGTCCATGGAACTGATCTGACCCACACCAAAGGAAACATTACCCTCACCGATAAACTTCTTGTAATCCTGATAAAAAATCTCCTCCGGAGACTTATCCTTCAGATTACTTCCCGCAGAAAACATCTCTCGGGCAAACTCCTCGATCTTGATTCCCGCGATTAGCGCAAGAGCACTGGCAGCGATCTTATCCGTCTGCGTACAGGTCGGTGAACGGAACATCAATGTATCCGAAATAATAGCCGCACAGAGAAGCCCCGCGATCTTTTCCGGGATCTCCAGTCTCTGCTCTCCGTAGATCTCATAAAGGATCGTGCCCGTACATCCCACCGGCTCATTACGAAAAGCAACCGGCGTCATGGTCTGCAAGGTACCCAGCTTATGATGATCGATGATCTCAAGGATCTCCGCCTTCTCGATATTATCAACAGCCTGATCCACCTCATTATGATCCACAAGAACCACTTTCTTTTTATGCATATCCAGAAAATTACGTCTGGAGATCGTACCGATACACTTACCATGAGGATTGATCACCGGAAACGCCCTGTGACGGTTTTTGATCATAACATCCTGGATATCATCCGTAAAATCCTCGGTATTAAACGTAACCATGTTATCCCGCTTCATAACAAAGCTGACCGGGATACTCTGATTGATCAGACGCGCAATATTAAACGTATCATACGGAGACCGGATGATCACGATATTCTTCTCATGAGCAAGCTTTACAACCTTCTCGGAAACCACGATATTCAGCCCCACGATGATACAGCTGACATTCTGGCTGATTGCCTGAAGATGATCCTCCTCACGGTCACCCATGATGATCATATCATTCTCCTCAACGTAGCCCTCCAGCATCTTCGGGTTGGCAGTACCGACAAGCACACGCCCCTTCACAAAATATCCGTGCCCGTTACCTTCCACCACTTCACCGCCAACAGTCTCGGCAATTCTCCGATACTGCGTCCTCGCGTTGGAAAGAAGATAACTATCTGTAGTATCCATATAGGTCTTTGCGATATCACCAATCGTCACAAGCCCCTCCAGACACCCATCCTTATCCCGGATCGGAAGAGAAACGATCCCGTTCTCCTGCATCAGATCCCAGGTATTCTTCAGCGACATATTCTTATCCGCCTGCGGACTGGTCCGGATATCCATATCCTTGACCTGCGTACCGATATTTCCCAGATAAGCCGGCGGCTGTACGCCAAAACGGTTCAGCACATACCTGGTCTCCTCATTGATCTGCCCCGCTCTCTTCGGGATATATTTTTTATTCTGCGTAGTTCTGTTTTTAATATCCGCATAAGCAATAGCCGAACAGATGGAATCCGTATCCGGATTCTTATGTCCGATTACAAATATTCTCTCCGGTTTTTTCATACACATCCATCCTTTTTCATCCAAAATAATCATAATTTAATATTTGCAAACAAAGCACCCAGGGAAGTAGTAGCCTCCTCCCCCGACTCCGGAAGCTCAAAAGACTCCTCCTCAACCTCCTTAGCCATCAGATCCGATGCCTCTTTAATACTCAAGCTCAGCTTACCATCCTTGATCGCGATAACCTTCACCTTAACCTTATCCCCAACACTCAAAACCTCAGAAGGCTTCCGTATCCTCTTCTCACAGATCTGAGAAATATGCACCAGCCCGGAAACCCCGTTCCCAAGCTCTACAAAAGCACCATACGGCTGCAAACTCTCAACCGTACCCTCAGTCACAAAACCAACCTGGATATTGGAAATCTTACTCCGTCTCTCCACCTCAGCCCTCTCACGAAGAATCTCCCTGGCCGAAAGCACCAGCCTCTTCTTCGCCTTATCAGCCTCGATAACACGCACCTGGATCGGCTTATTCAGAAACACCTCAGTATCCTCAACAAACTCCAAAGCAAGCCTGGATGCCGGAATAAAACCACGGACACCCTCAACATAAGCAATGGCACCCCCGTTAACGATCCCCTTCACAACAACATCCAGCACCTCACCCGAATCCTGAAGCTCCTTCAGCCTGTCCCAGGCAAGCACATCCGCAGCATCCGCTCTGGAAAGAAGAATATTCCCCTGACCATCATCCCTGCGAAGAACCATCGCCTGAACCTCATCCCCCGGCTGAACAGCCTCTTTAATATTAAACCCCGGCACCCGGGAAAACTCCTCCACCGGAATAAAACCCTCAGCATAAAACTTAAGGTCAAGAACAACCCCCGACTCATCCACACTCACAACAGTCCCTGAGATAATATCACCCTCATCGATCCTCTTAAAAGAAGCCTCCAGCTCCCTCTCAAAATCCTTCATAGACTCCGCCATATCCAGACCTCCCATTCAAACAAAAAACAAACCACCGCCGCCCCCAAAACAGCCGACAGCACTATAATCCTAATCATTATAGCATGCACACCCCACCCGCGCTATATTTTTTTCCACAAGCCCCAGACCTCACAGGCATCCAGCACGCGCCGATGCCACACATACATCACTCACCTCCAGCACACCTCACAGGCATCCAGCGCAGCGCCGATGCCACACATCCCCCCGTCAGACCACAAGGAAACTCAGCCCTTGCAGCCATCCAGCGCAGCGCTGATGGCCCACCACCTCCCGTCAGACCACTCAATCCCCACACATCCAAAAAAATCCCTCACTCAAAACACCCCCTCAGCAGAAAATACTCCCCTCAATACTACAAATATCCCTAACAAAGGATACAGTTTATACATCCAACATAAATTACCCACCCAATCACCACACAAACTTATCACTCCCACAACCAACGCACAGGACGGACTGCCGGAGGGGCGGCTACATGGTCGGGACCCGGTGCGTCGGAGTAAGCCGCTGGTCATACTTAGCGCCTGAGGCTTCTGACGGGAAGGTACTCTGCGGCCACAAGCCGCAGAGTAAGCCCCATCTGTCTGAGCCAGGTACGCATCAGCGTACATGGCGAGTTATGGGGCGCCCTGCACGGCAGAAGACTCAGACGCTTAGTATAACCCGGCGAAACGACCGCACCAGGCACGACCATGCAGCCGCCCCTCCGGCAGTCCGTCCGTCCCTCCCTCCCTCCATCCCCACCCACAAAAAAAGAGCCCCAAAAAGGCCCAAAAACGAGGAGTGCCCCGGTAGTGGCTTACCGGGGCGATTATTATGAAAAAAATTGTATGTGTAATGATACAGATACACACCATTACAGCGTCTTTCGTAACGTTCTTTCGAACTATCCCTATACTACCAAACAAATATGAACAAACAATGAACATCTCGTAAACAATTAGCGCATTTGCACAATTTTTTTCAAAACACCCTCCCCCAATTTATAAAAACACCACATTCACAAACAAAACCAAAGCCCTAAACATTGTACATATTGTACATCTCAGCCAAACAAACCAACAACAACCCCAACAAAAGAGCCACAACCCTCACCCTCTAACTCAAACTCCATCTAAAACATCATCAAAAACACCAGCCATCACAAACCATCACCGCCGTGAAAGCATCCCCTTAATAAACTCAATCGCCTTCTCAAAAATATTCTTCACATCAGACTTCGTAACACCCATATCCTTCAAAGTACTATAAGCATCACTCACATACCCCTTGATCTGATCATCACTCATCTCGATTCCACGGAACTTACTGATAATATTAACCAGCGAACTCTTATCATCCTCATTAAGACTCACCCCAAAATGATCCGCAGCCTCATCGATCCCCTGAGAAATCTCATCATCCGTGATCTGGTTAGAATCAAAAAGCCCCTTCACATAAACAATGATATCCCCAACCTTATCCGGATCAGAAGCAAGAGACCCAACCTCATTATCCTTCAGGATCTCCTCCGCCTGACTCATAACAGAACCAGAATCAGACGCCATAACCATCATCGGAGATGTACATGAAATAACACCCGCAATAACCAAAGCTGTAACCTTGTTCAATCTTCTCATAATATTCAACCTCCATACGGGCACCAGCCCTTATCAAAAATTGCCTTTTACTATTTTTAACTATCTTTTACTGCCTTTTTATTACCTCATCATTACCTTTTCGACGCCCCTCAGTATACCACACACCCCCACCCCTCTGTAAACCTCAATTTTCCCCATTCCCACCCACACCATTCAGACTTTATGTATATCGCCAAAAATATATTCACAATATTTTCATATTTTAAACAAACTTTCCTAACATCTCATCAGTAAAATAGAAAATGTAAATTTTTCATTACTTACTTATGTCTGACACCTCAGACATAACCTCCTTTCTATGACGATATATAGATCCGGACAGGAAACCTCTCCAACATTCCCGTCCGGAAACGCAAAAAGAACCCGGACGGAACAGCTGCCCGGGCTCTTTTTGCGTTTATCATATATTAATTTTTCTCATCATAAATACAGTTGGCAAGCATCGCAAACTGCTCCAGTGTCAGCGCCTCACCCCTGATATTCAGCGGAAGGTCACACCTGTTGAACACATCCTCGATCTCATCCTTACTCAGGGAAAAATCTCCGGAATTTCTGATACCGTTCACAAGCGTCTTTCTCCTCTGGTTAAAAGATGCACGGATCAGACGGAACATAAGCCCCTCATCCTTCACATCCACCGGCGGCTTCTCATAACGCGTCAGCTTGATCACCGCACTTCCAACCTTCGGCCGCGGCATAAAACAGTTCGGCGGTACATTCGCAACGATCTCCGGCTTCGCATAATACTGCACAGCCAGGGAAAGCGCACCGTAATCCTTGGTACCGGGACCAACCTGCATACGGTCTGCAACCTCCTTCTGCACCATGACAGTGATCGAATCCACAGGAACATTCTTCTCAAAAAGCCCCATGATGATCGGAGTCGTAATGTAATACGGCAGATTCGCAACCACCTTCACAGGCTTACCGCCGTTTTTCTCATCTGCGATCTTTTTGATATCCGTTTTCAGGATATCGTTATTGATCACGGAAACATTATCCCAATCCTTCAACGTATCCTTAAGGATCGGGATCAGCGAACTGTCGATCTCCACAGCAGCCACCTCTCTGGCAGCCTCCGCAAGATACTGGGTCATAGTTCCGATACCCGGACCGATCTCCAGTATAAAATCATCCTTCGTGATACCCGAAGACTCAATGATCTTTTCCAGAACATGCTCATCGATCAGAAAATTCTGACCAAACCTTTTCTGGAAAACAAAATGATACTTTTGAAGGACTTCAATGGTATATTTCGGGTTACCAAGATAAGGTCTGGCCATATTTTTTACCTCTGCTTTTTCTTATTTTCAGCTGAAATCCTTTTCAAAAAGTACCGTGTAGCCATCACGGTCCACACGCTTCTTGGAACGCTTGAACAATCCGCTCTGAGCTCTCTCCATAGCCTTATCCAGCATGGTCTTCACAGTACCGATGCACATCGGCTGATCCTCCTTCTGGTTGATCCCGATCAGATTATACAGAGCAAGCATGCCCATCTGGTCGATACGGAATCCATTCTCCATGGTATAGACCTTGGCGAAATTAACAAGTTCATCGTTTGTAAATACAGGAATGTTGATCATGGATGTAAACTTCTTCGCAAGCTTCGGATATCTTGCGATCAGCTTACGCATACCAATCTTTTCATCCTCCAGGATCACGATCATTCCCTTTGTGTTTCCGGTCATAGCTTCCTCAAGCTCATCTGCTGTTTCCTGGGAAAGCTGGTTTGCATCCTCGATAACAAGGAAACCGCCGGCAAGCTTGGATACGATCTCCGGAATATCCTTTCCGTTGAGATCATCCGCAAATATATAGGCAACCTTGGAAGCCTCGATATTCAGCTCTTTACAGATTGCCGGGATCAGACTTGAGATCAGTCTCGTCTTACCTGTTTCTCTGCCGCCCATAACGATCACATTTCCGGTCTGGGAGGTCTTGTCTGCTGCGCCCATCTGCACATCGCAGAGTACATCAAGCAGCTGTTCCTTCATTCCGGGAACTGTAACAAAATAGGTGAAAAGCTGTTTCTCTTCATCTGTGAGCTCTTTCTTTCTGGAAACGATCTTTGTAGGATCCTTTTCTGGATGGATCGTAGCGATAAATTTCTCAAGCTGCTCTTCCTCGCTGAGCTCCTCTTCCTCATCGTCCTCTTCCATGGCTTCATCAGAATCATCACCGATGAGACTGCTGATAAAGTCATCCTCATCCTCGTCATCCTCTTCCTGGAATTCAAAGGCGTCATCACTGTATTCTTCTTCCTCATCAAGAAGATTTTCCTCTTCCGCTGCAGCCACCGGTTCCTCATGATGAAGCTTCGCAGAAGGCTCTGCTGCCGCCTTCTGCACCTGCTCCTCAGATTCCAGTGAAGGAATCTCCGGAAGCACATCCTCTTCTTCCACCGACTTCTGTACTCCTGACGGACCATTCAGAAACTCTGCTTCTGCAGCCTGAAGATCCTCCTCAGTAACCGGCTCCTCATCCTCATCAAATACGATATCCGGAAGTCTGGTATCGGAAGTCTCCGTTACCTCTTCCTCCTGCTGAGCGGAGATCTGCGCCATGATATCCTCGATATCTGCCGCATCCGGCTCCTCCGGAACAAATTCATCAGCCGCAATATCCAGATCCTCAATACCTGCCGGCTCTTCCGTTACGTCGGACTGCTGGACATCCGGAGATTTTTCTTCCTCCGGGATATCGATTCCCTGCTGTGTAGCTGCTGCCAGAATAGTATCCTCCAGGTTAAAGTCCTTATCTTTATCCTTCCCGGACCTGTCACCTACAGATGCCGCAATCTCCTCGATACTTCCGAAAATTCCGGACGCGTCCGGGATCTCTGCGGAACTGCTTGCATTCTCCGGGTCCACATTGATCATGGACTTCGGGATCTTCAGCTCCGGCATACGGATCGTTGCGGAAAAATCAGGCTTTCCTTCCTCATTGAGCGGAACCCCTGCAGACTTCTCCTCACTTTCCTCATTTCCGGCAGCCTTCTCCTTCATGATCTCTGCAACACTCTGGGACAAAGACATCTCTGTAGCTTTCTCAGCCTCAGCTTCTTCCGCTTCCTGATAAGCCTCTTCTTCCTCTTTATCCTGCTGTTCCTGAGCCTGCAGCTTCATACTTCCGGATGACAGGTTCTCAACACCTGATGCCAGGGGAATCTCATCCACTTCCTGTCCGGAAAACTCTTCCTGCTCTTCCGAAGGCTCATCACTTCCTTCTGCTGCTTCGATCTCCTCAGAATCTGTAAACTCCTCTGACGGTTCTGCTGCCGCAGCAGTCTCAGCCTCCGGCACTTCAGCCTGTTCCGTCACATCCTCAGAGCCTGTGGAAACCTCTTCCTGCTCTTCATCCTGCGCAGCTTCTTTTTCCTCCATATCCTCTTCCGCGGATTTCTTATGTCCGCCAAAGATATCACGGAATCCCTTGGAAAGCTTCTCCTGGAATGTCTCCGCACTGTTCAGATCCCGCTCATCATCTACCTGGATGGTATCTGTGACCGGTTTTGCCTCCTCATACTCGCCGGATGCTTCCTTGCTCTCCCTGATCTCCTGCGCCTTTTCCGGCGGGATCAGCTTCGGGATAAAACGCTGCTCGTATTTCTCTTTCTCTTCGCCAGTGAGAACACCCATCCGCTGTTTCAGGTCAAGGGCCTTTATCACATAAGTTCCGTCATTGAACCAAAGGATCATCTCATTGCAGAGATCCAGGCACTTCTGCTTGTCTCCTGCCTTGTAATAGAGCTTGGCCAGCTCATAGGACCAGCGCTCCGTAAATTCCTTCTCCTTATATTCCTCAAGAATACGGATCTGCTCATTCAGAGATGCATTCTTCGCTCTGGCGATCTTATATTTCAGTATATACTGGCTGTTATCATTACCTGCCACTTCTCTGTATTCATCAAAGAATTCTGTGGCTTCACTGATCTGTCCCATTTTCAGGGAAACCTCAATCAGACGGTAAAGTATGTTCTTGCCGATCGGCGCTCTGTGGTAGGCAAGAAGAAAAATTTCCTTGCTCTCTTCATAACGCTTGTTGGCCGCGTAGATCTCGCCCACTACACAAAGGGTACGGACGTTTTTCACACGACGCCAGTCAATACTGTCAACAATCTGCATGGCGCCTTTGTAATCCTGGGTCTCGACCAGCTTATTGATCTGTCCCAGCTTAACGCGAAACTCCTCTTTATCCAAAATATTCACCAACTTTCCATAATCAGAATCAGTTTACCATATGCATACGGGCTTGTCAAAACCCTTTAGGCATATAAACATGCCCCTTTACCACCTGAAAAACCCTGTTGATCTTGAACTGATGGCTGACAAAATCATCCAGTCCTGTACAGGTGATCAGAGTCTGTATATCGTGGATGCTTTCCAGCAGATATGTCTGCCTGCTGCTATCCAGCTCCGAAAGAACATCATCCAGCAGAAGCACCGGTGTATCCCGGATCTTTTTCTTCACCAGATAGATCTCCGAAAGCTTCAGGGAAAGAGCTGCAGTCCTCTGCTGCCCCTGGGAACCATACCTCCGGATGTCGATCCCGTTGACCTTTACGCAGAAATCATCTCTGTGCGGTCCCACAGAGGTCAGCTTCATCCGAAGATCCCGCTCCCGGTTCCTGGAAAGCTTATCCTCAAACTCGGCCGCCGTCACACTTGGCTCGTACAGGATCTCCAGCTCCTCGATCCCGCCGGTAAGGCCTTTATGAAGCCCCCTTGCGATCTCGTTAAGCTCATCCACAAAGGCTTCCCGCTTCCCGATGATCTTCTTTCCGTAATCGACCATCTGCATATCCCAGACATCCAGGGTACCTTTCAGCCCGGGGTTCATATAACAGTCTTTGAGAAGACGGTTTCTCTGGTTCACGATGTGATTGTAGCCGGCCAGCTCCGTGATATAAACACCATCCAGCTGACAAAGCTCCGAATCCAGAAAACGTCTTCTCTCTCCCGGTCCATTCTTGATAATATTAAGATCCTCCGGAGAAAAAAACACCAGATTCACCACCCCCAGCAGCTCCCTTGCCTTGCGGATCGGCAGCCCGTTGATGGCAACTCCCTTTGCTTTGTTTTTCCGGAGGTGCATGTCTATTTTGTATGAAAGATCGCCCTTCTTCACCATCATTCGGATATGGGATTCCTCATTCTCAAAGCGGATCATCTCCCGGTCCTTGCTTCCCTTGTGGGATTTGCTGGTACCTGCCAGATAAACCGCCTCCAGGATATTGGTCTTTCCCTGGGCATTGTCACCGTAGAGAATATTGGTGCCCTGATCAAAATTCATCTCCAGCGACTCATAATTCCTGAAATTATTCAGTCTGATGGATTCAATGTACATTCCTTCACCCGATCACATAAATATCTTTTCCATCGTAGGAAATGGTATCTCCAGGATGGATCTTGCGGCCACGGCGGTTCTCCACCTCGCCGTTCACCAGTACCAGACCATCATTGATGGCATATTTCGCCTCAACGCCGTCCTCCACAACACCGGCCAGCTTCAGCGCCTGACCAAGCTTGATAAATTCGTCTTTAATTCTGATCTCCAATTTTTTCTCCTCTTATCTCCGGGGTATTTTCTCCGTCAGATCGATCTTTTCTGATCTTCTGGCGGTATTTAAAATCCCCCAAAATACAAATTTCACCGGAAGGCGGTAATTTAAATACCCCCTTCCAGCAGTTTACGCATGAAACAATTCTCAGAACACGATCGCATTCCCATGCACAATCGGTCAAAAGCGGTCACACATTTTTAGTGTATCCGTTTATATCAATCCTGATATCTGCCGTCAGGCTGTACGTGCCCTACGGACACTTACATATCCTGACTGCCGAGCTCAATTCTGTTCACAGCTTCAAGCATGTGCGTCTCACACGTACACTCACATTCCCGAAGCTGCTGCGTACATCTCTTGTCCCTTATTCCTTATATTTCCCAGGTTTTATCTGGCCTGATTCTGGTTGATGTTTACAGGAAGGATCAGGTAAGTATAGTTCTCCTCATCGTCACGGATAAAGCACGGGGCCTTCGGATTTACAAGATAGATCGTCACGGTTTCATCATCAATAACACGAAGCGCATCGATCAGGAATTTCGGGTTGAAGCCGATCATGATATCCTTACCCTCTTTTTCAATATCGATCTCTTCATTCATGGAACCCATTGCAGAATCAATGCGCAGCTCCATATCATCGTCTGTGATGTTGATGATGATCGGTTTTTTATCAACCTCACGTACCAGAAGTGTGGCACGGTCGATACAATCCAGGAACTCTTTTTTGTTGATCTTCAGTTTTGTCTCATAATCACTGGAAAGCATCTGGTCAATTCTGAAATATTCTCCCTCGATCAGTCTGGAAACTACCATAGTCTGATCAAATTCAAATAAAATATGGTTTTTTGTAAAGTAAATGCTGACCTGATCATCCACTTCTCCGGAAAGGATCTTGCTGACCTCGCTTAAAGTTTTGCCCGGAACTACCACCTTACGGTCAGAATAATCTTTCTTAAGGGGCATTTTTCGGATAGAGATACGATGTCCGTCCAGAGAAACTACCTTCAGACAGTTATTTTTGATCTCAAAAAGTTCACCGGTCATAAGCTTATTGTTTTCATTTACAGCAATCGAAAAAATAGTCTGGCGGATCATTTCTTTCAGTGTGTACTGAGAGATCGTCAGCGGTTCATCCTTCTCGATCATCGGTAAATAAGCAAAATCTTCTCCTGATTTTCCAGGGATATTGAATTTTGCTTTTTCACAGGTAATGGTTGCTGCATATTTATCATCGGTCTTAATGGTAACATCATTATCCGGAAGTCGTCTGATGATTTCATAGAAGATTTTTGCATCAAGAGCAACTTTACCTTTTTCTTCAATAGTACCCTCAACGATGGTTTCAATTCCCAGCTCCATATCGTTGGTGGTAAATTTGATCTGGTTTGTGGTTGCATCCATGAGAATACATTCCAGGATTGGCATTGTGGTTTTTGATGGAACTGCTTTGAGTGCGATACTTACACTTTTTAACAGACTTGATTTGGAGCAGATGATTTTCATAGTGTGTATAACTCCCTTTCTGAACAATTTGTGGTTTTTATAAATATATTTATAGAAAAAATCCGCAGTAACCGCCGTAGGGGGTCAGATTTTGTGAAAAACTCCCGCAGGCCTGATGTTTTCAGGGGTTTTCCGTTGGGATAACTTTGTGTAAAAGTGGTATTTTCGCATGTGAATAACCCGGGGATAAAATTACCGCCGCGTTTTGGCAAAAAAGTTGTACACATCTCTCCACATACAATCAACACGTTATACACCAGTAATGTGGAAAACTTCCCTAACCTTGTGGATTAATCTTCTTTTTCAATATATCAATGGTATTTTTTAAGTTATCGTCGTTCTGCAATTCGTTTTCGATCTTTTCGATACCGTGCATAACGGTGGTATGGTCACGGTTTCCGAGCGCTTTTCCGATATTTTTCAAAGGTGTGGATATGATCTCACGGCAGAGATACATGGAAACCTGGCGGGGCATGACGATCTTGGAGTTTCGTTTATTTCCGCTTAAGTCCGCAGGTGTGACTCCGTAATGCTCTGCAACAACGGAGATGATGTATTCCGGTGTGATCACTTTTTTCTCATCCGGAGAAATAATATCCTTCAGTGCCTGCTCTGCCAGTTCCAGAGTTACTTCCTTTTTTTCAAGCTTGGCTCCGGCCATGACCTTGTTGAAGGCACCTTCCAGCTCACGGATATTGGATTTGATATTGGTAGCGATATATTTGATAACATCTTCACTGATGTTGTAGCCGTTCATTTCTTCATTTTTATGAAGGATCGCCATTCGGGTTTCGTAATCAGGCAGTGTGATATCTGCGATCAGACCCCACTCGAACCGGGAACGGAAGCGCTCTTCCAGGATCTCCATATCCTTCGGTGGTTTATCAGAGGATATGATGATCTGCTTTTTGGCACTGTGAAGACTGTTAAATGTATGGAAAAATTCCTCCTGTGTGGATTCTTTTCCTATAATAAACTGAATATCATCGACAAGAAGAACGTCGATATTTCTGTATTTTTCACGGAATTTGCTCATTGCCGTGTTATTTCCGTTTCGGATGGTTTCGATCAGCTCGTTGGTAAATTCCTCACTGGTTACATACAAAACACGGCTGTTTTCATCGTGTTCCAGAATGAAATGAGCGATGGAATGCATAAGATGCGTCTTACCAAGACCGGCTCCGCCATAGATAAACAGTGGATTGTAGGTATCTCCCGGTGATTCGGCAACTGCAAGAGCTGCGGCCTGGGCGAATTTGTTATTACTTCCTACAACGAAGGTGTCGAAGGTGTATTTTGGATTTAAATGCGCCTCTTCGTAACGTGTATCCTGAACCTGTTTATCATAAGAAGTGTTTTTTTCTGTTTTTTTGGGGAGATCTTTTTCCAGAACGAAGCGAACCTCGCATTCTTCCATGCCTGTCAGTACACAGATAGTAACCTGGAGGGGTATTTTGTAGCGTTTACTGATGTAATTGACTCCGATCGCTGCCTGTTCAGAGGGAACAACCACTGTTATCAGCTTTCCGTCAACCTCATAAACTTTCAGCGGCTTGAGCCAGGTATTAAAAGGGACATCAGTCACCTCATATTCAGATTTGACAGTTTGCAGGATCTCCTCCCATTTTTCAATAACAGCGTCCATTTTTTCCTCCCATGAGTATTATAATAACCCCAGTCTGCGACTGGAGATAGATATCCTTTTATATATTACAATGAAAATGGGGTTTTCGCAATGGAAAATCCTTGAGATTTTGGGGAAAAGAATGTGGATAATGTGGGGAAATTACTGTGGATTAGGGTGGATTATTGTGGATAAGAGTCCTGGAGGTTTCCATAAGTCGAGAATTGGTGGAAAATGTGGAAGAATTATGTGTATAAAAAAATCCACCTTAAAAATACCGCAAATAAAGGGTTTTTTTGAAAACGATGTGAACAAACTCTCCGAAAAAGTGGATAGATTTCCGGTCAATCCACAAGTTATCCACAAGTTATCCACAAAATGTGGATAATGTTACGTAAACCATAAGCGCTTTCCACATAAGAGAAAAAAATAAATACCGTAAGGTGGGGGTATTTTATAGAACCCTTGATTTTATCGGGTTTTTTGCAATTTTTACTTGACGAAAAGGAGGTTTATTTATATAATTGAAACGATGTTCTGAATGATAAGTTATTTCATAACAATTAAAAATAGATAAAGGAGGTGCTTTACCTATGAAGATGACATTTCAGCCAAAAAAGAGATCCAGAGCTAAAGTTCACGGCTTCAGAGCTCGCATGAGCACAAAGGGCGGACGTAAAGTATTAGCTGCAAGAAGATTAAAAGGAAGAAAACAGTTATCAGCATAAGCTGCAAGACCGCATTTATGTGGTCTTTTCTTCTATCCGGAGAAATATCCGCGCAGGCGGAATCTAATTAAGGAGGATTCGTTTGATCAGATCAGAGTCCTTAAAGAAAAATCAAGATTTTAAAGTTGTATATCAGAACGGAACATCGTACGCAAATCGGCTTCTGGTGATGTACGTGCTGAAGAATCAGCACATGAAGAATCGTCTGGGAATATCAGTAAGCAAAAAAGTAGGGAACAGTGTGGTTCGCCACAGACTCACCAGATTGATCAGAGAAAGCTATCGTCTCAACGAAACAGATTTTGACAGTAACCTTGATATTGTAGTAGTAGCGAGAGCCGCAGCCAAGGGCAAGAGCTTTCACGAGATCGAGAGTGCTTTTCTGCATCTTGCAAGAAAGCATCATATAACAGGGAATGAACATGATAAAGAAATTTCTGATTAAGATGATAAGGCTCTATCAAAAATATATATCGCCGATGAAGAGAACGAAATGTCCTTATATTCCCACATGTTCTCAATATGGTTTGGAAGCAATCGAAAAATATGGCGCATTTAAGGGCAGTCTTCTTGCGGCATGGAGGATATTGCGATGCAATCCTTTTTCCCACGGAGGCTATGACCCTGTGCCATGAATTATTTTGTGTCTGTTCAGCCTTTTCCCGGGCAGAGCAGTTATCGGAATTTGTAACTGTTCAGTACCTCCGCAGTTAGTGGACGAATGAATAGTTACCGGACTTTTACAATTGAATAAGAAGTCTAGGAGGAAATGAATTTGGAACTGTTTTTAGCAACAAAAACCGGAACTCCTATTATCGGACAGATCGCGTCTGTGATGGGATGGATCATGGATGGCATATATAAGATGCTTGACGGCCTGTTCGGAATCCAGAACATTGGTCTTTGTATCATTATCTTCAGTATTCTTATCTTTGCCTTTATGACACCGCTGCAGATCAAGCAGCAGAAATTCTCCAAGTTAAGCGCGATCATGCAGCCTGAGATCCAGAAGATCCAGAAGAAATATCAGGGTAAAAAGGATCAGGCTTCCATGATGAAAATGAACGAAGAAACCCAGGCTGTTTATCAGAAATATGGTGTTTCTCCAACCGGTAGCTGTGTACAGTTAGCCATTCAGATGCCTATTCTGTTTGCTCTGTATCAGGTTATCTACCGGATTCCTGCTTACGTTGGAAGTGTAAAGAACATTTTTACTGGTGTAGTTGACAACCTGCTAGCTGTAAACGGATACACAGATATCCTGCAGCAGTTTATCACAGACCATTCCATGACACGAGTGCGTCTCGTTATGGACAGTGCCGGAAATGCTACAAGTAACTCTATTGTTGATTTTCTGTATGCACTTTCTCCTTCCCAGTGGAAAGAGCTGGCACAGATGAATCAGTTTTCAGGATTTTCTGATGCGATCACAAAAGCATCCGGCAATATTTCCAAGATGCAGGGCTTCTGTGGACTGAATATCGCAGACCAGCCGCTGTACTATATCATGGAATTCTTCAAAAATCATGGTTCTCTGTTACTTGCGATCGTAGCACTTCTGATCCCGGTTCTTGCATGGGCAACTCAGATGCTGAACCTGAAGCTTATGCCACAGGCTGCAACACAGCCGGCAGACGGAAATGATCAGGCCAGTGCAATGGCCAACTCCATGAAAACCATGAACATGGTCATGCCTCTGATGTCTGCATTCTTCTGTTTCACATTCCCGGTTGGTCTTGGTATCTACTGGATCGCCAGTGCTGTCGTTCGAAGTGCCCAGCAGTTTGCGATCAATCGTCATCTTGATAAGATGAACATTGATGATCTGGTTAATGAGAATATGAAGAAGATCGAAGCGAAGCGTGCGAAGGAAGGACTTCCGCCGCAGAAGATCACCAATCAGGCTCATCAGTCCGCCAAGAATATCAATAAACCTGTGATCAATAAGGGCAACAGCGGAAACAATGGTGCTTCAGACAGAGCACAGAAGGTTGATACTGCTTATGAGAAGGCAAGAAGTGCAAAACCGGGCAGCATCACAGCCAAAGCAAATCTCGTAAGAGACTTTGATGAGAGAAATAAGAAGAAATAATCAGGAACGGAGGGGTTCGTAATGGAGGATTACATTCAGTTTTCAGCAAAAACAAAGAATGAAGCTATCACAAAAGCGTGTCTTGAGCTTGGAACTTCCAGTGACCAGCTTGATATTCAGGTTATCAGTGAAGGCAGCTCCGGATTCTTCGGAATCGGCAGCAAACCTGCCGTGATCAAAGTTCGCAGAATCGAGCCAGTTTCTGATATGCAGGAAATCGATGAACTGGTAGAGTCCGTGAAACTGGACGCTATCAAAGAAGAGAAGAAATTAGAAAAGCCTTTTACTCCGGATGTAAAGAAAGAATCTGCACCGAAAGCAGCTCCTGCAGAGGAGAAGAAGCCGGTGAAGAAAGAAGCTGTACAGGTGGAGAAGGCATCCGAAGAAGCACCTGCAAAGGCAGCAGCGCCAAAGGAAAGACCTGCAAGGGATTTCCAGGGCAAAGCAAAGCCTGCACGTGAGAAACAGCCAAGAGCTCCAAAGGAGCGTCAGCCGAAGGAAACACGTGAGAGAGCACCGAAGCAGGGCAGACCGATAGAGATCCTCAGCGATCCGGAGAAGATCAGAGAGGTTGAGGAGAGAGCAGTCGTATTTCTTCGTGACGTATTCGGCTCCATGGATCTTGGAGAAGTGGAGATCACATCGAAATACAACACTGCAGACGGTTCTCTGGATGTGGATTTTGAAGGTGAGGATATGGGTATCCTCATCGGAAAAAGAGGCCAGACACTGGATTCTCTTCAGTATCTGACAAGCCTTGTGGTAAACAAAGGCGAGTCTACCTACATTCGTGTAAAACTCGATACCGAGGACTACAGACACCGTCGTAAGGAAACTCTGGAGAACCTTGCAAGAGGAATCGCCTTCAAGGTAAAGAAAACCAGAAAACCGGTAGTTCTGGAACCGATGAATCCGTACGAAAGAAGGATCATCCATGCATCTCTGCAGGGTAACCGCTATGTAGAGACAGTCAGTGAGGGAGAAGAACCTTACAGACATGTAGTAGTAAAACTGAAACGCAATAATTGATGATCCACCGGTAAAGCTATAAGCCGTATCCCGGAGCGTAAGCTCCGTGGATACGGCTTTTTTGTATGGAACTGAAAATTAAAAATTATCATTGCAATCTCCGCAACAATTCTTTATAATCATTGAAGAGCAAATAACAAAAGATATTTCTGCAGCGGACATCCGGAATGCAGAGATTAGAGCGTATTTGAAAAATCATTCCCGCAATCTGCACGCCCCACTTTGCGGTATATTTTGCCCGAATTCAGTTGCCGTAGCCCGCTACGGCGCCTTCATCCGGACAAAATCTCCCACAAAGTGTGACGCACATCTTGCAGAAAGCCTTTTTCAAACACGCTCTAGCATTATAAATATGGAAACTGACAGAAGATGTTATTCTAGGTGAAAGCGTGAATAACACGTGTTTTTTGCGTGTAAAAAGCTTTTCCGGAGTAACATTTTTGCGTTTAACCGGATGCTTTTATCCGCTGGACCAGGATAAACGGCATGGCAGCGATCAGCTGCAGTGTGATATAGCGGATGCTTTTATCCGTTTGACAAAGGAGAGTGAAAAATGGAAGAGACAACGATTGCTGCGATTTCCACAGCCATGAGCGCATCGGGAATCGGGATCGTCAGGATCAGTGGCCCGGAGGCTTTTGAGATCGCATCCGGAGTATACCGTTCCAAGGGTGGAAAAAAATCTCTGAAAAACGTCCCAAGCCACACCATTCATTATGGATATATTTATGATAACGAAGAAATGGTAGACGAAGTGCTGGTCATGGCCATGCGCGGACCACGGACATACACAGGAGAAGATACCATAGAAATCGACTGCCACGGCGGCGTTTTAGCCATGAAAAAGGTACTTGAAACTGTGCTGAAAAACGGAGCCATTATTGCCGAGCCGGGAGAATTTACCAAGCGTGCATTTCTCAATGGAAGGATCGATCTTTCCCAGGCGGAGGCCGTTATGGATGTGATACAGTCCAAAAATGAGTACTCATTAAAGAACTCTGTAGGACAATTAAAAGGCTCAGTCCGAAAAAATGTACAGCAGATCAGAGAGAAACTACTGTACCATATAGCGTACATTGAATCGGCATTAGACGACCCAGAGCACTATGATCTGACAGGATATTCGGAAGAATTAGAGCAGATCGTAGCAGAAGAAAAAGAAAAGATACAGAACCTGTTAAAAACAGCCGGAGACGGAAAGATCATACAGGAAGGTATCCGGACCGTGATCCTGGGTAAGCCGAACGCAGGGAAATCTTCTCTGCTGAACCTGCTTCTGGGAGAGGACAGAGCCATCGTGACCGATATCGCAGGAACCACCAGAGACGTACTGGAAGAGTATATCAACCTGCATGGGATCACATTAAAGATCGCTGACACAGCCGGAATCCGCCAGACAGAAGACATCGTAGAGAAAATCGGTGTATCCAAAGCCAAAGAAATGGCAGCAGACGCAGACCTGATCCTCTATGTCGTAGATTCCTCCGTACCGTTAGATGAAAACGACGAAGAGATCATAAAAATTTTGCAAGAGAAAAAGACAATTGTCCTCTACAGCAAGACAGACCTTGAATCTGCTATAGATATAGAGGATTTAAAGAGCAGAATAAACCAGCCGGTGATCCCAATCTCCGCAAAAGAAGAAACCGGGATCACAGACCTGGAAGAAAAAATCCGGGAAATGTTCTTCAGTGGGGAGATTGATTTCAATGATGAAGTCTACATCACCAATGAACGCCACAGACAGGAGCTTTTAAAAGCACGGGAAAGTCTTTCTCTGGTAGAAAATAGCATAGAAAGCGGAATGCCGGAGGATTTTTATTCCATAGACCTGACAGATGCATACGAAAGTCTGGGACGGATTCTGGGAGAATCACTTGGGGAAGACCTTGTTAATGAGATATTTTCTAAATTTTGTATGGGGAAATAATAACCGCATGTGCTGCGGAGGCCCCGGCCGAATGGCCGCATGGATTGCGGAATCCCGGCCGTATATGCCGCATGGATTGCGGAACTCCGGTCGTATAACCGTATAGATTGCGGCTACCTGTTGTATGCCACATGGACTGCGGAAGCCCGCAGAGGGTAGATCACATTGGAATGTGAGAAAACCGCAAAGGGGCACAAGGCCGCGCCCCTCTGCACACCCCTAGGCCTTTTTTATATAGTGCAGCGATTGTGGAATGCTGAAAGAAACTAACTTGTGCCTGTATGCTTCTGTATCGGTAATTCAACACTGAGCCGAAATGTATCAAACGGAACTTTGTATATTTCTGTAGGATATATTGTTGCATAATATAGATTGCGGAGACCCGGCCGTATATACCGCATAGATTGCGGAACTCCGGCTGTATGGCACATAGACTGTGGAAGCCCGCAGAGGGTAGATCACATTGGAATGTGAGAAAACCGCAAAGGGGCACAAGGCCGCGCCCCTCTGCACACCCCTGGGCCTTTTTTTATATAGTGCAGCGATTGTGGAAAGCTGAAAGATACTAACTTGTGCCTGTATGCTTCTGTATCGGCAATTCGACACTGAGCCGAAATATGGCAGACGGAAGCAGGAATAACCCCGCAGACGTGCACCACACGTCGAGAACCTCGTTACAGTTCCATCACAACCTCGGCACAACGTTCCGCATCCAATACCGAAGCATACAGACAAAAGTCAACACCGTACCCCGCACCACAACCCAAGAACTCCTAAAAAAAAGCCCGAGGGGTGTGCAGAGGGGCCGTGGCTTTACGGCCCCTTTGCGGTTTTCCACAGCTTCCCAAAGCAAAAAAACCAGGCCCTCTGCCAAGAAAGCAAAAACAAAACCAAAACCCAATCACACAATAAACAAAGAAAAAAAATAAGAAAAAAATAAAGGAGAAAAAGCATGAAAAATCTGGAACAGTTTTTCGACATCATAGTAGTAGGCGCCGGCCACGCAGGCTGCGAAGCATCACTGGCATGCGCCCGCTTAGGACTCAACACAGTCATGTTCACAGTCAGCGTAGACAGCATCGCCCTTATGCCCTGCAATCCCAACGTAGGCGGCAGCTCCAAAGGGCATCTCGTCCGCGAGCTGGATGCTCTCGGTGGAGAAATGGGTAAAAATATAGACAAAACCTTCATCCAGTCCAAAATGCTCAACCAGTCCAAAGGCCCTGCAGTCCATTCCCTTCGTGCACAGGCCGATAAACAGGCCTACAGCACAGAAATGAGAAAGACACTGGAAAATACAGAGAACTTAACCATCCGCCAGGGTGAAGTGACCGAGCTTCTGGTAGAAGACGGGCACATCACCGGTGTAAAAACCTTCTCAGGAGCCACCTACCATGCAAAAGCTGTAGTCCTCTGTACCGGAACCTACCTCAAGGCCCGCTGCATTTACGGCGACGTCAGCAACTATACAGGACCGAATGGCCTTCAGGCAGCCAATTACCTTACGGATTCCCTGAAAAAGCTGGGAATCGAAATGTTCCGCTTCAAAACAGGAACTCCGGCCAGAATCGCCGGAAACACCATTGATTATTCTAAGATGGAAGAGCAGTTCGGAGATGAAAGAGTCGTACCGTTCTCTTTTTCCACAGACCCGGAAGCTGTACAGATCGAGCAGAAATCCTGCTGGCTGACCTATACAAACGAAAAAACACACGAGATCATCCGTGCAAATCTGGACAGATCCCCCCTTTATTCCGGAATGATCGAAGGAACCGGACCACGTTACTGTCCGTCCATTGAGGATAAAGTAGTTCGTTTTGCAGACAAAAAACGCCATCAGGTATTTATCGAACCGGAAGGTCTTTACACAAATGAAATGTACATCGGCGGAATGTCCAGCTCCCTGCCGGAGGATGTTCAGTACGAGATGTACCATTCCGTACCGGGTCTGGAGAACGCCAGGATTGTAAAAAATGCTTACGCTATTGAGTATGACTGCATCAATCCGCGTCAGCTTTATCCCACACTGGAATTCAAAAAGATCAAGGGCCTTTTCAGCGGCGGACAGTTTAACGGAAGCTCCGGATATGAGGAAGCAGCCGCCCAGGGCCTCATAGCGGGAATTAATGCAGCTATGGAGGTAAAAGGCCGGGAACAGTTGATTTTGGACCGCTCAGAGGCATATATTGGCGTTCTCATCGATGATCTGGTAACAAAGGAGAACCATGAGCCGTACCGAATGATGACAAGCCGTGCTGAGTACCGTCTGCTCCTCCGCCAGGACAACGCAGATCTTCGTCTTCGCAAAAAAGGCTGGGAGGTCGGCCTGATCGATGATGAGACATACCATAAATTACAGGAAAAAGAGCGCCGGATCCAGGAAGAGATCGAGAGAGTGGAACATGCAACCGTAGGTGGTTCTGCAGAGGTACAGAGCCTTCTGGAATCTCTGAACAGTACCCTTCTGAAATCCGGAACCACCATTGCAGAGCTGATCCGTCGGCCGGAGCTTAACTATAAGGTGCTTGCACCCATCGATAAAGAAAGACCGGAGCTTCCGGAAGATGTATGTGAGCAGGTAGAGATCAACATCAAATATGACGGTTACATCCGCCGCCAGATGAAGCAGGTAGAGCAGTTTAAGAAACTGGAGCAGAAAAAGCTTCCGGAAGACATTGATTACGAAGATGTAGGAAGCCTCCGCATTGAGGCACGCCAGAAGCTGGAAGCCTACAGACCGGTGTCCATCGGCCAGGCGTCCCGTATCTCCGGTGTATCCCCGGCTGACATTTCCGTGCTTCTTGTATATCTGGAAAGCAGATCCGGACATAAACACGGATAATACAAAGAATAACAATAAAACACAGAAAATAAGAGAGGAAGCTGCATGTACAATTTAGAAATCCTGGAAAAAGGCTGCGAGGAGCTTGGGATCACACTCAGTGACACGCAGAAAAACCAGTTTATCCGATTCTACGAATATCTTGTAGAAAAAAACAAAGTCATGAACCTCACCGGTATCACAGAATTTGACGAGGTTCTCGTGAAACATTTCCTGGACAGCCTCTGCTGCGTCAAGGCTGTAGATATGGGTAAGATAAAAACCGTTATGGACATCGGAACCGGCGCCGGATTCCCGGGTGTTCCCCTGAAGATTGCCTTCCCGGAGGTGGAAGCCTGCCTTTTGGACTCCCTCAATAAAAGAGTAAAATTCCTGGAAGAAACCTTTGCGCTCCTGGGCCTGGAGGGGATTTCCGCCATTCACGGAAGAGCTGAAGAATATGCAAAAAACAAAGCCTACAGAGAAAAATATGATCTCTGCGTATCCAGAGCAGTATCCGGACTTGCAACCCTGTCTGAATACTGTCTCCCGTATGTAAAAGTCGGAGGGCTTTTTGTCTCCTATAAATCCGGTTCTGTAAAGGAAGAAGCAGAAGCAGCAGAGAAAGCAGTAAAGATCCTTGGTGGAAAGATCAGGGATATTCAGTACTTTGACCTTCCAGGCTCCGAGATCGGCCGCTCCCTGGTCATTATCGAGAAGGTAAAGAACACCCCAGGCAAATATCCGAGAAAAGCCGGAACACCGCTCAGAGAGCCACTGGCATAAGTTACCTCCTGTCGAACAAAGGCAAAATCTGTCCGACAGGAGATTTTTTTGTCCGGGAGTTTCACAAAATTATCACAAATTTATCCTACTTTTATCACAAATTACTTTTACACTATAATCCGATAGAGATGCCCCTGGATTTCCCCCATTCTCTGTTTCATCCAGGGGCATTTTCTATTGGTATTGAAAAGACGCCAGAGTCAAGGGCTTCAGTTTCAGGACCTTTTGCCTCTGGCATCTTATAAAATGGGAAATCGATAATTAAAAAAAGTATTTCCCTGAGAATAAAAGGAGGAGAGTAAAGTGATCGAAGTAAGTAATCTGGTCAAAAAGTATGGTGATCATACTGCAGTTGACCATCTTTCCTTTCAGATCGAAAAGGGGAAAATTTACGGATTCCTGGGCCCCAACGGTGCAGGAAAATCAACAACTATGAACATGATCACAGGATACATTGCTTCCACAGAAGGAAAAGTGATGATCGATGGTCATGATATTCTGGAGGAACCGGAGGCAGCCAAGAAATGTATCGGCTATCTGCCGGAAATGCCGCCGCTCTATTTTGACATGACTGTTCTTGAGTACATGAAATTTGCGGCTGATCTGAAAAAAATCCCAAGAAACCAAAAAGACAAGCAGATAAAAGAAGTCATGGATATGGTAAAGATCACAGACATGAAAGACCGTCTGATCAAAAACCTTTCCAAAGGTTATCGCCAGAGAGTGGGTCTTGCACAGGCAATCCTAGGATATCCTGAAGTGATCATCCTGGATGAGCCGACAGTAGGACTTGACCCGAAGCAGATCATCGAGATCCGTGACCTGATCAAAGGCCTGAAGCAGAAGCACACGGTTATCCTAAGCTCCCATATCCTTTCCGAGGTAAGAGCAGTGTGTGATTATGTTCTGATCATTTCCCATGGAAAGCTGGTAGCCAGCGATACACCGGATAATCTGGAACGTCTGGCAGCAGGCTCCAACAGCCTCCTTATGAAGGTAAAAGGCGAGAAAGACACGATTCGAAAAGCTCTGGAAACGATCGAAGGCGTAACCGGAGTGGAAATGTCCTATGACAGCGATGAAAAATTGTGGAAAACAAAACTTTCCATTCAGGAAAATGTGGACATCCGTGAAAAAGTCTTCTACGCTATGGCAAAAGCGAACTGTCCAATCTACGAGATGCAGGTTAAGAGAGTTTCCCTTGAGGATGTATTCCTTGAGCTTACCGAAGGAGAGAAAAAATCCGCCGGAAAACCGGAAAGCTCACAGTGGAAACCGGTAGAAGACAGATCATCGGAAGAAGAAAAAACTCAGGAAGAAAAAAACGGGGAACCAGAGAAGGCTTCTGATGAGAAAGAGGGGGATCAGTCATGACAGCGATTTTTAAAAGAGAACTGAAAAGCTATCTGACCTCCATGGTTGGATATCTCTTCATATTTTTTGTCCTGGTGCTGACCGGAATTTATTTTTCCGCATATCAGCTTTCAGGCGGCTATTCAAAATTTGAAACTACCTTAAGTGCACTGACCTTTGTGTTCCTGATCGGTGTGCCGATCCTTTCCATGCGCGTACTTGCAGAAGAGCGCAAGCAGAAAACGGATCAGCTTCTTCTGACCGCACCGGTATCTGTATGGGATATCGTATTTGGAAAATATCTTGCACTGGTAGCTGTGTTTGCCATTCCGGTCGTGATCATGTGCGTTTATCCTCTGATCATGAGTAAGTTCGGAACGATTTCCTATGCTTCCGCATACACCGGAATCCTGGGATTTTTCCTTCTGGGATGCGCGAATCTGGCGATCGGTGTATTTATGTCAGCGCTTACAGAAAGCCAGGTAATTGCAGCAGTACTTACGTTTGTATTCCTGTTCGCCTTCTATATGATGAACGGAATTTCCTCATTCTTTTCACAGACCTCCATGTCAACTGCAGTGGCATTCGGACTTCTGATCGTGGCGATCGCGATCATCATTTATACTATGATCAAAAATGTCCTGATCTCTGTAGTGATCGGAGCTGTGGGAGAGATTGCCCTTGTGATCGTATACGTTGTAAAATCCAGTATTTTCCAGGGTGGTATCCAGAAGGTACTGAACGTATTTAACCTGAGCGGACATTATGATAATTTTACAAAAGGCGTGTTTGACGTGACAGGAATCGTTTATTTTATTTCTGTTATTGCGATCTGCCTGTTCCTTACCATGCAGTCCATTCAGAAGAGACGCTGGAACTAGGGGGTGAATGGAAATGAAATTCAGTGAGAAATTTAAGAAAAATAAAGGCGAGGCAGCCGTACCGGAGACCGCACAGGACTCCGGCAAAAAGAAACATAAACCGGATCCGAAAAAGCTGGTAGGCACCATTAGCAAAAAACATATCAAAAATGGTTCCTACAGCATGGCTATGGCAGCAGTCTTTATCGTGATCGTGGTTGTGATCAATATGATCGTCGGTGCGATCCCATCCAAATATTCACAGCTGGATGTAAGCTCATCCAAGCTTTACACCATCGGTGATGAAACAAAGAAGGTACTGAAGGCACTGGATAAGGATGTTACCATTTATCAGATCGCGGCAAGCGGTTCTGAGGACGACACGATCTCCAATCTGCTTTCACGTTATAAAGATGAGTCCAAGCATATTAAAGTTGAGGTAAAAGACCCTGTTGTAAATCCGAAATTTGCATCGGAATATACAACCGATGATCTTGCGTCAAACAGCCTGATCGTAGTCTGCGGCGACAGAAACAAGGTTATCAATTACAACGATATGTATTCCTCTTCAGTAGACTATAATACCTGGCAGCAGACTACTACCGGATTTGATGGAGAAGGACAGATCACAAGTGCGATCGGTTATGTAACATCCGAGGATCTTCCGATCATGTACACCTTATCCGGACACGGAGAAAAAGATCTGGATTCCAGCTTTAAAGAAGATATCCAGAAAGCAAACATTGATATTAAGGAGCTGAACCTTCTCACAGAGGGAAAGGTTCCGGATGATGCAGACTGCCTGATGATCGTATCTCCGACCAGCGATATTTCCGAGGAAGAAAAAACAGAGCTCCTGGATTATCTGGAGGCAGGCGGAAAAGCTATGATCTTCTCGGATTATACACAGGATGATCTGCCGAACTTTGATGCGGTTCTTGAAAACTATGGTGTAAAGTGTGCAGAGGGAATCGTATTTGAGGGTGATAATCAGCATTATGGAATGCAGATGCCATATTATCTTGTACCAACAGTCAACAGCACAGATGCAAGCTCTGAGGCAGCTTCTGCAGGCTCCTATGTACTGGCACCGTATGCGCAGGGCATTCAGAAAACAGATGATGTAAGAGATACCGTAACCATCGACAGTATCCTGACAACCTCTGACAAGGCTTACTCCAAAACAAATATGCAGAGCAGCAATATCGAAAAGGAAGACGGAGATGTAGACGGACCGTTTGATCTTGGTGTTGCCATCACTGAGAAACTGGATGATGATAAGGAAACACAGATCGTTTACTACTCCACAGCAAATCTGATGGAGAGCCAGATAAACCAGATGGTATCCGGCGGAAATGAAAAGCTCCTTCTGGAGTCCTTAAACTGGATGACCAGCACAGACGACAGTAATTCCGTTTCTATTCCATCCAAGAGCCTTGAGTCCACAAGCCTGACAGTAACCGATTATGCTGCAGCCTTCTGGAAGATCTGTACCATTGGTCTGATCCCGGGAGTGTTCCTTGTTGCAGGATTTCTGATCTGGCTTAAGAGGAGAAAAGCATAATGAAAAAATCAACCAAACTTGTTTCAGCAGTTGTTGTTCTGGCAGTTCTCGGCGGCGTTTATGTGGGACTGAACACCTACGTATCCAAAGAAGAAAAGACAGAGAGCAGCGAAGAGGAAAGCAAAACAGAAGTGTTTTCCGTGAAAACGGATGACATTAAATCCCTGGAATTTATCGTAGACAAGAAGGAAGTGACCTTTGAGAAAAAAGATGATTCCTGGGTGAAAAAGGATGAGACTGCTTTTCCTGTAAATCAGACAACTCTGGATTCCGCAGCTTCCGCCATCAAAAAGGTGGAAGCGGATAGAGTCCTGGAGGATGTGGAGGATCTTACGGAATACGGGCTGGATTCTCCATCTAACACAGTAACCGTTGATACCGCTGATGGGACAACGAAGCTCAACATCGGAGATGAGAATACGTCTACGAATCAGTATTACATTTCCAAGGATGATGATGACAGCACGGTATATGTAGTGGCAGCGGACACTGTGTCTCCGTTTATGAATTCCCTTTACGATTATGCACAGGGAGAAGATTTCCCGACAATTGATTCTTCCACAGTGAAAAAGGTCCAGGTCAGTGAGAATAAAGATTCCTATGTCCTGGAAGAAAATTCCGACGGAGCTACCTGGAATGTTTCCGGTGACGGAAGCAGCGATAAAGAGTCTGCCGATACAACGGCAGCAGGAAACGTAACCTCCGGACTTGGAAGCTTTGCATTTGACCAGTTTGTAAACTACAATGCAGAGGATCTTTCCCAGTATGGCCTTGATAAGCCCTATGCGACGATTACAGTGGATTATCAGGAAGAGGTGAAGGATGACAGCACAGACAGTACAGAATCCGGAGAAAACGATTCTACGGCCTCTGAGAGCGATTCTGAGAGCGGCGACAGCGCTGACACGGACAGCAGCTCAGAAGATGCAGACAGCAAGACAACCACAGTAGATAAACAGCTTGTCATTTATGTTGGTGATGAGGCAGGAGATGGCAGCAGATATGTAACGGTAGATAACAAACAGATCTATACAATGTCAACGGATACACTGAGTGCAGTTATTGACAAGACGCCGTCAGATCTCTGGTCACTGATCGTCAATTATCTGTCTGTAAAAAATCTGGATCAGCTCCAGGTTACTTACGGTGAAACAACAAGTACTGTAAATGTTTCACGTGAAACATCCACAGATGATGACGGAAACGAAAAAGAAACAACAACCTATCAGCTGGATGGTAAGGAAATAGAAAGTACAACCTTTACCACCTTCTACAACAAGCTGATAAACATGGCAGGACAGAAGAGACTGACAGACGCTTATACACCGGCTGCAGATCCGGAGATGACCGCTGTATTCACAGACTCTGACAAGAACCAGACAACCGTTACCTTCTACACATATGACACAAACTATTATGCAGCTGTCGTTGGAGACAAGGTATTTCTTGTAAACAAAATGACAGTAAAAGAAATGTTCAATGCATATGAAACCATGGTAAACGGTGAAACAGAGACAGAAGCCATAGCAACACCAACAGCTGAGGCGGAAAAATAAAATATTAAGAAAATAAATAAAAACACCTCGGAGATCCGTAAATAATAAGGTGATCTCCGAATATCCGCTTGATGATCAGATATTCGGAGACACCACACAGATTAGGATTTTCCGGGGTGTTTTTATGTTGCTATTATTTTACGGTCCTTACAGATGAATAAGGTCCGTATATTTTTTTACCGTTTATGATGCGGTATGCACGGATACAGTATTTGGTTGCGGTGCCTGGCTTTTTATCGGTGTAGGTTGTATTTTTTGTATTGCCGATAGCTTTCCAGGTTTTACCATGAAGACGGTAAATGGTGTAGCATAGGTGATGATTCCGTCTGTTTTTGCGGTCAGTGGATTAGATGCATACCAGGTTGCTTTTCCATTGAAAATCGCAGGCTTGCAGTCAGAAAGAGCTCCGGTTTGTGAGTAGATCTGAGAAGTCATATTGCCGCTTCTTCTGAATCTGACAGGAGTGTTTCTGAACTGAAATCTGCTGCATAGATCAGGCACGGTGTACTGGCGAGCTTGATTTTCTATAACTGCTATAATTATAGCGTGGAGAATTGACGAGGACAATATAAAAAAACTGTACAGAAGCTCATCTGAGCAACTGTACAGTTTTAATTTTTCTATATCTAACAGAAGGTTCGGGGGAGCTTCTGTCAGTAACTAAGTATTATGCAAGACCTCTTTCTTCCAGCCAGTCGAAGAGAACAACTTTTTCTGCTTTCTTTCTCTTGGTCATGTGATTGAACTGAAGGATCGTCAGGATCGTGAAGATCACTAACAGTGCAACCATTACAATAATGGAAGTGGTAATGCTCCGGCCACCGCTGATCGTTGCACGGAATGCGTTGACCGTATAAGTAAACGGAACGTATGCATGGATCTTTGCAACGAATGAAGGTGAAACCTCAACCGGATAAGTTCCGGCAGATCCTGCAAGCTGAACGACCATGAATACCAGCATCAGGAAGCTTCCTACTTTACCAAGAGTAATGTTGAAGAAGTACATGATAGAGGTAAAGGTCATTGATGTCAGGCAGGCGAAGAGTACGGTTTTGCCCATCTCTGCAGGTGTGAATCCGTTAAATGCACGTAACAGCAGGATCAGGCAGATTCCCTGAAGGATCGCTACCGGATAAAGGACGGAAGCCTTGCTTGCCCACCATGCGAAACCGGATTTCAGTTTGCCCTTATACTGAGCCAGAGGATACATCAGGCAGAATGCCAGTGCGCCGACCCAGAGGCCTACAGACATCATGTAAGGTGCCATTGCGTGTCCGTTATTCGGGACATCGGTAAGTTTTGTTTCATCGTTTACAACAGGAGTTGCGAACATTTTGATCGTTTCATCACTTGCTGAATTGTCTTTTACAGTGGTAGCTCCATCGCTGAGGCTTGTGGTCAGTGTCTTGGAACCGTCTTTCAGTTCTTTCATACCGCTTCCAAGCTTCTTGGAGCCATCATACAGCTGAGAGGAACCGCTCTGGATCTGGGCAGCGCCATCTGCAAGCTGTTTTGCACCATTGTTAAGTGTGCTGTTGTTGCTTACAAGTTTCTCGGTACCGCTGAGAAGTGTTGAGGTACCGTTTGCTAATGTTTTAGTTCCGTTTGCAAGAGTAGTAGCACCGCTGGAAAGGGTCTTGGCTCCTGTTGAGAGCTTTTTGGTACCGTCTGTAAGAGCGGAGCTGTTTTCGGAAAGCTTAGCAACACCATCGGTGTAGGTTGTGATTCCATCTGTCAGTGTTCCGGAACCATCGGCTAATGCTTTTGTTCCATCTGCAAGAGTAGCAGCACCGCTGGAAAGAGCATTGGCTCCTGTTGCCAGTTTCTTGGTGCCGTCTGTAAGAGCAGCACTGTTTTCGGAAAGCTTTGCAATACCATCGGTGTAAGTTGTGATTCCATCTGTCAGTGCCTTAGAACCATCTGCCAGCTGACCTGCACCGGATTTGATATCCGGAAGTGCGTCAGTGATCTGTTTGCCGGCTGTTTTCAGATTCTTTGCACCGTCGTTGAGCTGCTTATCATAAGATGTCAGTTGGTCAAATCCATCGTTCAGAGCTTTGATTCCTGCTGCTGCAGCCGGGAAGGCTTCGACTGTGCCGTCTTCCAGAGACTGAAGTCCTGCGGAAACGTTCTTGGTTCCTGTGTTTACAGCCTGTGCACCCTGATACAGCTGGGTAACACCTGCAGAAAGCTGAGCGATCAGATTTGTAGGAAGCTGACTTGTAGCTGCAGATAACTGCTCTGCACCTGCGCTCATGGTTGTTGCACCTGCACTCATCTGGTTTGCACCATCTGTCATGGTTGTTGCACCCTCAGAAAGTGTGCCGGCACCCTGAGTCAGTCCTCCGGAGATCTGAGTCAGTCCGGAAGCTGCTTCGTTAAGCTTGGAAGCAACAGTATTCAGGTTTTCCTGAGTAGAAGAGAGCTGACCGGATACACCAGCTGCAAGCTGTGAAACCTGATCAGAATAGCTGCTCATGTAAGAACCGTCCACGCCAGTCATTCCACCGGCTACGCTGTTTAAAGCGTTGATCACATCATTCAGAGCTGCTGCGGAAATGGTTCCGTCCTCAGAAGCGGTTGCCTGAATCGCCTGAAGCTGTGCTGCTAAATCGGTCATTGTCTGTCCGGCAGTACCGATCTTGGTATTTGCATCAGTAAGTGCTTCCGTTGTCTGCTGTCCGTATCCTGTAAGGATGCTGCTGACCTGATCACCTACCTGTGAGAACTGTGTGCCTGCATTCTGGAGAGCAGGGATCAGACTGTCTGTGATACTGCTGCTGGTCTGACTTGTGATGCCTGCGGCCTGAGTGATATATCCGGCTGCGTTGTTGATTCCGTCTGCGGCATTGTTCATACCAGCTGCAGCACTGTTCATACCAGCTGCGGCTGTGTCCATACCATTCTTTGCGGACGTAAGGCCGTCTGCAAGCTTGTTGATGGATTCCTGTGTTGTTCCCTCTTTCAGAGCAGAAACCTTATCGTTCAGGGCTTTCAGTCCGTTTTCCAGCTGCTGTGTTCCGGATATCAGTGACTGTGAGTCATCGGTTCCTTTGGTAACACCGGTATTCAGCTGAGAGATACCATTGGAAACTGTTGTGAGTCCGTCTTCAAGTTTTGCAAGCTCTTTGGCACCGGCTGCGAGTTTGCCAGCACCAGCCACATAGGTGGTAGTTCCATCTGCAAGAGTGTCAGCACCAGCTACATACTGTGTTGCTCCGTCGGAAAGAGTATCAATACCTGCACTTAATGCATTTGCACCGGATTCCAGGCTGCTTGCGCCGGATTTCAGTGTATCAGAATTTTTATTAAGTTCATCCACACCAGCGGTGTACTGCTGAACACCTTTATCCAGAGTATCCACGCCGGTTGTCAGCTCAGGAACCTTTTCTGTCAGAGCTGCAACGCCGCTGTTCAGCTGGTTTGCACCGGATTCCAGGCTGCTTGCGCCGGATTTCAGTGCATCAGAATTTTTATTAAGCTCATCCACACCAGCGGTGTACTGCTGAACACCTTTATCCAGAGTATCCACACCGGTTGTCAGCTCAGGAACCTTTTCTGTGAGGGTTGCAACGCCGCTGTTCAGCTGATCTGCACCATCGTCCAGGCTCTTTGCACCATCGTTAACCTTTGCAACACCATCGGTGTAGGTTTTAAGACCTTCGGTGAGACTGTCAGCACCGCTTACGAAAGTAAGAGTACTGGTGGAAAGCTTCTTAAGGTTTTTAGTAATTGTTTTGTTACCATCAGCTGCTGTATTCAGTCCGTCTTCGATCTTTCCGGATCCGTCTGCAGCTTCCTGCATTCCGTCACCTGCTTCTGAGATAGAATCAAAAACGGTTTCTGTATAGGTTTCCGTAACCTTGGAAGCAATGTTATCACGAAGCTTCAGCATTGCTGTTTCACTGAGCTTGGAGGCGATATAGTTGGTTCCAGGGTTTGTCTCATAGGATAGCTCCATTTGCTTTGGATCGTTGTCCATTACAGTGGCTGCGTTTGCGGAGAAATTTTCCGGAATTTTGATAACCATGTAATAGGTTCCATTGGCCAGACCGTCCTCTGCTGTCTTGCTGTCTACAATGTTAAATGCCATTGAGTCGTTGTCTTTCAGCTCATCCGTCATGTCCTTACCTATGCTTAAGGTCTTGCCATTATACTCGACAGGTTTGTCTTCGTTTACCACGGCCACTGGCAGGCTGTCTACGTTTCCGTAAGGATCCCACATGGATTTCAGAAACAGACCTGCATAGATGATCGGGATTACGATAATGGCGATTACGACGATAAGCATGAGCTTGTTACGAAGTAAGCTTTTCCATTCGTTTTTGATCATATTACCTATCCCTTTCTTATTAAATTGTATTATCAAACATAGTTGATTAATCAAACTTTATTCCAGTAATGGTGACGAGATCTATTAATCATATTAAAATCTATTAATAGCTTAATACTCCATTATCAAACAAAGTGTTGATTTTCTTTACGTGATGTATTATACTAAACACATACCACAGATACAACCATTAAATATTTACTGAATGTATATTAATAGACGGAAATAATGGAAGTGTCTATTACAAATAAAAAACTACATAATAGACAAAAAGTACGTTATTTACTTTGAATTTATGTGCAGTTGGTAATATTAAATGCAGACAGGATTCCTCTGTTTCAACACAAATATGCAACAGATATCTGGTATCGTGTAGGTCGGCGTCGTTAACAATTTTGATCTTGTCAATTCTTAACAACAGCAGATATCTGGCATCATGCAGATCGGCGTAGAGAAAGCGAAGGCTTTTATTCGTTTGAAGGATGCATTATGCATTGTATGACAGTTGCAGAGTATCGTAAGTAATAGGTGATTGAGGCGGAGGAAACGTGCTTGCTTTTTTGAATTGCAGGGGGAATTAAGATGGCGGAAAAAGTTGACAGAAGAGTACGTAAGACCAAGGCACAGTTGCGAGCGGGGCTTGCCCGTCTTATGCAGAAGAAGAGTATTAAGGAAATTACGGTAAAGGAACTGGTGGAAGAAGTTGATATCAACCGCTCCACATTTTATCTTCACTATACAGATATCTATCAGATGCTGGAATCCATAGAGGCTGAATTGATGGAGGAAATCACGCATCTGGTGGCAGACTATCCTCTGGATCCTCTTAATAATAAGGAGAGCTCGTATCCTTTTATTGAGCAGATATTTACGATCCTGGATCATAATAAGGATATTTGTATCGCACTTCTTGGAAAGAATGGAGATATGGCTTTTGTGAATCGTATAGAAAAACTGATCGCAGATACAGTACTGCATCGCTTGTCAATTCGTCTGCCGAAAGACAACCGTGATATTGAGTATGCGTATGCGTTTTGTCTGAATGGATGCGTGGGAATGATCAAGACATGGCTGTCTTCTGAGAATCAGGAGAGTACACAGCATATGGCAGAGCTGACACATAAGTTGATCGATAATACAACACACATGTATCTGGAGCAGGCACTTAGATAAGAGAAATGTCCGGATGCATGCTGTGAGTCTGGTAAAAAATAAAGAGTATTGTTTCACGTTTGTTTGAGGGAAAACTCATGTTTCACGTGAAACAGTACTCTTTTTTTATTGGCTTTTTGTTGGTTTATAGCATTTCCACAAATTACTGTATGGAGCTCAACGGCTCCGAATATGAACAATGTACTTTTGATGCGTTGATTTCCAAAATTACTATAGATAAATTTTGATGCCGGATCATAAGTTGTTTTTACAGGAAAATAGCTACCTGTTCCAGGAAATGTTCCGGATCTTCCAGATGAGGAAGATGTCTGGTTTCCGGGATCACAGCGGTTTCAATGGAAGAATTCAGCTTCTGATATTCCTCTGCGATAAGAGAAGCGGAAGCTTCTTTTTCTCCGGAAATAATATAGATGCATGCATCGGAAGATTCTACGGCATTATTAATGCTGATATTCAGGTATTTGCCAATGTAGCTGGAATACAGATATTTAGCGTTGGAACCGCCCTTGTGAGCGGATTCATAATAGGTGTCTACCAGCGTATCTGTTACATGGAAGGGATTGTAGAACAGCTTTTCCATAAACAGACTGCTGATGGATTCGCGGGAAGCTACCATATGATAGATCAGAGTTCCGAAAATCGGAAGCTCGATAAAATACTTAAAGAGCTTGTTGTCTTTACAAGGTGCCTGCTTCAGGGAACTGAAGCTTGGTGGATTGACCAGCATGATCTTGCGGAAATGGTCGGAATTGTTACGGTAAGCCATGATCGCAAAAGAACCTGAGAAACCACTGGCAATAACATCGGTTTCCTCACGAATCACATTCTTGGCAAAATCACAAAGTAACTGAGCAAATACAAAATTGGTATAAGTAATATCCGGTTTTTCGGAACGTCCACATCCAAGAAGATCAATGGTGTAAACTGTATGTTCGGTTGCGAGCTGCTTCTCTATGGCATTCCATTCATAACCGGAAGCGCCTGGCATGATATCATGAATAAGAAGAATAGGGGTGCCATGTCCCTGTTTTGTATAAAAAATCTTTCCAAAACGCCAGTCATAGGTTTTACTGTGTGGCTGTTCCAGCATATCTTTAAGCTGAGATGTGGCATCTATGAAACGGTTAGCAATATGAATAACACCTGCGGCAGTTCCGACTAAAGCTGCAAGAGTAAGTAGTCTGTGTCCATTTTTCTTCATTAAAAAGCCTCCTGGAATTCGTAAAAATAATCAGGACAGATGTAACGTAATTCAGGTATCTGATCTGATTTTTTCTGAATATTTCTTTGCTTTATTATACGACAGGAACGAAAAATTTACAATGCTTTTGTGGGAACCCTAACCTTGTTATTGTATGTTGACGATACTGTCCATTCTGTTCTTGGTGATGATCGCTAAGTCGCTGTTTGTTCTGCTTTCAGTAACGCGCTTCGCAATGCAAAGAATTTATGTTGATCGCATAAATTGGTGCAGTATGGTCTCGGGCTTTCTGCGACCTTCGTTTATAAAAAAACTTACGGAATATTATCAGTGAACAGTAGCATCGCCAATATGCTTCATGATACATAGAAATCAGATTTCGAACCGAATCAAGTAAATCCCCTGCTTTAATTGCGAAGAGCAATAAGCAGAGGATTTACTTGATTGTATCAGGAGGAGGAAAAGCACCTTCTGATAAACTGCGAAGCAGTTATTTTGTTATGAGCAAGTAGCGAAGAGGATGCTTTTATCCGCTGGAATGCTTTTATACTTCAGTAAAATACCAAGTGTTTCACGTGAAACATTGGACTTGTTATCCGACAGAGCTGATGCTATACAGGATTGCCGAGGATGATGTTGATAAGGGTTTTGTTCAGCATCAGTGTGCGGTTCCATGGATTGAGAATTACTCCCTCAACAGACGGCTCTTGCAATGCAGAAGAAAAAATCTTATCAATATCTGCGGTAAATGTGGACATGATCTTATCACTGCCTTTTAACTCTTCGTCAAAGCTGGTAAATGCAGCCCACCATTGCTTTCCATCGTTGGTTTTGATCGCATGAAGAGAAATTTTTCCATCACCTTTTGGAGGTTCTACAGCAATGATTAGCTGTGCCTGCTCCTGCATTCTGTGACGGATCACGGTGAGAGTATGAGCAAGCATTTCTTCGGTTGCTTCTTTTTGGAGTGCTGCAATGGCAGTTTCGATCTTTTTATTGCCATTTAAAGTCTTGTCTAATTGTTCTTTATAGAAATCGTTGCGATTATTTGTGGTGTTCATGTATAAAATATTCCTTTCGATCAGATGATAAATGACTAGTACATTGTTTTCGAAATAACTATACCAATTACTTGTTGGTGAATCCGACTGCACAGATCTAAAAGCCTCAGCATAGCCAGCTATGCTTGCAGTTTTATACCTGCACACTCGAATCCACATCCCACGCGATTGGTATAGTTATTTACGAAACAATGTATTAGCCGCAAACTGCAAGGAGTTTGCGAATGCTTTCTTTATGGATTATAGCATTTCAGGGGAAAATGAGGCAAGAGAAGAAGTGTTTTTTACTGAATCAAATAAGTCCCCTGCTTCAATTACGAAAAAGTAATAAGTAATAAGCAGTGGGCGGCGTGTATTAGGAAGAATGCAACGGCGTTTAGAAGCAGGGAAAGGAATAGTGGGCATGTCTAAAAACAAGGTACTGCACTAATTCATGTGGCCACTGTTATGGATACATTGTAAGCCGGTCCTGATAAATTGCAAAGTAGCTATTGGGTGTAGAACTGCGTAGCGAATACGGGTATTTTTATTCGTTTGAACCCAAATTGGATAGATATGTTTGCACACTTGAAGGTGAGTTGCCAGATACTGTCATCAGTATTCTCCAGGATTTCGGTCAGATGCTTTTGTGAACTGGATGGGGAATTAACAAGTTAAGTGAATGTAGTAAAAATGTGTAGTTATATGAAAAAATAGAGGGTAAGGCGGAAAATATGGGGGATTTTATAGAAAAACGATATAAGAGTAAGGATGAAATAAAGAGAAATAAGAGATTATTTCTGCGAAGAGAGCACTATGATAATGATAATAACACAAACGTTGAGTACGATAAAAAGGACTTTATAAAAGAAAATGCTGGCAAATAAAGAGAAATAATAGGATATTTACGAATAAAAAAGTATTAAAGTACAAATTATAGTACTTTAAATAAAAAAGTACGATAAAACGTACTTTACACGCGAGCACATATAAAAAAGCCTTAAAATATAAAATGTGCACCTGCACACATGCGACAAAAAGATAAAATATAGAGCCGTTCATACTTTAAACATGTAAAATTTTGATTGATCGAATAAAAGAAAGCAGCTGCTTCGATTATAAAAAAACAATAAGCTGTGGGTGGGAAAATACTTGTACTCTTCCTGATAAACTGTAAAACAGCTATTTTGTGTAAAACTATGATCGAATGCAAAAATTTTTGTCCGCATGACTGGGATAAAGGGAAGACAGGGAAGTCTTTTACGGCTTGATTTAGAAGAAAAAAGCCTATTAAGTGAAATTTATTTTATGCCAGTTCTATGCCGGAACCTTATTCAGATACATTTTATATTGGATATTACAAAATGAAACTATGCTTGAAAAAGTCTTTAGTTAACAGGTACATAACGAATATATAACAGGATTGGAAGAAAAATGAAATAAATACGCAAATCTTTCGTAAACATAATAAAACAAACAAAAATCAAAATTTCCAGTTTCATAATATTATATTTTTTCACGAAAGATACATGTATTTCACACTATAAAAACACTCCGGGAAAAGAAGTTTCCATTTACTATATATAGATGCTTTAGGGGAATATAAAGATAACAGCCACATTATTTTGTGGATGGAGTTTCTTGTACTTTTTACATGCTTTCGTGATACAGATAATGCCAGAGAGAATATATCGGAGTATTTTTTTGACATTTCTCATTGATTTTATAATGTGTTCGTAACTGTTCAGTACCTTTGCAGTTACAAGTCAAACCGTGTCCTTGATCGATTTCGTTGATGGCATTTTTAACCGGATCGAGGAAGTCACTTGCTTCAATTATAAATATTGGTTTGATAATCTGTCTTAGGATGTTTCACGTGAAACATCCTAAGACAGATTAAGAATAAAGAGTCATAACCCCATCTTTGACAATTGCAGAAATAAAAAACAGCTGTAGTTCGTGCTTATGTGTTTTATGGTAGGTTTAATATAGAGTTTAATCGAATCAAGTAATTCACCTGCTTCAATTGTGAACTACAATAAGCAGTGGTTGGGGACTTGCTTGTATCAGGAGAAGTACAGTCTCCTTCTGATAAACTGCGAAGCATTTATTAAGCTATGAGCAGTAGTGAAGAGAATGTTTTTATCCGCTTGACTTAAAAAATGTTTCGCAACAACGACAACTCATATGCGCTTTACGGTAGCGTGATATAGTTTTTAATCGAGTCAGGAGGTCCCCTGCTTCAAGTGTAAGAAGCAATAAGCAGCGGTTGGTGACTTGCTTGTATCAGGAAGAGTACAAGCAAGTTTTAATAAACTGCGGAGCAGTTATTCGGTGTAAAGCTGCGTAGCAACTGCGGATGCTTTTGTTTGTATGACTCGAATCAGGAGGTCCCACTGTTTTTGGCTTCAATTGCAAGAAACGATAAGCAGTGGTTGAAGAACTGCTTCTTATCAGGGAAGAGTAGCTTGTAGTCCTTTTGGTAAATCGCGAAGCAGTTATTCAGTGTAGAACTGCGAATGTGTTTACAGATGCTTTTATTCGCTTGATAATAATAGTAATGTTTTTAGTGTTCAGATAAAATTTGAAAATGCTATAAATGCTGTAAAAGAAAGGGATTTCGATGCCTATGTAGCAGTGTGCAAGGTTCCATAAAAGATAATATATCTATACCGAGAAAATCGAATTATTTTCGAGATTACGATAAATCAGAACAATTTCAGCAAAATATCTATAAATGGGAACTTCATTTCTGGTACGTTTTTATGGCGTAAAATATATAGTCTGATTGGTAACAAATAAAACTGGAAGTTTATGCGGAGTTGATGGACTTTATAATCGATGTACTGTTACTGTCAAACTTCTGTTTAGTCCGGAATGAGTTTGGGTATACTACACAATAAATAAAATAATTCAAAACCTATTTTCTATTGTTTCACGTGAAACATTATGTGGCAGTTTAAAAATAAAAGTGTTATAATGATATCCAATGAGTAAAAATCCCTTAAAAAAATAAAAAGGAGGGGTACAATGGGACGAATCATTGCAGTTGCCAATCAGAAAGGCGGGGTTGGAAAATCAACGACAGCCATCAATCTATCGGCCTGCCTTGCTGAAAAAGGGAAAAAGGTTCTTGCCATCGACATTGATCCGCAGGGAAATACGACCAGTGGACTTGGCGCAGACAAGAATGCAGTAGAAAACACCCTTTATGAGCTGCTGCTTGGAGAAGCAGAGACCAAGGATACCATTATAAAGAACGTTGTAGATAATGTTGACCTGATACCATCGAATATGAATCTTTCCGGTGCAGAAATTGAACTGGTTGATCTTGAGGATAAAGAATTTATTCTGAAAAAGATCACGGATAAACTTCGTCGGAAATATGATTACATAATCATGGATTGTCCGCCGTCACTGAGTATGCTTACAATTAATGCTTTGACAGCCGCAACCTCCGTTCTGGTGCCGATTCAGTGTGAGTATTATGCATTGGAAGGTTTGTCACAGTTGATACATACCATCGAACTGGTAAGAGACCGATTGAATAAGAGATTGAAGATCGAAGGCGTGGTCTTTACTATGTATGATGCCAGAACAAATCTGTCACTTCAGGTTGTAGAAAATGTAAAAGAAAACCTGGACCAGAATATATACAAAACGATCATACCGAGAAATGTACGACTTGCAGAGGCACCAAGCTATGGAAAACCGATCAATCTGTACGATTCACGATCTACAGGAGCAGAGAGTTATCGCCTCCTGGCAGAAGAAGTTATAGGCAGGGAGGGCGAGTGATGGCTGGAAGAAGAACAGGAGGCCTTGGAAAGGGTCTTGACGCACTGATCCCGAACAAAGCAGGCGGTCCGTCAAAGGAACCTGCAAAAAAGACAAGATCTGCAGTTGTAAAAAAAGACAAACCAACTGAAAAAGATAATCCGGCCGCAGAACGACTTGTGAAAATTTCCAGCGTAGAACCAAATCTGAATCAGCCCAGAAGACATTTTGATGAGGATGCGCTGTTGGAACTTTCGGAATCCATTAAACAGTACGGTGTTCTTCAGCCGTTGTTGGTATCCGATAAGAAGGATTATTTTGAGATCATTGCAGGCGAACGCCGCTGGAGAGCTGCCAAGATGGCAGGGCTCAAGGAAGTTCCTGTTGTTGTAAAAGAGTTTACAGACCAGGAAATCGTAGAAATTTCCCTGATCGAGAACATTCAGCGGGAAGACCTGAATCCTATAGAGGAAGCGATGGCATACAAACGTCTGATGGAAGAGTTTCACCTGAAACAGGATGAAATCGCAGACAGAGTTGCCAAAAGCAGAACTGCAGTAACTAATTCCATGCGTCTTCTGAAGCTTTCTTCAAAAGTTCAGGAAATGGTAATTGCAGATATGATCTCAGCTGGTCATGCGAGAGCACTTCTGGGAATTTCTGATGAAGCTCTTCAGGAAACAACAGCCATGAAGGTTTTTGATGAAAAACTCAGTGTTCGTGAGACGGAAAAACTTGTAAAGAATCTGGTTTCTCCTGCGAAAAAAGTAAAAACAGAGAGAAACACAGCAGAAGATGCCATTTATGAGAGCCTGGAAGAAAAAATGAAAGGTATCATGGGAACAAAGGTATCCATTCAGCGAAAGAAAAACAACAAAGGTAAAATTGAAATTGAATATTATTCCAGAGATGAACTGGAGAGGATCATTGATCTGTTCGAATCTATCAGATAGGAGGCAGAATGAGCGGGATTTTTGAAAGCATGGGAATTGATTCCGGGATTGTGATCATTGTTTTGCTGATCCTTACCATCATTCTTCTGATCAATGTGGTGAGTAGCAATATGCGTCTCAGCCGTTTGGAACGGAAGTACAAGATGTTTATGAGAGGCGGAGATGCACAGTCACTGGAAAAAGTTTTTGTAAGAAAATTTGCACAGATCGACCGGCTGTATGAAGCAAAGGAAGATCATGATCATGACATCAGCTTTATCAAAAAAAATATGAATGTAATGTTCAGCAAATATGGTGTTGAAAAGTATGATGCATTTGATGATGTAGGTGGAAAACTCAGCTTTGCACTGGCGCTTCTTGATAAAAACAATACGGGTCTGATCTTGAATGCGGTTCACAGCCGCGATAACTGTTTCCTTTATTTAAAGGAGATCGTAAAAGGTGAGTCCTATGTTGTACTTAGTCAGGAAGAAGTGGAAGCTTTGAGAAAAGCAGTAAACTTTGGACTTGGTGAGATTGAGAAGGAATAAAAAACTGCAAAGAGTAAGAATATTTTTAATACAGGAGGAATATCATGTTAGACATTAAGTTTGTGAGAGAGAATCCGGAGGTTGTAAAGCAGAATATCCGCAATAAGTTCCAGGACAGCAAACTGGAGCTGGTTGACAAGGTTCTCGAACTTGATAAAGAAAACAGAGAGATCAAGCAGGAGGTTGAGGCTCTCCGTGCTGAGAGAAACAAGATCTCCAAACAGATCGGTGCTCTTATGGGCCAGGGAAAAAGAGAAGAGGCAGAAGAGGTTAAAAAACAGGTTGCTGCATCCGGAACTCGTATTGAGGAACTTTCTCAGAGAGAGAAAGAGGTTGAGGAAGAGCTTCTGAAAGATATGATGGTGATCCCGAACATCATCGATCCTTCTGTACCGATCGGTAAAGACGACAGCCAGAACGTAGAGATTGAGAAATTTGGTGAGCCGGTTGTTCCGGATTTTGAAGTTCCGTATCATACAGATATCATGGAGAATTTTGATGGAATCGATCTTGACAGCGCAAGACGTGTTGCCGGTAACGGATTCTATTATCTGATGGGTGATATCGCACGCCTTCATTCCGCAGTAATTTCCTATGCAAGAGATTTCATGATCAACCGGGGATTTACTTACTGCGTACCGCCTTTCATGATCAGAAGCAACGTTGTTACAGGCGTTATGAGCTTTGCGGAGATGGATGCTATGATGTACAAGATCGAAGGTGAGGATCTTTACCTGATCGGAACAAGTGAGCATTCCATGATTGGTAAATTCATTGACCAGATCATCCCGGAGGAAGAGCTTCCGAAGACACTTACAAGCTATTCTCCGTGCTTCCGTAAAGAGAAAGGTGCTCATGGACTTGAGGAGAGAGGTGTTTACCGTATCCATCAGTTCGAGAAACAGGAGATGATCGTTGTCTGCAAGCCAGAGGAGAGTAAGATGTGGTTCGACAAACTGTGGCAGAATACAGTAGATCTGTTCCGTTCTCTTGATATTCCGGTTCGTACGCTTGAGTGCTGCTCCGGTGACCTTGCTGATCTTAAGGTAAAATCCCTCGATGTTGAGGCATGGTCTCCACGTCAGAAGAAATACTTTGAGGTAGGAAGCTGCTCCAACCTTGGAGATGCACAGGCACGTCGTCTGAAAATCCGTGTAAACGGCAAAGATGGCAAGAAATACCTTGCTCATACATTAAACAATACAGTAGTAGCACCTCCGAGAATGCTCATTGCTTTCCTGGAGAATAACCTGAATGCAGATGGATCTGTAAACATTCCAAAAGCTCTGCAGCCATATATGGGCGGTATGACAAAGATTGAGAAAAAGACACGCGCGTAAGAGAAACGCAGGCTTTTTCAGGGAGGTGTTCTTGTGCACAGTTATTTAAAGACCGTTGGTTTTTCACAGATTACCAGAAGAAGTGAAATAAAAGAGATCATCCGTGATGTGATCGCAAGCTACGATGAAAAGGTTTGCGTGGAAAATCATCCGGAAGGCGTATTTGTACAGTTTTCCAAGAATTATGGCTGTGACTGTGGAATCAGCGTTTGTGGTCAGTACGATGAGAACGGTGAGTTTCACGTGGAATATTATTTCCCATTTTTCAGGGGAACAGGAATCACATCCAGGGAAAAAGTGACTGTTGAACGTCATACAGATAAGGAATCTTATGCAGGAGCATGTGATGATTTGCGTATTGGCGTGACTATGATCTTTTATCTGCAGAATCTGGCAGAATATATGCAGGAGAAATACAAAGGCCTGAAAGACCCGGGGGACCGTCCGGTGACGGTTTCCGGTCTGGCTTCTGAGGGAAAGATCCTGTTTCCGCTGCAGAAGGATAAGGAAGCGGTAAAGGTGGAGAGAGAGCTTTCCAAAAACAGGACTAATCTGATCGCAGCAGCGCGTAATGGTGATGAGGAAGCTATGGAGAGCCTTACAATGGAGGATATGGATACTTACTCCATGATTTCCCAGAGAATTGTTACAGATGATGTTCTCACGATCGTGGACTCTTATTTCATGCCTTATGGAATTGAATGTGATCAGTATAATGTTCTTGGTGAGATTCTGGATATCATGAAATTTAAGAATATCCTGACAGGTGAAGAAATCTGCCAGATGACTATAGAGAGCAATGATATACAGTTTGATATCTGCATCAACAGCAAAGATCTTCTCGGTGAACCGGCAGTTGGACGCCGCTTCAAAGGAACAATCTGGCTGCAGGGTCAGCTGCACTATTAAGTTTTCAAATTTAGAATTAATTCTTGTAATTTCAAAATAAATATAGTAAAATAATGGTTGTGAAACTTTTGGAAGTGTTCGAAATGTTTCACAACCATATATGTCCATATAGCTCAGCTGGATAGAGCACTCGCCTCCTAAGCGAGGGGTCGGAGGTTCAAATCCTCTTATGGACGGGCTTCAAAGCGTTCGAAAATGTTAGCTGGATTAGCTGACAGCGAACGCTTTTCTTATTTTCTAATCACGTTCGTGACATGAAATTCCATTCAAAATGATCCATTTCCAGCTAACACAATCCGATTTTTGTTAGCTGACAGCTAATCAAAATCACCGGTTTGCAAACATGGTTTTTCAAGAGTCCAGCTAACATTTGGGTTCCACTCTGTTGTCACCCCTTATTTGGGGATGTAAATCAGAGAAAAGGCGGGAAAAGAAACAATCTCTCCGAAACCTGCAAACATTAATTAGCTGAAACAGTATACAATTCTATTAGCTACAGCTAATGGTCAAACAGCAATGTCTGTTTGGAACTTTACCTACAACAAAAGTTCCAGGCAGGCATTTTTTATTTCCTGAATCCTGGAGCATTACAATCCTGGTTTCGTCTGTATTTCTTCTGCAGGTTCTCTGGCCAATCATATGCTTTCACTGGTATGGTGTTGCACTGATAATCAGTACGTTTCGAAGTCCCTGAGGTGTAGAATATCCGGCTGAATCATGATCAATGCCTAATGCACAAAGTTCTGCATAATGATCCAGATCTGATTGACAGCTTTTCTTGTAAATATCCTGGATTTCTTTATCTGCTTTCATGATCCCATATGGAATAGCAAATGCAGCGTGACCGGAATAATTGCTGTACTGCAGAGATGCACTCATGTACTTTACTTAGTTCTGATGCCTTGTGATCTGTGCCAGGAAGCGTCTGCTTGCACCAACAACAGCCACGGTAATGACCATGAATTTCTGTACGGTTGGATGTGGAAGCCCCGCAATGTTTTCTACGGTCTTCTGACTGTAGGATTGATGGTAAAGGTCCATCAGATCTGCCATGCTCTGAATCGTATGACCGTGTTGTGTGAGCCTGGCAGCAAAGACCATATTTTGTTCTGCTTCCCGGATTCCATAGCAGTTTAAGATAGCTGTTTCAATGTGATCCATAGGCCTGTTCCTCCTTTACCAGAGCTTTTAAAAGGATCAGATAATTGATGCAGTCTGTGATTTTTTCATCCCACTGTTCCATGTCAAAATGTAACAGAGTGGAATAACACATATCGTAAAGGGATACGACATGTTTCGACATCATGCCGGCCAGTGCTGCTTTTGGATCACAGTTCTGTAAAGCGGTAGCAATCTTGAATGCACTGAGGCGGTCAATATTATCACCGGTATATTCTTTCTTTTTATGTGCCAGAATATCGGCACACTTTCTCATCTGAAGTTCAAATACAACATTAAATTCTTCTTGTGTCATGTGATAGTTCCTCCTTTGTTTTGTAATAGTTATCGTTCGAGATCTTTGGTTTTTGATTTCACTGGTTCTGGAATCTGCATCTGAAGAATGGCATCAACATTCTGATCGGCAGTGTCCAGATCTTTTAATTTTTCTTTCAAGCTGCTTATTGCTTCTTCTTCGGAAGCTATCTGCTGTTGCAGTTTTTCTTTTTGTAAAGTCAGGGTTTTTAGGCTTGTCATCTTTCCATCCTGATAAAAGGATCTCAGCCAATCTCTGGCTTCTTCATATTTCTGAATTTCTTTCGCATGTTCTTTCCGGTACTTTCCTTTGTACTTTGCATTTGAAAATTGGGAATAAACTTCCTTGTTTGCATAGTACTGTCCGGTGTAGCGGATCTGATCGTTGAGAGTCCTTAGATTGGACCGATGCTGAGCAAACTGTGTCTGCATTTCTTTCAGTTCCTGCTTTGATGCAAGCAGTGTGTTTTTCAAATCTGACTGCGTATCAAATCCATGTTCCTGCACATAGATAATAGTATTTGCCATTTGTTGCAGGTTAGAAAGTTTTACCCGATGAGCATAAGCCGGGCTCTGCATTGCTTTCACATTTGTCTGGAGATTTACAACCAGGCGTAGGTGAGATCTGACGTAGAGAATGGCCAATGGATCCTTGCGTAAGAAGGTCTGTTCCAGGTGCTCTTTTCCATATCGTGTTCCAAGTGCACGTTCAGTAATCCGCTTCTGTCGATTAGGATGAAGATAGCTGTATCTGCCACGATGCTCAATCACAGAGATCTGAAATAGTTCCAGAAGTTTAGATTGGAATTCATCAAAATTACTGGAAGTGACAGCACATTCATCAATCGCTTGTCGCAAATATTCCTTCTGTGTAAGGAACACGGAGGATGTTGGTTTGAGACTATCTTCGATGATTTTCTGATTGATCTCATCTAATTTTTGCTGACCATGTTTCTGTGCCATATACTCTTTCTGAGTGATTTTTCTTTCAGTCGGAGCAAGAAGATCTATCTGGTGAAGTCCTTCCTGTTGGCACCGATCCATGACAGTTTTCTTAAAAGTGTTCATGAATTTATCTGTGGAACGATGCTTGTATCCGGCGGCTTCTTCATGTGGTTTATCCATATAAGGCTGCCTTTCCACTGCAGATTTTCTCACACTGTTTATTACGATATGGGTATGGATATTTCCGGATTCATTGTGACCATCGGTATGAGTAACCACCAGTGCCTGATATCCAGGAAACATTTGCTTTGCAAGTTCCAAACTGATTGCCTGTGCTCTCTTTCCGGTAAGACCGTTTTCTGTAACATCGGCTGGATCGTAGCTGATAATGTAGTGATGACTTTTGATGTCTTCACGTTTCTTATTCTTATGAAAATGAGCATTTGTCAGTTCGCATTCTTTGTCAAAAGACATCGGATCACAGTTCAGTCCATCCATATAAAACTCTTTTCGCAAGATGCTTCGACCGGATTCATCTACAATCTTTTTCCCGGTTTTTTCATCATGTTCAAACAGAAGGTAATTGATAGCAGCCGAGTAATTAGCATTTCTGCTTTTAATGTGTTTTACGATTGCCATTCATACCACCTGCCAGTTTCAGTACCTCTTTTCTCAATAGGAATAAGTCCGTGATGCACTGATGGATTTGATTTTCTATAGCACGTGACTGACTGCCGCCACTGTTAAAATACTTGGCAATCTGATTGAGATTCGATCCAATTTTTCCATATTCACTGACCAGTTTTCTGAGATCGTTCATGTCTGCAACAACTTCAATCTGGTGATTTATTTGCTTTTCAAGCAGGAGTTTTCTCAGATATTCTGATCGGCTAATAGATAAACAAGCAGCGCCTTGGTCTAATAAATCCAGTTCGACATCTGTAAGACGTAATCCTATAAAATGTCTGTGATTCAGTTCTTTATCTTCGTTTTTTGTTCTCATACTCCTCCTTCCGCTGAGACTATTCCTCCCGCCGGGAGTCCACGTATTTCAATATCGGCTGTCCCTTCCGATATTAGAAATAGTGCTGTGAACACCTTTAGGTGGAACCAACAGACAAGTGAAGCGTCTGTTATTGAGAGGGTATGGGGAGATCCCCATCAAGATAAATCCCATAGGATGACAGGATGCCAAATGGCAATACTGTTAAACATGGGTGGATCTTGCTCTGTATGTGTACCCCTCTATATAACGAAACGCTCAGAGGCTGTTTTACAGTGGGGGAAAAGAAGAAATATCAAAAAATGATGATACACGTGGCGAGCATGGATGCGGAAGCCACAGCTGTCATTAAGAAGAATAACAAAAATAATAATACGAAGGATGCACCAGGGTAATGGAGAAGTTACCATAGTGCATCCTTTTTGTGTTATTTTCCAATCTGAAAGAGTTCTATGGAGTACTTTATAAAATTTTTGCAGGTTCAGGTGAACGTGCGGTTTCTGAGTATAGTATGGATATAAATAATTTCATGATGTAATCTCAAAGACAAGATAGTATAATAGGATATAGAAAATCTTTTGGAGGTAAAAAAATGCCAGATGCTAGAGGAAACAAGATCAGCTGTTCTAATTATCAGTGTGAGATCGAACTGACTGTGGAAATACTGAGCGGAAAGTGGAAGGCGCTTCTTATATGGAATCTTCATCAAAAGGGGACCATCCGGTACAATGAATTCAGAAAGCAGATTCCCTCGATCACTCAAAAAATGTTAACACAGCAGTTAAGAGAATTGGAGAAGTATGGAATTATTTCCAGAAAAACTTATCCTACTGTACCGCCAATGGTGGAATATTCACTGACAGAAATAGGTAAAGAACTGATTCCCATCATGGAAGCCATGGATCACTGGGGAAAGCAATATGTGAAGGAATATCATAAAAATAAAGATGATGAATAATTTTTTTGTCTCATATCCTACCAAAAAGTGCGTTTCATACTAAAAAGTGCCTTCTTCACAAATAAGAATAATAAGTTAAAATAATAACAAACCAAGAAATACACACCTTATGTCCAAATAAACAGGGTGTGTATTTTCGTGCAAAAATAAAAAAGGAGAAGGTAAAATGGACACAGAAAAGAAATTAAGGAAAGGATTATTGTTAGGTATTCTGGTAGGAATTGCATGGGGACTGGACGGTGTATTAATGGGGAGACTCGGACTGAATTCGATTTTTACGGATTCTGCCTATGCATTTTCTAAGGGGATTTCAGAAAAAAGTTTTCTTTATTCTCCGTTAGTGACAGCTTTTTTTCATGAAAGCTTCTGCTTTCTATGGGTTGCAGTGGTCCTGCTGTATCACAAACAATTAAAACAGGTATTTCAGTTGCTGTTTACAACAAAAAAAGGGAAGGCAACAGCAATTGCGGCGCTGGTTGGTTCTCCGATCGGAATGAGTGCATATCTGCTGGCTATCAAGTATGCAACTGCACCATATGCTTCCAGTATTTCTGTAGTTTATCCGGGCGTTGGTGCGATATTGTCTTATCTGATTCTGAAAGAACGTTTATCCCTTAGGGCAGTTACAGGAATAGCGATCAGCCTGACAGGCTCATTTATGCTGGGTTTCCGTCCGACGGGAGATATTCCAGATACTTTTCTGAAAGGAATTCTATTTGCAGTTATTGCAGTATTCGGATGGGCTTCCGAGGGAGTTATCATAGGATTTGTTATGAAATACAGCAAGGGAGAGGATCATGTGGAAGCAACACCACAGCAATGTCTTTGCCTAAGATATTTTATTTCGATGATTGCTTATGCACTGGTAGTTCTTCCGGCAATTCAGGGATATCCGATGGCAAAGGAAATTGTGACATCAGGTCTGGTAGTGAGATATGCAATGATTGCAATTTTAGGAGCGATTACATATTTATCCTGGTATAAAGCAGTGGACTTAGTGGGGTGTGCTATGGGAACCGCATTAAACAGCACGGCCGCTCTTTGGACAATTATATTCAGTGCAGTATTATTTGGGAGTAAAATCTCATTGTGGCTTGCAATATGGGGCGTGGTTATCGTTGCAGGTGTGTTTGTTTTTGCGATTGATCCGAAAACATGGAAGAAAAATATATCAAATAAGAAGCAGAAGTAAGAAACGAGGAGGTATATTATGTTAAAGCAGAGCGTAATTGATAATATGAAAGAAATTGCAGAACACTGTATGGGAGAAGAAACAGCTGCATGTGTTGCAACGTGTCCTATGCACACAAATGTAAAAGAATATGTTCGATTAATCCGGGAAGGAAAAGGAGAAGAGGCAATAAAAGTTATCCGAGATCAGCTGTTTTTACCGGGAACTCTGGGAAGAATCTGTGCGCACCCTTGCGAAGGAAAATGCAAATGGAACGAAGGGAAGAGCCCTATGGCGATTGCGTCCTTAAAAAGATATGCAGCAGATCATTTTGACCGGGAAGAAGACTGGAATCTTTCCTGTAAGGACGAAAATGGGAAAAAAGTAGCAGTGATCGGTGCCGGACCATCCGGATTGCAGGCAGCATTGGAACTGAGGAAAGAAGGCTGTCAGGTGACCGTATTTGAAAAAATGCCTGTAAGAGGAGGAATGCTTCGAATCGGCATTCCGGCATATCGTCTTCCAAGAACAATTCTGGAACGAGAGATCAGCTACCTGGATCGTCTGGGAGTAAAATTTGAATTAAATTGTGAAATCGGAAAGAATAAACCGTTTAGTGAAATTCTGGAAAATTTTGACAGTGTCATTGTTGCAGTGGGAAAACAGCAGGGGCGTGTTGACAGAAGCCTGGACCACTGGGATGCAAAAGGAATTTTCAGCGCTGCGGGATTTCTGAAGGAAGCTGCCATGTCTCAAGATGTGAAAGAGTCCGGAAAAGTTGTTCTTGTTGTAGGAGGCGGAGATGTGGCCATGGACTGCGCGAGAACTGCACGGCGTCTTAACGCAGCAGAAAAAGTTTACTCTGTCTGTCTTGAGGACAGTTATGATACCATGGCTTCTTCAAATCACGAAATAAAAGGGGCACTGGCAGAGGGAGTAAAATTTAATCATGCTCAGGCTATCCAGAGAATTCATACAGACGAAAATGGCAGGGTATCTGGTGTTACACTTAAAAAATGTTTATCTATGTTTGACGAAAACGGAAGGTTTGCTCCTACATATGATGAAGAGGATACAAGGGAACTGAAGGTGGATACCATTGTCTTTGCCATTGGACAGGGAGTGGAAGCTGAATTTGCAGGGGAGATTTTGGAACAGCGTCCTAATTCTACCTTCGCCTGTGACAAGGATACATTGCAGTCAACAAAGAACGAAAAGATTTTTGTTGCAGGAGATGCTTCCGGTGAATCTGTGATTGCTATTCAGGCTCTTGCAACCGGAAGAAGAGCTGCTCAATCTGTAATTCGATTTTTGAGAGGAGAAGACCTGCGGTCCGGAAGAGAATTAAAAGACACCTGGACATATGAAACAAAATTGCAAATGCCGGTTGACTGGGATGCGATTACCGGTCAAAGAGAAGATATGCAGGAGCTGGATCCAAAGAAGAGAATTCATTCTTTTGATGAGGTGGCTCTGGGATATACAAAAGAAGAAGCAGAAAGAGAAGCCGCCAGGTGCAGACAGTGCGAGTGTAAGCTCTGTATGAAAGAATGTATCATGCTGAATGATTACACAGAGTGCCCGAAATCTTTATTTAAAAAGTATCTGGAGGAGGGATATGAAAATCTGGATCATATGATTGCATATTCCTGTAATGAGTGCAGTCAATGTACACTGAAGTGCCCGAAAGAATTTAACATGAAGGGAATATTCACGGCGCTAAAAGAAGATTATGCAGAGAAAAATAACGGTCTTGTCCCGTTGGAAATCTTAAAAGAGAGTGATCGTACGCAGGAAAAGGAGTGTGGAGACGAATACTGTACCAGAGTAGATGGCAGTTTGCAGAAAAAAGAAGTACATAAGAAGCAGAAAACAAAATATGTTTTTGTTCCTGGATGTACCGTGTCTGCATACTCTCCAAAGGGAGTAGAAAACATTGTGAAACACCTTAAAGAATGTCTGGGACATGAAAATGTAGGCGCATTATTACAATGTTGTGGAAAAGTCACCCGCTTTATTGGCGAAACAGAAAAGTTTGAGGAACGAAATAAAAAAGCTATTGATATTTTAGATGATATGGGAGCAGAAGTGATCATAACAGTATGTCCTTCCTGTTACAAAGTATTTAAAGAAACTGCTAAAAATCAGAAAGTGATCGCATATTGGGATCTGATGAAGAATCTGATCGGTATTCCGGAAACAGCAAGAGGAATCGGAAAAGGCTCTGACGTAGTTTTCAACATTCATGATTCCTGTGTAACTCGAGATGAGACATCTCATCACGAGAGTGTGAGATGGGTTTTGGATGAACTGGGTTATAACTGGACAGAAATAGAACGAAACGGCAAAAACACCAGATGTTGTGGTGTTGGCGGTATGGTATGCAGTTCAAATCCGGAATTATATGAGCGTGTTTATACAAGAAGAGCGAATGACTTTGATCAGCACAATATTGTAACGTATTGCGGATCCTGCAGAGGAACCATGCAGGCGGCTGGAAAAGATGCTGTACATATCCTGGATTTGCTTTTTGGTCAAAAATATACAAAGGATCAGGAGGGAGCGCGCGGATATCAGACTGAACAGGAAATGTGGGAAAAAAGATTAGAGACCAAAGAAAGATTGAATCATTTGCGGTAAGATTATTAAATGTCAGAGCTGATACAACTCATGATATTTTGAGGTTTGAGACGGATTAACAGAGACTATGAAGAAAAGTCTGTAAAGAAGATCTTCTATAATGATAAGAATGGGCGAAAGGCTTGAATAAAATCAGCTTTTCGCCCTTGCTTTATATATAACAGTTATAAAATTGCATGTAGGCAGCACTTCGGTACCTGGGATATTATTTCTTTGAGATTGTGTGCCGCAGTCAGCAAACTCAAATCTTCAGAAATTCCAGATATTCTATTCCGTATAATAATTTTATAGAAGTTATCGAAGAACTGTTTTAGGAAATTCTAAAATAAAAACAGTTCCTTCTGAAGAAGGTTCTAACCGGATGTTACCATGCAACTGTTCCATAATCCGTTGGCAAATAGGAAGACCCAAACCACTGCCTTGTGAACTTCCCTTAACAAAGGGTTTAAAAAGCTCCTGCTGGATTTTTTCTGGTATCTGTGAACCATCATTGTAAAATTTAATAATATGATGAGTCTTGGTTTCTGATTGAGAAATTACAGAAACAGAATCTCCGTATTTTACTTGGTTAGAAATAAGATTCTCAAACAGAATCCTGATGTGCTCGCAGCTTCCATATACAGTCAGATCTGGTTTTATATCGATATTCCAGTGTTTAATATGAGAATCGTTACCCAAAAGTGCAACTATTTCTTGAATACAAGGAAGAATTGCAATTTCCTGCAAATCTTCAGATGCATCTAATGAGGTTAAGTGGACAATCATAAGAAGATCTTGAACACGTTCCTTTATTCTATCAGATTGCATAAGAATGGTGTTTAAAGACTCCTCAAGAGTCCCTTTTGGATAGTATCCGTCTAAAGCAGAGCTTACATATCCCTCAATAATCATAAGCGGTGTTTTTAATTCATGAGAAATATATTGGAGAACTTGCTGTCGATTTTCATCATTTTTTTCTAAAGAACACCTCATAATTTCTAAATCTTCTGCAAGTGCTCGAAATTCCTGATCGCAGGTTTCAATATCAATAGGTGCTATATGCTTCCCTTGAGCAATTTCTTTTGAATAACTACGTAATCGGGAAATTCCTTTATAAAAGTCACGACTTAAACTATTGGAATATATGAACGATATTCCAACAATAATAATTGCAAATACAAACAGGAAGGCAACTATTTGAGGAAAAGTCTCTGTATAAATATCTTTGATAATAGAGTATTTGTATAGTGTTTCTCCATTTTTGGTATTTAATTCTATAGTATACAAAAGATGTTTTTCATCAATTGTTTCTCGATATAACTCTTTGACTTCTTCTTGTTCATGAGCATGCTCTTGAATTTGTTGAGCTACTTTTGCGCCATGAATCCCCTCTACCACATCAATACTGTCAGTGGTAACACCTAAAATCCATTCGTTTTTGATTCCCATATCCTGATTTTTTTGGAAGGTAAGTTGATCAATAACACGATCTTCAAATAAATGACTAAAGTGAAAAAATGACCAATAATATACAACTCCAAGACATAAAAGTGTAACAATAAGTATGAAAAATGCGGAGCTAATGAGCATCCGTTTTCGAAATCCTTGTAATTTTTTCATTAGTTATAACGGTATCCATAGCCGTAAATAGTTTCAATTTGCAGTTTCGGTAGCTTGCGCCTAATATTTTTTATGTAATTATCGACAATTCTGTCACTTCCAAAGTATTCATCTGACCAGACATCCTGAAGAAGCTGTTCCCGTGAAATGGCCTGTCCTTTGTGGCGGAGAAAAAAAAGGATAATATCAAATTCACGGCTGGTAATGTCTACTTTTTCACCAGAATTTAACACAATCCGACGAGATAAATATATTTCGTAGCATCCAAGAGAGATAATATTGTCATTCTGCTTTTCTGTGCTTTGCTTTTGCTGTAAAAGTTTCTTTATGCGAAAAATAAGCTCTGCGGGAAGAAACGGTTTCGCAATATAATCATCACATCCTAGTTCAAATCCAGAGACGCGATCAAAACGGTCTCCTTTCGCTGAGATAATAATTACGGAGACATTGGAATTCTGTGCCTTTAATAATTTTAAAATATCAAGTCCACTTCCGTCTGGAAGCATAATATCCACAACCCAAACAGAAATATCAGAATTTAATTGCTGTCGTGCTTCAGCAAAGCTACTACAAGATATCACGGAATAACCTTCCTTTTCAAGATAAAATTGCATTAAACGGTTTAAATCCGGTTCATCTTCTACGATACATATCCATTTCATATATAAAACCACCTTGTGTTATTGTGCTAATTCCTTAATTATACATTTTAACACAATTCAATACAATTTTATAGGAAATATGCACGTTTTTCACAAAATTCTTAAATACAATTACACTGTAAGGAGGTTAGAGATATGCAGGAAAGGAAAAAGTGTAAAAAATTTAAAATGCCCACTTCATTTACAACCATTATCATACTGACCATTGCAGTTGCTGTTTTGACATTTATCATTCCAGCAGGACAGTATGAATATAAAGAAGGAATGCCAGTAGCAGGAACTTATCAGGTTGTCACATCGAATCCACAGGGATTATGGGATATCTTAAAAGCTCCCATAGAAGGTTTCAGAGGTGCTATAGATATCATTCTGTTTGTTTTGGTTTTGGGCGGTTGTCTTGGTGTTCTATTTGAGACAAAGGCTATTGATGCGGCTCTTTCTAAGGTGGTTGAAAAATCAAAAGGAAGAGAAAAAATGTTAATACCAATAGTAATGGGAATTTGTGCAATTGGTGGGACCACTTATGGCATGGCAGAAGAAACTATTGCATTTTATCCCATACTAATACCTGTTCTCTTAACGGCAGGATACGATGTTGTAACAGGTATTATGGTAGTGCTTTTGGGTGCCGGAGTAGGAATTGTAGGAGGTATTTCTAATCCTTTTTCAGTGGGAATTGGTTCAAACATAGCAGGTATTTCTCTGGGAGATGGTATTCTTACGAGATTGGTGTTATTTATAGCTTGTTTTATATTTGCAGTTTTTTTTGTTATGCATTATGCGGAGAAGGTTCGAAAGGATCCTACAAAATCTATTGTTTATGATATTCGAGATATTACAAATGCACCATTTGAAAAAAACAATACGAACGAGATTATAGAATTTACTCCAAAGCGAAAGAAAGTTATTACAATTTTTGGATGTATGTTTTTGCTGATGATTATTGCCATTATTCCATGGGGAAGTAAATTTGGAGTTCACATTTTTGAAGATTTTCATGAATTTTTGACAGGTATTCCTATTTTGGGAAGTATTTTAGGTCACATCGTTCCTTTAGGAGATTGGTTCTTTACAGAAATGACCATGCTATTTTTAGCAGGTGCTGTTTTAATAGGAATTGTATATGGATTTAATGAAAAGAAAATAGTAGATCTTTTTATTTATGGGGCGAAAGATATTTTGAGCGTTGCATTGATTTTGGGAGTTGCAAAAGGATTGTCAGTGATTATGACAGATGGATTAATCATAGATACTGTTCTGCATTATGGAGAAATGCTACTGTCTAACATTTCAGGTGTGATTTTTCCTGCCATTGCATATATTTTGTATATTCCAATGTCATTGTTAATTCCGTCTTCTTCTGGCTTACATACTGCAACAATCCCTATTTTAGCACCGCTAGGAGATTTTTTGAATGTAGGACGTGAATTTATTGTAATGGCATGTCAGGCGGGAAGTGAAACGATGAACTTTATTTCGCCTACGCAGGCTGTGTTAATTGGAGCACTGACACTTGCAAATGTTCCATACGAAAGATGGTTGAAGCATATATTACCGTTTTTCTTTGGTATTATTGCGATTACCTGTAGCGTGCTTACTGTTGGATGTATATTTTTTTAAGGATGCATATTTAAGAAAGAAATGGAGGAAATGAATGATGAAAGTTACTGTAATTGGAGCTGGAAATGGTGGTCTTACTGCAGCGTATGTTTTGGCGAAGAATGGAAATGAGGTTTGTATTTATGACTCTCCAAAATTCCCGGCACAAGTAAATGCAGTTGAAGAAAAAGGTGGCATTACAGCGTTATCAGAGGATAATGGCATGAAAATGCTGTTCCCGGGAGTCGAAAAAATTGCTTTGGCTACAACAGACATTGAAAAAGCAATGGGATTTTCAGACACGTTTATGATGGTTTGTCCGTCTTTTGCACAGGAAATTATGTTTTCAGCCATGCTTCCATATGTAAAAGATGGAATGAAAATTTTTATTATCCCTGGAAATTATGGTGGTCTTGTATTGAATAAGATGCTACAAAATTCTGACAAGCGTGGAACAGATATTACTTTTATCGATACAATCAGTTTGCCATGGGCTACTCGTGCTGTTGATGCCGGAACGATTTCTATTATGGGTGTAAAAGAATTTATGCCATTGAGTATTTTCCCAAAGGCGAAGCAAACAGAGGATATGATAAAATTTGTGAGGGAAATTTTCCCGATTCCTGTTGAAATTTTGGAGAATCCGGTAGTAGCAGCTTTAGAAAATATTAATTTTGGTGCACATCCGCTTTTTACGATTTTAAATATGGGATTATTGGAGAATTTTGAAGGTGGATACAACTTCTATCGTGACTGCTGTTCACCATCCATTGCAAAAGTGGAGGATGCTTTGGATCGGGAACGATTAACTGTTGGAGAAAGCTTGCATTTGCATCTACGTACCGAATTAGAGGCAATGAATGCTCTTTATGCAAGTGATTGCTCTTCTATTTATGAATTTAACAGAGGCTCAAGTGCACATGGAAAAATCAAAAATGCTCCTGCTAATTCAAAAAATCGTTATATTACAGAAGATATTCCATATTTATTTGTTCCTTTCTGTGAATTGGCTAAAATCTGCGGTGTTCAAGTTCCAGCTGCTGAAGCATTAATTACTTTAGCGAATCTCTATAACGATGTAGACTATCGTAAAACAGGACGTACGTTGGAGAAGATAGGATTTAATCATTGGACAAAACAAGAAATTCTTGAATTTCTCCAAGTATAAACTGGGTAAGGGGGAAATCAGTTAATGTCGATTTCTTCTGATTTTAAAGATAAATCAGGTAATTGTGAAACTCGCGATGCTCGTTCGCAATCTTGATTAAAAACACGGCAGAATTCGTGCTTTGCACAAAATCTGGGATGAAATGTAAATAAAATCGTGGTTTTCAAATTCAAGTTAGACACGAACAAAACAGAGAAGAAATTAATAAGACTTGTATGGGCCGGCTCGATTGAGCCGGCTCTTATTATACATGCATCAAAGGAATGGATAAATGTGGGTATAGTTTTGTTATCATGGTGAAAGGGATGTCTGCCCTTGTGAATGTATTGATCCTGGGAAATAAAGGGACATTCGAAAATAAGCGGGTGAACAATATCTATGAATATGGAGTTTACGGAAGCATTGGAAGAAAAGATTGAAAAAGCAGAGGCTGATGTGGTCGCAGCGAAGAAAAAGTATGACCAGGCAACAGCAAATCTGAAAGAACTGTTAGACAAGCGGGATGCCATAAGAAAAGAAGAAATCCTGTCAGCGGTTGTAAAAAGTGGGCGGTCATATGAGGAAATCATGAACTTTTTGAATGCAGGATCAGATGGAGAAAAGACGGAAAAATAGAATTATTTTGAGTCGCAGATATAGCGATATTCGATTAAGGCGGAAAAAAACTGGAAGTTCACAATTAAAATGCGGGATAAACACTGCTTCTAAAGAATATAATATGATTATAGAATGGAAATATGCAACAAGTTACAAAAATCTATTTCAATGTCCGGCTGATATATTGATTTTTGAAGCCTATATGGATATACTAGAATAGAAAAATGCAATATGTTGCAAAAATCTTTTACAGTGAGGTTTTAAGATGGAGATTCGCAGAGATTTTTATTTGGATAAATTGATAAAAAGAAAGAATAATGGATTGATTAAGGTAATTACTGGTATTCGTCGATGTGGAAAATCCTATTTACTGAATAATCTGTTTTATCATCATTTATTGGAAAGCGGAGTTGATACTGACCACATCATTCGCTTTGCTTTTGATTCAGCTGATGATCTTTATCTGATTGGCGAAAGCCTGATTCAGATGGAAAAGGAAAAGCGTGGAGTTGATCCTGAAAAGTTTATGGCTTATATCCGTTCCAAAGTTGTAGGTGAAGAAATGTATTATTTGCTGCTTGATGAAATTCAGATGTTGAATTGTTTTGAAGCTGTTTTGAATGGCTATCTTCGCAAAGATAATATGGATGTATTTGTGACAGGAAGTAATGCAAAACTTTTGTCTAAAGATATAGCCACCGAGTTCGCCGGTCGTGGTGACGAGGTTCATATGTATCCCCTGAGTTTTGCCGAGTTTATGACCATTTACAGCGGTGATAAGTACATGGGATTATCTGAATATATGCTGTATGGCGGTATTCCTCTTGTTGTTCTTCGTGAGGGAGCAAACGATAAGGCAGTTGCATTGCAGAATCTGTTCAATGAGATTTATCTTCGAGATATTACCAAACGTAACCGAGTGAGGAATATCGGAGAATTGGAAGATCTTCTGAATATTCTTTCCTCTGCCATTGGTTCGCTGACCAATCCGGAAAAACTGAAAAATACTTTCAAGACGGTAAAGAAATCCAGAATCACTTCCGCTACCATTAAGAAATATCTGGATTATTTTGAGGATTCTTTCCTGATTGAATCAGCACAAAGATATGACATTAAAGGAAAAGCATATATTGAAACACCTAAGAAATATTATTTTTCCGATCTTGGTCTTCGCAATGCCAGAATCAATTTCCGTCAGTTTGAGCAGACTCATTCTATGGAGAATGTAATTTATAATGAACTTCGTATGCGTGGTTACAGTGTGGATGTGGGAGTAATACCGATTGCAGAAAGAAATCAGGAAGGTAAGGTTATCCGTAAACAGCTTGAAGTTGATTTTGTATGCAATCTTGGTTCATCCAGATACTATATCCAGTCGGCATACTCGCTGCCAGATGAAACGAAACGCACTCAGGAAATCAGACCATTCAGGAAAATTGATGATTCCTTCAAAAAGATTGTTATCACAAAAGATATTGTACAGCCCTATTATGATGACTATGGTATCTTGACTGTAAACATTTATGACTTCCTCCTTGATCCGCAAACTCTTGAAAAATAAACAATGTTATAAAGGATGCTATGCGGTCTTGGAAGAATGGAATGTATGCCGGTGGAGGCGAACTTATGGAAAATATTGATGATGATAGAGAAATGATAAAAATGAAACAGATGACAATAAATGGAATAGGTGGAAAAGTACATTATTGGATTTCAAGACCAAATAATAATTCTAAGGGAGCATTAGTATTTACACATGGCTTAACAGCGAATCATACAATGTATGAAAGACAGGTTGAGTAAGCTTATTGTTGAGTCAAAAATGTATTTAAGTTTGGGAAATCATAGAGTGTATGGATTCAATTCCATATGCTCTTTATCTTTACTTAATTTCAGGAAAAAGCACAGAAATCTAATGTTACGATGTTCTACAATCTCCGTCATAATAAAAATATACGCCTGCATCAGTTTGGACTTTCCAGATCGACGAATCCCCGTAATGATCTTGATATTAGGAGTGCCATTCAGTTCAATGATTCTATCAAGATATTCTGCTCTCGTGATTGTTTTCATTTAGCCACCCACTTTCAAAAATTAAAATTTTTTCATTTTTCGAAAGTAGAAATTGTGTAAAGGCAAACCGATTCTTTACTGAATTTCAGAAAAAAATTTAAAAATTTCAAAAAACTTGCTTTTGACCACTGTAAAACATGCTCTGAGCGTTTCGTTATATGAAGGGATAATTTTTCTTTCATATTTCAAAGAAAAGAGGATAAAGAAATGTCAGAGAAAAGATGTTATACAGTTTAGGAGTTACAGGAAATCTTAGGAGTCAGCAGACCTACTATTTATAACCTTTTGAAGAAAAAGGAATTCCGGTGGATCCAGTTGGATGGCGGAAAGTATCGCATCTCTAAGAAGAGTTTCGATGACTGGCTCGATAACTTGGAACAGTAAAAAACAGGGTGTTGATCAGGCAGATTTTGTCTGCAATCGACATCCTAAATTTTTATCTGGATTTGAGATATGATATAAGAAAAAACACTAACACTAAAAAGACAGGAAGTGAAGAATAAATGGCAACAGCAATTATGAAACAAAAAGAAGTTCCGGAAACGGACGATGTTGAAGAAATCATTTCGAAGATATCAGAAGAAAGTCCTTATAAACGGCGTCCAACACAAAAGAGGACCTGGATGACCGTGCCGGAAATGGGAAAGCTACTGGGATTAAAAAAGACAGATCGATACTGGCTGGTGCATAAAAATGTTTTTGAATCAAAAGAGATTGCCGGAAAGATACGAATCAATATTACCAGCTTTGAAAAATGGTACGCCAATCAGATTAAATACCATAAAGTTACCGGAGAAGAACCAGGGAAAGAATTGAAATTCTGGTCCTATTCCGTTAAGGAAGTTGCGGACCTGTTGGGTGTTGATGAGTATCTTGTTTATGATTTACTCAAGAAAAATCAAATGGAAGCTGTTATTGTCGATTACTGGAAACGAATACCAAAAGAATCTTTTCAGAACTGGTATAAAAGCCAGTCCCGGTATCGGACAAAGGAAGACAGAGAAAAGGACGCTCTTCTGGAAGATGCAACTATTACGATGCCAGAGATGGCACAGCTGCTAGGAACAACCAGAAGCTCAGTATATACAATTCTTGATAATCCGAAGTATAGTCATTTTTTTGAATTCATTGTGATTGCAGAAAAGAAAAGGATCACAAAAGAGAGTTTTCAAAAATTCCTGGAAGGTCAGGATCGGTATAAGCTGGATCCATCGAATGATTATGAAGAACTTGCACAGGAACAAAATATTGCCCTGGCTAATTACCGGCGGAAGAAATTATCACAGACCGGAATACGAGGAAGCAATGGAAATATAAAGTATCTTACTTTTGATGAAGCTTCCTATTTGGCAAAGGTCAGCAGAAGCATGATCAACAAGTGGGCGGATAAAGGGAAGTTCACAGTAATAAAAGTTGGCAGTCGAGTTAGGATCCTTCGGGATGAATTTGAGGACTGGATGGAACAAAGAGATTTGGAAAGGAGCATGCAATAATATGGCATCAATAAGAGAACGAAACGGAAAATTCAATGTAATCTATTCCTATACGAATGAAAAAGGCGAGAGGAAACAGAAGTGGGAAACCTATGAAACAAAAGCCGAAGCAAAGAGAAGAAAAAAAGAAATTGAATATAAAAAAGAGATGGGATCATTTGTCGTTCGTAAATGCAAAACACTGGATGAGCTTATTACAGAATATGTTGCATTGTATGGAAAAGAAAACTGGGCACTTTCTACATATGAAGGAAATGTCTCTCTTATCAATAACTATATTCTTCCGGTTATTGGTGATGCAAAGCTGTCAGAGATCAATACCAGATTTATCGAAAGATATTATCAGAGTCTTTTGAAGAGACGTGCAGTTATCAATCCATTAAATAAAACCAGTCGAAATGAATTTGTATCGTCCAGTACGGTCAGGGATGTTAACAAGCTGCTTAGAAACTGTTTTGAACAGGCAGTGAAATGGGAACTGATGGAGAAGAATCCCTGTATTCATGCGACTGTACCAAAACATAAATCCCAAAAAAGAGATATCTGGACAGCGGATACATTGATGTATGCTCTCAGTGTCTGTGAAGATGAGCGATTAAAACTCGCAATTAATCTATCTTTTTCATGTTCCTTACGACTTGGTGAGCTGCTTGGTCTTACCTGGGATTGTGTAGATATCTCTCCTGAGGCAATTGAAGAAAATCGCGCATATGTCTTCATCAATAAAGAATCACAGCGTATAAGAAAAGAATCTTTGAACGCACTGGATGGAAAAGATGTGTTGCTGGTATTCCCGACAAATCATAAGAAGAATTCTACGGTCCGTATTCTGAAAACACCGAAGACAGAAAGCAGTGTACGTAAGATATTCTTACCGAAGAGCGTTGCTAATATGCTTGTAGACTGGAAAGCTGAGCAGGATGAAATGAAAGAAATCCTGGGTGACGAATATATGGACTATAACCTGGTTATGGCAAGTACCTTTGGTCTTCCTCTTGGTGATGGAGCAATCCGTGGCCCTTTAAAGAAATTGATCGAGGACTATAATCTCCCACCGGTTGTATTTCACAGTTTTCGTCATAGCAGTGTTACTTATAAGCTGAAACTGAATGGTGGAGACATCAAGGCGGTACAGGGTGATTCTGGCCATGCTCAGGTCAATATGGTTACAGATGTGTACTCTCATATTCTGGATGATGACAGAAGGAAAAATGCAGAGCTTTTTGAAGAAGCATTTTATGAGAAAAAGAATCTGGATCCACAGATGCATGTACAGCAGGAAAATAATAATGCAACTGTTGCTGATGAAGTCGATCCTGAACTTTTGGCAAAAGTGTTGGCAAATCCAGAGATGCGGGCATTATTCAATTCGCTGGCGAAGACAATGAAGTAATGAAAAATAGTGAAAAAATAGTGTAATTTTAGTGGAAAAACAATTCATAAAACGATATAATATATGGATGAAATGGAGGTGGATCATGTGATTAAGGTTACGTTAACAAATGAAATTTTAAAAAAAATATCGGAAATAGACGAAAAGCGTTTTTCTCTTAGTACGATAGAAATGCCACCTGTTATAAAAAACAGACTTAGAAAAAACTCTAAGAAAAAAAGTTCCTATGCTTCTAATAAGATTGAAGGAAATCCATTAACTGAAAAACAGGCAAATGAGGCTATTGATAGTGATCCTCACAAACATTTTTTAAAGCCAGAACAGGAAGTTCGTAATTACTTTTTGGCTTTAAATTTTTTAGAAGAAAAACTGAAAAGGAAAGAAGCTTTTTCAAAAGAAATGATTTTAGAAGTGCAGGCAATGGTTGAAAAAGGTGCGTCAAAAGAAAAGATAGGCTTAAGAGGCCCTATGCCACCTGGAATGTTATTCGCAGTATATGATTCCGAAACAGGCGCAGCGGAATATATTCCACCAGAGTATATTGATATTCCAGACTTGTTGGATGAACTTGTTGAATATGTAAATACTACAGATGATCATCCGCTGATTATTGCTGCTGTAGTTCATTATCAATTGGTTACCATTCATCCTTTTGAAGATGGAAATGGAAGAACCGCCAGATTAATGTCAGGCTATATTCTTGATTATTATGGATATGGTTTTAATGGAATAGGTTCTCTGGAAGAATATTTTGCCTATGATCCAGATGAGTATTATGCATCACTGCAAATGGGGTTACCGGCGTTATATTATTCAGGAAGAGAAAACCCTCCTCATCCGGAAATTTGGATCAATTATTTTTTGCGGATGATGGAATTGTATTCTAAAAAGGTATATGAATTATCAAAAACATCCGAAAACGACGAGTTAGATGGAAGTCTATCTTATTTAAATGCAAAAGAAAAAGAATTCTTAGCATTTCTGTTAAAAAAGCGATTATATGAGTTTACACCAATTGAAGTCAGCAAAATGCTAGGTGTAACCAACAAAACGATTATTAATCGATGTGCAAAGCTGGTAAATAATGGTTTGTTAATTCCAATCATTGTAAAGACAAGAGTCCGATCTTATCGGTTAAGTGATTTTTCAAAGACAAATGCGAAAAAGATTTTGAAAAAATATCGTAATAAAATATAAAATTTGCCAGTCAAAAACGCATGGACAAACCGTCTCGTATGCGTTATATTATTTATAGACAAGAAAATATCTTGTGCTTTCGATAGGAAGTTTAATTGAATACTGTTTACCATGATCGAACGTACGAAGCATGGTGGTCATATAACAGATGTCGATGGTAATATCAAGGCATTCCCCAATTATTAGCTGGAGCAAACAATCAGCTAACTTTCAGAGCTTTACAGAGCTTGACAGAGGGGGTATTCAGAATAACTCAAATTGAATCGGAAACAGTTTTTAATAGTGTCCCATATGGGTTTACCTTACCTCAGATTGACAGAGAGTGACAATAGGTTGGAGCTCTCCTAAGCGAGGGGTCGGAGGTTCAAATCCTCTTGGCGACGGGCTTCAAAGCGTTCGAAAATGTTAGCTGGATTAGCTGACAACGAACGCTTTTGTTATTTTCTAAACACGTTCGTGACACAAAATTCCATTCAAAAGGATCAATTTCCAGCTAACATTTTAGTTTTGCTCTGTATGTGTACCCCTCTATATAACGAAACGCTCAGATGCTGTTTTGCAGTAGGGGAAAAGAAAAAATATCAAAAAAATGATGATTAATGGTGAGCTTGTGATAGAATAGATAAAAGAGAAAAGCATAAAGGATGTTGTTGTGGAGAATATTTGTTATGATTAGAAAGTTGCTGAACAGAGATATCGATAGAGTCGCTGACATATGGTTAAAGACAAATCTGAAAGCACATTATTTTATTTCCAATCAATACTGGAAAAGTAATTATGAATTAGTGAAAGAAATGCTGTCACAATCCGAAGTTTATGTGTTTGAAGCAGATAAAATGATACAAGGATTTGTAGGACTAAATGATGAATATATCGAAGGTATTTTTGTCTCTGATGAAATGCAGTCATGTGGCATAGGTAAGCTTTTATTGGATTATATTAAGGATAAAAAAGTCAGCTTACGATTAAATGTATATCAGAAGAATGCCAGAGCAATTTCTTTTTACCAAAGAGAAGGGTTCATTATTCAATGTGAAGGTTTGGATGAAGATACTGGTGAAAAAGAGTACACTATGCTATGGAAACAAAAATAGAAATCGGAAGTTGTGGGAATAAAAAATATGGAATTAAGACTATTGCGCTATTTTCTGACGGTGGCAAAAGAACAGAGCTTTACAAAAGCAGCAGAACAATTGCATATTACCCAGCCAACGCTATCCAGACAAATGGCGGCATTTGAAGAGGAGCTTGGAGTAACATTATTTATTCGAAGCGGGAAGAAAATTTCGCTTACTGAAGAGGGGATTTTATTAAAAAGGCGTGCCCTGGAGATCCTTAATCTTGAGGAAAAAACACTTGAGGAACTGAAAGGAAAAGAAGATGTTGTAGAGGGAAATATAACCATTGGATGCGGTGAATTTGCAGCGGTGGAGACATTGGCGGAGATATGTAAAACATATAAAGAAAAATACCCGCTGGTTCAGATTGTATTGCATACTGCAACAGCAGATGCAGTGTATGAGATGATGAACAAAGGACTTGTAGATATTGCATTATTCATGGAGCCGGTGGACACCGAAGGGCTGGATTATATCCGGATCACAGATTGCGATCACTGGTGTGTTGGAATGCGGCCGGATGATCCGCTGGCAGAAAAAGAGTTTATAAGAAAAGAAGATCTTATTGGAAAACCATTGATCCTGCCGGAAAGAGTAAATGTTCAAAGTGAACTTGCCAATTGGTTTGGAAAAGACTTTTCGAAACTGCAGATTGCTTTTACAAGTAATCTTGGAACGAATGCCGGAGTTATGGCAGCAAATGGACTGGGCTATCCGGTATCCATCGAAGGTGCTGCAAAGTATTGGCGGGAGGATATTCTTGTACAGCGAAGAATTTCTCCTGAAATCACAACAAGTACTGTGATTGCCTGGAGACGAAACATTCCATATTCTCTGGCGGTCAGTAAAATGATAGAAGAAATAAATGCTTTTCAGGCATAGAATGGAATTCAATATAAGCATTAGACATAATAAAAATATCAGGTATAAAATAGATGTATAAGAGAAATTCAAATCTTATACATCTATTTTTATACGAAAAATTCGCAAAGAAAGGGGATTTTTATTATGAGTAAAAATTTAGTCGCATTTTTCAGTGCAAGCGGGACAACAAAAAAAGTAGCAGAAATGATTGCAGAGGAAGCAAAAGCGGATTTATTTGAGATTGAGCCAAAAGTTCCATATACAAAGGCTGATCTTGACTGGATGAATAAAAAATCCCGCAGCAGTGTGGAAATGAGTGATAAGAAATACAGACCGGAGATTATGAAGAAAAAGATGGATATGAGTTCTTATGATGAGATCCTTCTGGGATTCCCAATCTGGTGGTATGTAGCTCCGACAATTGTCAATACATTTTTGGAAGCCTATGATTTCAGTGGCAAAAAGATTGTGCTCTTTGCAACATCCGGTGGAAGTGGATTCGGTAATACTGTAAAGGAATTACAGCCATCTGCACCGGATGCGGTTATCACAGAAGGCAGCCTGTTAAACCGTGGAACAAAACAGGAAATCAGTGAGTGGGTAAAATCTTTATAAATAACAGTGCTATGGAGGTATACAGAAAATGGGAAAAATAGTACAGACAGCAGGAAGAAATACACTTGGTGAATTCGCACCGGAATTTGCACATTTTAACGATGATGTACTTTTCGGCGAAAACTGGAATAACCAGGACATCGACGTAAAAACAAGAAGTATCATCACAGTGGTTGCTCTGATGGCTTCCGGAATTACAGATTCTTCTTTAAAATATCATCTTCAAAATGCAAAAAATCATGGTGTAACACAAAAAGAGATTGCCGCAGTAATCACACATGTCGCATTTTATGCAGGATGGCCAAAAGCATGGGCTGTTTTCAATCTTGCAAAGGAAGTGTGGGAGGCAGGTGAAGGAGATTTACCATACGAAGAGGAAGCAATGCGGGCGCATGCAAAAGAGATGGTATTTCCAATTGGTGCACCAAATGATGGCTTTGCACAGTATTTTTCTGGCAGAAGTTTTCTTGCACCGATTTCCACTTCTCAGGTTGGCATTTTCAACGTGACATTTGAACCCGGATGCAGGAATAATTGGCATATTCATCATGCAAAAAGCGGTGGCGGGCAGATCTTAGTATGTGTAGCCGGCCGAGGGTTTTATCAGGAAGAAGGCAGGGATGCGGTAGAAATGAAACCGGGTGACTGTATTAACATTCCGGTAGATGTAAAGCACTGGCATGGGGCCGCTCCGGATGAATGGTTTTCCCATCTGGCAATTGAGGTGCCGGGAGTGGATTGTTCCAATGAGTGGTGTGAGGCGGTATCGGAGAAAGAGTACGCTGGATTAAGATAAGGAGAGCACTATGGAATACGGTAAACTCGGAAATACAGATATAGAAGTGTCAAAATTATGTGTGGGCTGCATGAGTTTTGGGAAAGCTGGAACCATGCATGACTGGACGTTGGATGAAGCTGAAAGTGAGAATGTTATCAAGCATGCACTTGATTTGGGATATAACTTTTTTGATACAGCAAATGGATATTCAGCAGGAACAAGTGAGGAATATTTAGGTAAAGTATTGAAGAAAAATGTAGCGAGAAATCAGGTTGTGATTGCATCCAAGGTATATTTTAATGAAGGTTGTTTATCAAGACAGGCAATCATGAGGGAAATAGATGGAACTCTGTCACGTCTTGGAACCGACTATCTTGATTTATATATCATCCATAGATTTGACTATGATACACCAATTGAAGAAACTATGGAGGCACTGCACGATCTGGTAAAAGCAGGAAAGGTCAGGGCACTTGGTGCATCTGCCATGTATGGATATCAGTTTTATAATATGCAGTTAGCCGCAAGAGACAATGGATGGACACCATTTTCTGCGATGGAGAATCATTATAATTTGCTTTACAGAGAGGATGAGAGAGAATTGCTACCAATTTGTAAGCAAATGAAAGTTTCGTTAATGCCGTATAGCCCTCTTGCAGCCGGACATCTGGCAAGACCACAGTGGAAATCAGAGTCTCTTCGTGGAACCACGGATAGGGTTGCCATGGGAAAATATGATAAGACTGAAGCGGAAGACATGCAGATAGTTAAACGTGTAGCGGAGCTTGCCGAAAAGTATAACTGCAAAATGTCCCAGATAGCCATTGCATGGCAGTGGGCAAAGGGAATTCTATCGCCTATTATTGGGGCAACCAAAACGCAGTATCTGGATGATTCAGCCGGAGCATTTGACATTAAATTAACTGCCGAAGACCTTGCATATCTTGAAGAGCCATATGTTCCACATGAGATAGTTGGTGCAATTGATAAAAATCCGGCACAAGGTGTTATTTTGCTTGATGAAAAGAAATAATAAAGAACTAGGTGTAGCCATATGAAGAAATATTTATCAGTTATTCTGGAAATTATCCTCACAGCCTGTCTGGTTGCATGTGGTAGTTCTAACAAGGATTCCGTGAACGATGATAAACAAGAGGTAAGACTGGGAAAAATGAATATGCCAGAGCGTGAGGTTGTAGAATTGCTGAGTAACGGAGAGGTAGAATTAAAAATTTCGAAAGAATGAAATTACTGTTTTTCTATACGAAGAGCTCGACAGATTTTAGATAATTGCGATCTGTGAAGGATTTGCAATTTTAGGAATGATATTTTTGATTATCAGTTGATAGTCAACTTCCAGTTGTGCGCCCAGCTAAGGGTGTGTAGTCAAGCCGGTGGGATTCCGGTTTATCCAAGGTTTAGCCAACCAGATAATAGCGAGTCTTGGGACGATGCCGGTAACGGCATCTGACAAGCGTAGACAGCAAGAAAGCAGGGTTGAATAGTGATTGAGCTTCGAAACGTTAACTTCAGTCGGTCGACGTCTTAACTGGTGCGGAAGACAATATCATATAATGCGATATGGCGAGTGTTATGTGGCACTGCGGAGTCAGAGAACCAATCATGTTTTACATTATGAATACACATCAACTGGGGAGAACCTGCCATTTCTCGAAGAAGAGTATGAAGTTGCAACTGAAAACGGAGGATTTCAAATGAATGGTAGGTGGTCGGACAATCCCATAGTACTGTGGAAATCGGGCAATGCCGATGGAGGGAAGGGGATTGCATAGTAAAGGTCTTACTGAGGACACATTATCCGTACTCAGGGACGGAGGAAATAATGGAAACGAAATTAGTGAGAATAGCTGAGATATCGGCAACATCAAAACATCCTATATTTACATCAGTGTACCACTTGATAAATGAAGATATGCTAAAGCAATGCCATAAGGAATTAGATGGGAACAAAGCAGTCGGAATTGACAAGGTAACTAAGGATGAGTATGGGAAGAACCTTGATAGAAATATCAAGGAACTGGTACAGAGGTTGAAAAACAAATCCTTTAAGCCACTTCCGTCACTGAGGGTATATATACCTAAAGGAAATGGAAAGAAACGACCATTAGGGATTGCTTCCTATGAAGATAAGATTGTACAAATGGCAGTGAAGAAAATACTGGGAGCTATTTATGAACCGAGATTCCTAAACTGCATGTATGGATTCAGACCGAATAGGGGGTGTCACGAAGCAATAAAAGAAGTATACCAACGGATAAGCTATGGAAAAATCAGCTATATCGTAGATGCCGATATCAAAGGTTTCTTTGACCATATCGACCATGATTGGATGATGAAGTTCCTTGAATGGAATATACAGGATAAGAACTTATTGTGGCTAATACGTAAATACCTTAAAGCAGGAATAATGGAGCAAGGAAAATTCGAGCCAACAGAGGAAGGTTCGGCACAAGGCTCAGTAATGAGTCCGATGCTTGCAAATATATACATGCATCATGTGCTGACGCTGTGGTTTAAGCTGGTGGTGCAAAGGGAAATGCAGGGAGAGTGTTTTCTCGTCAACTTTGCGGATGATTTTGTTGCAGGATTTCAATATAAGTCAGAAGCTGAAAGATACTATAAAGAGTTAAAGGAACGAATGGAAAAGTTTGGACTGGAGCTGGAAAGTAGTAAAAGCAGACTGATTGAATTTGGGAGATTTGCAGAGCAGAATCGTAGAGCAAGAGGAGAATGTAAGCCTGAAACATTTGATTTTCTAGGGTTTACCTTCTACTGTAGCAAAACTCGAAAGGGAGGTTTCGTGCCAAAGGTACAGACTTCAAGAAAGAAGTTTGAGCAAAAGGTTAGAGCATACAAGAACTGGATTTACGATAATCGAAATCGACCAATGCGAGAAATAATTAAAGAGTTGAACGTAAAACTAATTGGACACTATCGGTATTATGGTGTTACATGGAATTTTCGGAAGATAACAACATTCCTGCATAGAGTACAACAGTTTCTATTCAAAGCCATGAATCGGAGAGGTTGTAGACGGGCATACACATGGAATGGATTTGTGGAAATGCTCAAGTATTACCCGTTAGCAAAACCTAAAACGTACTATTGTTTATATTGAAGCAAATGTTACTATGAGGAGCCGTATGCGGGAAAGCCGCACGTACGGATCTGTGAGGGGCTAAGATTGAGAGGTCTTAGTCTACTCGACTGTTGAATTAAAAATGAAATAAAGTTTCAGTAATCATAGAGTGTATGGATTCAATTCCATATGCTCTTTTTCTTTTACTTAATTTCAAGAAAATGCAGAAATCTAATGTTACGAGTTTCTTACGAGTGGCATTAAAAAAACTCGCAAGAAAACTCGTAAGAAAAAAAGTAAAAAAATTTGCTTTTGACCACTGTAAAACAGGCTCTGAGCGTTTCGTTATATGAAGGGATAATCTTTCTTTCATAATTCAAAGAAAAGAGGACAAAGAAATGTCAGAGAACTGGATGACGAAACAGGAATTGGTCTGATTGAGAAACGCAGACAGGGATTTGGAAAGGTGAACGTTATCTACGTGAAAACCTTTATGCCTGAGAAAACAGATAAGAAAAAATTTGAAGAGGAATTAAAGAAGTTTAGAAAACAAACTTCTGTGGAAAATGAGGAATCTACAGAAGTTTACATTTCAAACTTCATGAAGTCCCAAAATCAAACTTCTAGAAGTCCCGAAAACAAACTTCAAGAAGTTTACATTTCAAACCCTAATAATACTAATCTTAGTGATACTGAAATGAATGATAATAAATCTAATCAAATCGTATCTGCAGATGAGAATCGATCCGATGGCGATAATTCTACTGAGGAATATCAGGCTTATGAAAAACTGGTCAAAGAGACTGTTGATTATGAATCACTGGAAGTAACCCATCATGACGATATGCGACAGGTAGATGAAATCGTGAACCTGATCGTAGAGACTGTGATGTGTAAAAATGACAAGATCTTGATTGCCAGCAACTGGTATCCGGCATCACTGGTGAAGAAAAAATTTCTGATGCTGACCTATTCACATATCGAGTATGTCTTACACTGTATGAGTGGTAACACCACAAAGGTGAAGAACATCAAGAAATATTTATTAGCAGCCCTGTTTAATGCACCGTCAACGATGAACGGGTATTATCAGGCAGAGGTGAACCATGATATGCCAGGACTGGTAAGATAGGAGGTGCACATGTTTATTTTAAAACTTGCTGGAAAGATATTATTACTGCCGGTATGGCTGATCCTTTTTGTGATCGGCCTGGCAGTGAAGATGACAGTACAGACTTATGCGGTTGTCAGAGGAATCCTTGGATTTATATTCACTTTGTTGATTATAGCAACTGCATACTGTTACCATGACTGGGTACAGGTTGCATTCCTGTTTGCGCTGAGTGTTATTCTGTATCTGATCCTGTTTGCAGGAGTGTTCGTAGATACTGTACTGGACATGACAAGAGAATGTATTATTGATTTTATTATATCGTGAGGAGGATATGAAAATGAGCGAAAACAATGATTATATTCAGCTACCACCACTTAAAAAAGACACACCAGCCGATGTGGTAGCATTTATGTGGGAATACATGAAAGTACCGGAGGATTCAAGAGAAAAAGTTAAGAATCTGCTTAAAGATGCAAATGAAAATGGAGTAAAAATAAGTCATCAGGCACCAACACTGTATGATGTTGTTCCGAAAGAAGAAATTGCTGAATTTGAAGAGCTTATGCGCCAAACCATAGCTGACATTGTATCAGAAGCCAGTAGCGTTGCCTGTTGGGTGTATGTGCAGAAATATGTGAAGCACAAAACCCTAAACGAAATGCTGCAAGAATTGCCAGACGTAGGTCAATTCATCCTAGCTATGGATACCTGGTTTGAAAAACTGATGGAGAAATAATCTAGGAAAATAGTTTAAAGTCTACATGTTATGATCATGTATGAAGTTGGAACAAAATAAAAGAATTGTGCTATACTATTGTTCAAGAAAAAAACTCATTGACATATTTCAATCTATTTAGGAGGATAAATGATCATGTGTACAGCAGCAACTTATAAAACAAAAGATTTTTACTTTGGACGAACCCTCGATTATGAATTCTCTTATGGTGATCAGATAGTAATTACACCACGTAATTATGCGTTTAATTTTCGCCATGTTGGCGATATGAAAAATCATTATGCAATTATTGGAATGGCTCATGTTGCAGAGGATTATCCTTTGTATTATGATGCTATGAATGAAAAAGGAGTGGCAATGGCAGGACTGAATTTTGTCGGAAATGCTGTTTATGACGCGATTAAGCCAGATGTGGAAAATATTGCACAGTTTGAATTTATTCCGTGGATTTTAAGTCAGTGTTCTTCTTTAGTTGAAGTTCGCGAGCTTCTTGAACGAATTAATATTGTTAATACTCCTTTCAGCGAGCAATTACCATTAGCACAATTACACTGGATCATTTCTGATGAGAATGAGTCAATTACGGTAGAATCTATGTCAGATGGTTTGCATATTTATGACAATCCAGTAGGAGTGCTTACGAATAATCCGCCATTTCCACAGCAGATGTTTCAACTAAATAATTATATGTATTTATCTCCTAAACAGCCCAGAAATACTTTCTGCGAAAATTTGGCTCTTGATGCATATAGTAGAGGTATGGGAGGATTAGGTCTTCCGGGAGATCTCTCATCTTCCTCACGCTTTGTACGTGTAGCTTTTACAAAGGTAAATGCAATTTCAGGTGAATCAGAGGAAGAAAGCGTTAGCCAATTCTTCCACATTCTCGGATCTGTGGATCAGCAACGAGGATGTTGCGAAGTAGCGGATGGAAAATATGAAATCACATTGTATACGTCGTGTTGTAATGTTACAAAAGGTATTTATTATTACAATACTTATGAAAACCATCAGATCAGTGCAGTAGATATGCATGTAGAAAATCTGGATAGTGATAAAATGATTTGTTATCCAGTAATTCAAGGAGAACGAATCAACTATCAAAATAAATAATGTTTTGAAATCAGGGATGAGGTAGAAAGGAAAATTCCATGACAAAAGATGAAGTAAAAAAACTCAGGATGAACAGTCCGGAATCACTACAGTTTTTAAATAATGCTACAAAATTTTATAATTTAATGATGATGTATCGTTGTGCTATTCGGGAGATACAAACTAAACTTGAGGTTTTGGATGATGAATTTTCAGTTGAGAACAATCGAAATCCTATTTCTTTTATAAAAACAAGAATTAAGAAGCCCAATAGTATTTACGATAAACTGCAGAAGATGGGATATGAATTTACAACAGAAAATATACAGACATATCTCAATGATGTAGCAGGCGTTCGAATAGTTTGTGCGTTTATTGACGATATTTATATGATATCAGATTTGATTACCCAACAGGATGATATTAAAGTTATTGAAATAAAAGATTATATAAAAAATCCAAAATCGAATGGTTATCGAAGCTATCATATGATTGTCGAAATACCAGTATTTTTTGCTAAGGGTAAAACACCTATGCGTGTAGAATTACAGATTCGAACCAATGGTATGGATTTCTGGGCAACATTGGAACATCAACTTCGCTATAAAAAAGGAATTGAAGAAATGCCTGGCTATGATGAGATAAGTGAAGAATTACTTCATTCTGCAAGAGCTATCATTGAAGCAGATAATGAAATGCAGAGAATAAAAGACAAAATTGGTATGTTCCACGAAATTTAGGGAGAAAACTGAGCAAGTAGGAAGGTGGAATATATATGAAACAAGATACTTTAGAGGGCAAAGCAAAAACAAAAAATGGGGTAAAACGACTGTGTTTTTCTATAATCTGCATTCTTCTGGAAGTGATTTTTATTATTACTATCGTAACACGCTTGAATGAATATGCAGAAATCATAAATTTATTTACAAGGATTTTGAGTGGGATCTTGGTTTTGGGATTGTACGCATCAAATAAGACATCCTCTATGAAAATGCCTTGGGTCATCTTAATTCTAATTTTCCCAATTATGGGTGTAGGCCTGTATTTGTTGATTGGTTTGAATGGTGGCACACATAAAATGCGTGAGCGATATGCAGAAATTGATAGCAAATTGTTACCAATGCTTCCGGACAGTCAGGAGTGTTTGAGCAAAATAAAAGAAACAATTCCGAAAGCAGGAAATATAGCAAGTTACATACAAAGAAATTCGCAGTATCCAATCTATCAGAATACGGATATTGTGTATTTTGATGAAGCAGTGAAAGGATTAGAGGCACAGCTTAAGGATTTGGAGAAAGCACAGAAGTTTATCTTTATGGAATATCATGCGATAGAAGACGCTGAAGCATGGCATAAGATTCAAGATGTTCTGGAAGAGCGAGTAAAAGCAGGTGTGGAAGTTAGAGTATTCTACGATGATATGGGTTCTATAGGCTTTATTAACACAGATTTTGTGAAAAAGATGGAGGCAATAGGAATTCATTGCCGTGTATTCAATCCGTTTGTGCCAGGTTTAAATCTGTTTTTGAACAATCGTGATCATAGAAAAATAACAGTTATTGATGGAAAAGTCGGATTTACAGGTGGATATAATCTAGCAAACGAATATTTTAATTACACACACCCGTATGGACAGTGGAAAGATACAGGTATTCGTTTAGAAGGAGATGCTGTTCAGTCGCTTACGGTGACATTTTTGGAAATGTGGAATGCAGTAAGTGATAAGGCTGCTAATGATTCTGATTTTAGTAAATACCTTTTCCACTATGATTATGCGGCACAGCAAACTGGGTTTGTTCAACCTTATGCAGACAGCCCTATGGATAATGAACAAGTAGGAGAAGAAGTTTATATCAGTATGATAAATAAAGCTGAAAAATATTGTTGGTTTATGACTCCATATCTAATCATAACAGATGAAATGACGCATGCGTTATGTCTGGCTGCTAAGCGAGGGGTAGACGTAAGAATTATCACACCTGGTATCCCTGATAAAAAATTCATTTATAATATAACTCGTTCTTTTTATCATGGATTAGTTAAACATGGTGTTCGTGTTTATGAGTGGACTCCTGGTTTCTGTCATGCAAAAATGAGTGTGGCAGATGACTGTATGGCAACTTGTGGAACAATTAATCTGGATTATCGAAGTTTATATCACCATTTTGAAAACGGCTGTTTTATGGCAGATTGTCAGGCAGTTGTGGAAATAAAAAATGATCTGATAAGAACGATGGGAGAATGTCGTGATGTGACAGACCAATATCAAACCGGACGAAGTGCATATTTGCGACTGGGACAATTATTTATGAGATTATTTGCTGGATTGCTATAAGAATCTGATGAAACGACCTTTCAAAAAACAGTTGATTTAGAAGTTAACTGTTTTTGAAAGGCCGTTTTTGCTATATCTAACAGTCTGTTGTACAAAGAAGATTTTGCATGGATGAAAAAAACAAACCTTGTTGAGGTTAAATTGAGATTGACTTTGTATTGTATAAGTATGAAATAAAAAGGAATCAGGTGATGTACAATGAAAAAGCATAAAATATGTAAAATCCTTCTTGTTATACTGGCAATTTTTTTATGTGTGGCTTTTTATGAATTGCTCGGAATCTGCGTTGCATATAAAAAGCAGCCGGAAGTGTCCAATACAACCAAAAAAGAAACAAAAAATGGGTCATGGAACGAATGCAGTGAAAATACAGAACGGGCAGTAATCATAGAAAAGAATCCAGAAGCACTTTTACAAAGAGTGCGTTTGATCAAGAATGCAAAAAAGGAAATTATTCTTTCTACTTTTGCATTTCAATCCGATGAAAGTGGAAAATTGATTTTAGGAGCACTGCATGATGCGGCAGACAGAGGTGTACATATTCGTCTGTTAGTAGATGGAATGGAGAGCTGGATTGATATGGAAGGAAATCCGTATTTCTATGGATTATCTTCCCATGAGAATGTTGAAATTAAACTGTATAATAAGGCCAATCCGTTGAAACCGTGGAAAATGATGGGTAGAATGCATGATAAATATTTGATTGCAGATGGAAAGAGATATATTCTTGGGGGAAGAAATACATACAATTATTTCCTGGGTGATTTTCCGGGACATAAGAACTATGACAGAGACGTGTTAGTGGTTTGCGATGAACCTGAGAAAGAAAATTCAGTTAACCAGTTGTCAGAGTATTTTGAAACCATATGGAATCAGGAAGACAGTGGTTATTTTCATAACAATAAAAAACTGGCAAATAGAAAATCTGTAAAGAACGCAGTTTTAGAGCTGCAGAACAACTATCAGAAATATTTTGAAGAGAATAAGGAAAGAATCTGCGAGACCAATTATACGGACGAAACTTTTGAGACAGAAAAGATTACATTAGTGTCAAATCCTATTCACACAGGTTCCAAAGAACCAGTAGTGTGGTATCAGTTGGGAGAATTGATGAAAAATGCAAAAAATCGTGTGAAGATCCACACGCCATATATTATCTGTAATGATATGATGTATAATACATGGGAGGAGATTGCAGAGAACGTTTCAGATTTTTCTATCATGACAAATTCAGTTGCGAATAATGGGAATCCATTTGGGGCTGCCGATTATGCGAAAAACAGAAATAGAATCTTAAGTACAGGAATTAATATCTGGGAATATGAAGGCGGTTATTCATACCACGGAAAAAGTATTCTGATTGACGATGATCTGTCTGTAATCGGTTCCTTTAATATGGACATGAGAAGTGCATATCTGGATACGGAACTGATGCTTGTAATTCGCAGTAAAGATATTAATAAACAGTTGGAAGAGGGCATGATGGAATATGAAAAAGTGTCCCGCCAGATATTAGAAGGCGGAACTTATAATGATCCATATCATGTAGAGCCAATCGAATTAACAAAGAAACGTCAGAGAAAAATATTTTTGGTACAGCATCTGCTTGGATGGGCAAGGTATCTGTTTTAATAAGGAGGAAGGAAAACGTGTTTCAAATATTGATTGTAGAAGATGATAAAGAATTAAGCCAGCTATTCCAAAAAGTGCTTGAGAAGAATGGATATCAAGTCAAAAGTGCATCGGATGGAGCACAGGCATTAGAAGTATTGGATAAGGAATATATTGATCTGATCATTTCTGATATTATGATGCCGGTTATGGATGGCTATGAACTGGTGTCAGAACTTCGTTCAGCAGGATATCAGATACCAGTGCTTATGATCACTGCGAAAGGTTCCTTTGATGATATGCGCCAGGGATTTCTTTCGGGAAGTGACGATTATATGGTAAAACCGGTAAATGTGAATGAAATGGTTTTAAGAGTCGTAGCACTGCTTCGCCGTGCACAGATACTGAATGAACACAAAATTGTGATCGGTTCAACAGAGTTTGATTATGATGCAATGACGGTTACAACTGATAAGGAAAGTTTTGTTTTGCCTAAAAAAGAATTCCTGCTTTTATATAAGCTTGCAGCTTCGCCAGGCAGAACATTTACAAAACAACAGTTGATGGATGAAGTATGGGGATACGAGACGGAGGCAGACCCACATACGATAGAGGTACATATAGGAAGAATCAGAGAGCGTTTTAAAGATAACCCTGATTTTGAAATCGTAACAATGCGTGGAATTGGATACAAGGTGGTGAAAAAATAATGGAACAAAAGAAAGAAAAAGGATTGCGGATCCGATCCTGTCTGACTGGTGCAATCTGGCTGGCACTTGTATTTTCAACAGTCATATCTGCTTTATTATTTGCTTTTTTGAATCATTTTTTTAATCTGCCGGGCAGCATACCTGTGCTTGGCTGGCTTTTGATTTTCAATACATTGATTGCAGGGCTGATCACTTCCTTTATCAATGCAAAGTTACTGGAACCAATTACCAGACTTAGTAAAGCAATGAAGGAAGTTTCTCAGGGAGATTTTGAACAGCATTTGGAAACGAACAGCCGTATAGCAGAAGTTGGAGAATCTTATCAAAGTTTTAACGTTATGACAAAAGAACTTCGTGCAACAGAGGTGCTGCAGATGGATTTTGTATCTAATGTTTCTCATGAGTTTAAGACCCCGATTAATGCCATTGAAGGATATACAATGCTACTTCAGGGAGAAGAACTGTCTCCGGATCAAGAGGAATATGTAGAAAAAATCTTATTTAACACCCAAAGACTTTCCGGATTGGTTGGTAATATTTTGCTGTTATCCAAGTTAGAGAATCAGAATATACCAATGAAAAAAACAGAATATCGTCTGGATGAACAGATCCGCCAGGCATTTCTTTCATTGGAAACAAAATGGACAGAAAAAGAAATTGGTTTTCAGGTAGAATTGGAGGAAGTTAAATATACTGGGAATGAAGGACTTTTTATGCATATCTGGATAAATCTTTTGGATAATGCGATTAAGTTCAGCCCTTCAAAGGGGACAATTACGATGTTTCTGAAACAAGAACAGGATTCTGTTAAGTTCATTCTGGAAGATGAAGGACCCGGAATAGAGGATGATGTAAAATCCAGAATATTTGACAAGTTCTATCAGGTAGATGGATCTCATAAAGCAGAAGGAAATGGCCTAGGTCTTGCACTTGTAAAACGGATTGTAGATAGTGCCGGAGGAACAATCAAAGCAGAAAACCGTGAATATGGTGGATGCAGATTTGTTATAGAGCTGCCAAAGCAGAAAGATGAGATTATATAGTTTTAAGATAAATTAGAAGATGGGAGGATTTATATGACATTTTATCAGGAGTTGCAGTTAAATCAGGCAGGTTCTAAAAACCTGTTGAAAAAGAGTGAAACACTAAAAGAAAAATTATATCATATGTGGGTATATCTGGTGAAGATAGCTGTTACAATGGCATTTTGTTTTTTCTTTGTTAGTATTTTCCGCATCCTATTTGGAAATGAGAACAGCATTGTAGGTGTAGTAGTCTTATTATGTCTCATGGTGTTTAGAAATGCGGATCTGGGGATCCACACCGGACAATCTACGATGCTTTTGGCTTTGTTCTTTGTAATTATGACTGTATGTCCGCATTTAGCAAATCAGTTTTCACCGGTATTGGGAATGCTGTTAAATATTGCGGCACTGGCTGTGTTGATTCTGTTCGGATGCCATAATCCATTCATGTTTAATCAATCTACATTGGTTCTTGGGTATCTGCTGCTATATGGTTATGATGTTACGGGAAAAAGCTATCAGATGCGATTAGTCGGAATGGCTTTAGGTGCAGCACTTACCTGCTTCGTATTTTATCGAAATCATAAAAACAGAACTTATAAAAGAAATCTGAAAGATCTGATACAAGAATTTGATATCACTTCTTCCAGAACAAAATGGCAGATATGTCAGATTTTATGCGTACCGATTGTCCTTTGCATTGCAGAACTTTGTAATATGCCACGTGCAATGTGGGCTGGTATTGCGGCCATGTCCGCGATTTTGCCGTTTATGGAAGATATGCACTACAGAGTCCGTAAAAGGATTGTCGGAAATATTGCAGGTGTTATATGTTTTACAGTATTATATTTTCTGCTTCCTTCGTCAATCTATGCATATATAGGAATTCTTGGTGGAATCGGTGTAGGATTTTCAGCACAATATGGCTGGCAGGCAGTATTTAACACATTTGGTGCTTTAGCCATTGCTGCAGAGACTTATGGACTACAAGGAGCGGTTAGTCTTAGAGTGATTCAAAATGTTTTTGGTGTTGTGTTTGCTTTAGCATTTTGTGTTATATTTTATTGGTTTATGTCTAAAAAAAAGGAAAGTGAGATGACCGTACATGCAGAGTGAAGTGAATCAGGAAGAAAATTTGAATAGAATTATTACGGTTCCTAATCTTCTTTCTTTTTTTCGGCTTTGTCTGATTCCGGTAATTATATGGAGTTATTGTGTAAAGAAAAATCCTCTGTTAGCTGGTGAAATCTTATTGCTGTCTGGTCTTACGGATCTTGCTGATGGATATATCGCAAGAAGATTCCATAGGATTAGTAATTTAGGAAAAATACTTGATCCGGTGGCTGATAAGCTGACACAGGCAGCGATGTTAATCTGTCTGTTTACTCGTTTTCCGCATGTGCTTCTTTTAATCGTAATAATGGCAGGTAAGGAGCTGTATATGGTAGTCAGTGGATGTCTTGTGATACGAAAGACAGGAAAAGTACATGGTGCAGACTGGCATGGAAAGATAGTAACCTTTTTATTATATGGAACTGCAGCGGTGCATATTATATGGTTCCACATTACACCGATGGTATCAGATCTGTTGATTGGTTTGTGCGCTATAATGATGGTCATATCGGTCGCTCTGTATATTATCCAGAATACCAGGACTCTTAAGGAAGAGACTGTATAAGCAATTTTATATTACAATGACTAGAAAAATATTTAGGAAGATAAGCGGGAATCCTCGGTAATTCAATTGCCGAGATGAAAGCGTAAACTGTGCATATCTGCACATTATAAGTAAAATATATTTATTTTTTTACTAAAAAATGCTGTATCCAGCTTTATTAAAAAAGAAAATATGTTCGGCATTTTATTGTGATATTCTTAATACTATGCTATACTATATGTATGAAGGAGAATCTTATACATTACCGCACTTGTGTGTGCAATATTAATTACCATATGGTATGGTCAGTGAAATACTGGCGGAAGATATTGAATGCGGAGATTGAAGCATATCTTCAGGAGCTGGTGCAGGAGATCGCAGCGGATAAAGGTTTTACCGTCCATTTGTTTGAATGCGGGGAAGGAGACCATGTGCACTGTTTTGTGTCTGCTCCTCCCAAATTATCCATAACTGCGATCGTGAAATATCTGAAAGGGATCACCGGCAGGAAATTATTCGAACGTTTTCCGGAAATAAGAGAACAGCTTTGGAAAGGAGAGCTGTGGAACCATTCCTATTATGTGGAAACGGTCGGGTCTGTGTCGGAAGAAAACATCCGCAGATATATTGAGCATCAGAGTAAAGTTTATTGAGATCATAGAGGTGGGAAATGCTGCTGTCAAAGAAAACATCCATAAAGGTCAGTCAGGAATATGCAAACGTCATCGGACATATGTGTTATGCGGCATCCAAGCTCTGGAATGTCTGTAATTACGAACGTCAGCATTACAAAGAAATGGGAATGGAGAAATACCCGGACTGGTATTATCAGAAAAAATCCCATAGAGAGGATCTGTGGTATAAACAGCTTCCATCTCAGACAGCCCAGGAAGTCTGCAAGCTGCTGGATAAAGCATGGAAATCTTTTTACGCCTTGAAAAGATCCGGAGGGATTGAGAATCCCAGACCACCGCGGTTTAAACAGGAAAGTATCCCCATTACCTATATGCAGATGGGAATTGTACATGAATGGGACACAGAAAAAGTCCGTCTGTCCCTTCCAAAAGCATTAAAAAGATATATGGAAGAAACGTATCAGATCCATGAGAACTTTCTTTATCTTGAAAATAAGATTTTCAGGGGCATGGATCAGATCAAACAGTTGCGGATCTACCCACCGGAAAAAGGTGAATGTAAAGTTATTGTTGTTTATGAGATTTCAGAGAGGGAAGAACTTTCGCAGAATGGACACTATCTGTCAGTTGATCTGGGACTTCATAATCTTATGACATGCTATGATTCCGGGAATGGGAATACATTTATCCTGGGCAGAAGATATCTTGCATTGGAAAGATATTTTCATAAAGAGATTGCAAGGGTGCAGGCACAATGGTATGGACAGCAGTCTGTGAAGGAAATAAAACATCCAGTCACATCAAAACATATTCGCAGATTATATCAGAAAAAGCAGAACTCGGTAACGGATTATCTGCACAAGATCACAAGATACTTTGCAAAATACTGCCGTGAACAGGGAATTACCTGTGTTGTGGCAGGGGATATCCGGAATATCCGGAAAGGAAAAGACCTGGGACACAGAACAAACCAGAAGTTCCACAATCTGCCGTATAACAGGCTCTATAGCATGATGGAATATAAGCTTAAGATGTACGGGATCCGTTTTGTAAGACAGGAAGAAAGCTATACCAGCCAGTGCAGTCCGCTGTCACCAGAGGTGGAAAAAAGATATGCACAGCCATGCAACCGAAAACAAAGGGGACTGTACAGGGACAGAAACCGGAAGTATAACGCAGATGCTGTAGGTGCATATAACATCCTGAGAAAATATCTCTCCGTATCCGGAGAGAAAAAGGAACTGTCCGTAACCGGACTAAAAACGCCAGAAATAATAAAAGTAGCTGTATAGCTCTAAAGAGCAAACAGTAGTGGTGTCATGGACGCACCCTGAAAAGGCGGTATCCCGCCTTAATTCAGATGCTCTGGTAACTCAGTTGCCGAGTAGTTCACATAGAAAATAAATCATTATAAAAAGATCCTGTTCATACTATGATATATGCGATGATTATGGAGATAACAATTATGACTGCCAGTATGGAAAGCCAGAAATAATCTATAATTCTTTGATTGCAAGGTATTTTGTTGTATTGCGTGTCTTGGTCAGGTTCACCTCCTCTCTATTTCGTCGAGTTTTTTAAGAAATCAATCTCCATTTGTTGCTGCTGTGTTTGAGCTTTTAGTAGTCGGTTTTCAGCTTTCAACTTCTCAATATCTGATAATTGAGAAATCGCTTTGTTCTTACCTCGTCGATCATATAATCCTTCGATTCCTTTATCTTTATATTTTCTAACCTATGCATAAACTTGTCCGTAGGAGCAACCATATTTATTCGCTGTAGAAGAATAATTACATCCCGTGTTCAAGGCTTTGCGGTATTTTTTCGGATTTCAATGTGTCAAACTCCCGTGTTTATGAAAGTTGTGTTTTTCTTGGCAATATGTTACAATTACTCCATATAAATTTATAACTTTTCTAGACAGAAAGTAAAAGGGGAACGTCATGAAGTGTATTAAAACAACGGACGCGGTAGGACATGTACTGTGCCATGATATTACCAGAATTGTGAAGGATGTGGTAAAAGATACAGCCTTTCGTAAAGGACATATTGTACAGGAAGAAGATATTCCGGTTTTGCTATCTCTGGGAAAAGACCATCTTTATGTGTGGGAGAAGGATGAAAATACTTTGCATGAAAATGAAGCAGCGCAGATTCTGTGTGATGTGTGCATCAATGAGAATATGCATCCAACGGATGTAAAAGAAGGAAAAATTGAGTTGATTGCAGATTGTGACGGAGTATTTCAGGTGGATGTGCCGAGGCTGGATGCTATTAATGAGATCGATGAGATTATGATTGCCACCCGTCATACAAATTTCCCGGTAAAAAAAGGTGACCGTCTTTTAGGAACCCGTGTGATTCCGCTGGTGATTGCAAAAGAAAAAATGGATTTGGTGAAGAAAACAGCAGGAGAAAAACCGCTGGTATCGCTGGCACCTTATAAGAAACGGAAGGTAGGAATTGTAACCACCGGAAATGAAGTATTTTATGGAAGAATTAAGGATACTTTCACACCGGTAATCATCGAAAAAATGAAATCTTACGGTGCTGAAATTCACGGACATATTCTGTGCAATGATGATATGGAAAAAATCACTGCCGCTATTATGAAATTAAAAGAAGAAGGGGCAGATCTGATTGTCTGTACCGGTGGTATGAGCGTGGATCCAGATGATAAGACACCGGGCGCGATCAAAAATACAGGAGCGAGAATCGTATCTTATGGTGCTCCGGTACTTCCGGGAGCGATGTTCCTGTTATCCTATCTGGAAGATGGCACACCGGTAATGGGACTGCCGGGATGTGTGATGTATGCAAAAGCCACCGTATTTGATCTTGTTCTGCCACGTATTATCGCAGGTATAGAAGTGACAAAAAAAGATCTGGCACATATGGGAAATGGCGGATTCTGTCTTGGCTGCAAAGAATGTCATTATCCGAACTGCAGCTTTGGAAAGGGCGTATAAGAGCAGGACAGGAGGAATAAGCATGGAAAAGCTTACGGTAGAGTAGGCACTGGAAGCACTGCTGGAACATACAAAAGTAATAGAGGAAACGGAAACTGTACCACTTTTGCAGGCATGTGGAAGAGTGTTGGCAAAGGATATGATTGCAGGATTTGATAACCCGCCGTTTGACAGATCACCTGTGGATGGTTATGCCTGCAAAGCGGAGGATATAACGGATGCATCAGAAAGTCATCCGGTACAGTTGACGGTATTGGAAGAGATTGATGCGGGGCAGTATTCCAGAGTCACAGTGGAAAAGGGGGCAGGCGGTTCGGATTATGACAGGCGCAGCTATTCCGAAAGGCTGTGACTGCTGTGTCCGTCAGGAGGATACAGATTATGGAGAAGAGACTGTCAGAATCTTCCGTCCGACCGGACAGTGGCAGAATTACTGTTATCAGGGAGAGAATTTTAAAAATGGAACGGTTCTTTTGAAAAAGGGTGACAAAATCGGATTTATTGAAGCAGGTATACTGGCCAGTATGGGAGTCATAAAAGTGAAGGTTTATCGTCGGGTAAGAGCAGCTGTTCTGACTATCGGAGATGAAGTAATGGCACCCGGAAAAAGATTGATTCCGGGGAAGATTTATGATTGTAATCAGGGACTTCTGGCGGTTCGCATGAAAGAATTTGGTGCAGAACTGGTGGAAGTGGCAGCCATAGAGGATCGCCCGCAGGCTATGACAGCAGCAGGCGAAGTCATGGCTCTGGACTGGGGAATTACATTGCAGTGTGATACCACAGGAAAAGAAGACGCCAGCAGTGTAGGAGTGCGAAGTCACTTTATACATCCGGTACTACCGGAAGCAGATGGCACAACGAAAAACGTATTTCCATGTAAAGTGGAAAGAGTGATTGAGGACGTGTTTTCGTATATCTTGATCGTATCTACGAAAGAAGAAGCCAGGATTCGCGTAGATGTGACGAAAGAACAATGGCAGCAGTACCAAAAGCATATTTCTGGAAATAAGATATGGATTGGGATAGATGAAAAAGATGTGATGTTATTAAAATAAATGAAAGAATCACCGTATCAAGGTTGAGGTAATCTATGATACGGTGATTCTTTCGTGAAAAATGCGAAAAAGCTTTCAATATCCAGTTCCGGTGGTTTAATATGCGGTTGTCAAACATTATTTCGTAAATACTTTCATTCGATCCCTTCTGGCTGCACAGATCAGGGTCAGGTGATATTTTTTTGCAAGATCAATTGCTTCAGAAGTAGGAGAAGCCTTGCTGGAGAGAATTGGAATCCCTGCATGGATGACCTTTAAAGTCATATCAGTAGGTATTCTGCCGCTGGAATATACCATACATTGATGCAGGTCAATATTGTGCCGCAGAGCGTAGCCGATCACTTTATCCAAAGCATTGTGCCGTCCGATATCTTCGCAGGAAAACAGAATGTGATCTTTTTGAGCGAGAATGCAGCTATGTGTGGCAAAGGTAATGCCATGGAGAGGAGAACCATCCGCAAAGGCATCCGCCATATGAAAGATCCATTCTGGTTTCCAGAAAATCGGTGTAAGTGACTGCGGCTCTTTGGATGTAACAAAGTAATCATTTAAAATATGATTGCCGGTACAGCAGGTAGGAGTTACTTCTACAAAGGCATCCGATGAGGATTGTGTGCTGCGTGCCGAATTTTTTAAATAGACTTTTGCACGTTTTCCATATTCACAGATATAGATATGATCTACATCTTCGGAAGACGTGATGATTTGTTCTGTCAGCAATCTTCCAAGAACCAGTTCAGTCAGATGCTGGGGCAGGCAAACAAGTTTCATAGTCAGATGATCATTTATATAGACATCCATCATATGTTCGTTCAATATTTCTTCTTGTTCCGTACGGGATTCTCCATTTCTTCCGATATATTGATATGTTTTTGTCTCTAGCAGAGACAGATTTTGTTATTGTTCGTTAATATACATAATTTCTCCAATTGAAAAAACAATTCTTTTATCATGTTTACTATGTGGTATACTAGATCTAGTATAACGGACATCTCTTTATTTCGAAAGAGTGAATTGAGGGATGAAGGAGGAAATAAAATGGGAAAGATTATGGCGGTAAATATCAGTGAGAAGAAAGGTACACAGAAAAAGAATGTACATAGTGCCAGACTGATGGAAGAATTTGGAATCGAGAAGGACGCCCATGCCGGCAAGTGGCATCGCCAGGTGAGTCTTCTTTCTTATGAAAAAATAGAAGAATTCAAGGCAAAGGGAGCACCGATCGAAGACGGAGCATTTGGAGAAAACCTGATTGTAAGTGGATACGATCTGAAGGCATTGCCGGTTGGCACCAGACTTCGCAGCGGAGAGGTATTATTAGAAGTGACACAGATCGGGAAAAAATGTCATAGTGGATGTGAGATTTATAAAATTATGGGTGACTGTATTATGCCAAGAGAAGGTATCTTTACCAGAGTACTTCATGGTGGCGTATTGACAGAAGGCGATGAAATTGTGATAGAGAAGGCAGCAGGTGAGGCAGATGGAGAATAAGCTGAATCATTTTGATCAGAAGGGTAACGCTGTTATGGTGGATGTGTCCGGAAAGATACCGACATCCAGAACAGCAGTAGCAAAAGGCAAGATTTGTGTCTGTCAGGCTGTGATGGATGCAGTGAAACAGGGGACTGTGAAAATAGGAGATGTACTTGGAGTAGCAAGAGTGGCTGGCATTATGGCGGTAAAACAGACATCTCATCTGATTCCGATGTGTCATCCGCTGATGATTTAGAAGTGTTCGGTAGATTTTGAACTGGATGAAGAAAATCTTGAAATTACGGCAATCTGTACAGCCAAAATGGAAGGTCAGACCGGTGTGGAGATGGAGGCGCTTACTGGTGTGAATGTGGCACTTTTGACAATTTATGACATGTGTAAGGCAATTGACAAGTCCATGGAGCTGACGGACATTCATCTGGTAGAAAAAAGCGGAGGAAAAAGCGGGTTATATCGAAACCCGAAAGAATAGTATGAAGGATAGATTTGGAAGAGAGATTGACTATCTGCGGATATCCATTACAGATCGATGTAATCTCAGGTGCGTCTATTGTATGCCGGAAAATGGAGTTGTGCAGATCCCGCATGAAGAAATTCTGACTTATGATGAGATTACCAGAATCAGCAGATGTATGACTGGTTTAGGTATACGTAAGATCAAACTGACCGGAGGAGAACCGTTAATTAGAAAGAATTGTGCCACACTGGTTCGAATGTTAAAAGAACTTCCTGGCATCGAAAAAGTGACATTAACGACCAATGGTGTATTGCTCGAAGAACAGATAGCAGATCTGGCAGAAGCGGGGCTTGATGATATAAATATCAGTCTGGATACTTTAAATGCAGCAGAGTTTGCAAAGGTAACCAGGAGAGAAAGTCTGGATCGGGTGCTGGAGGGAATCCAGGCGGCATTACAGTATCCGCAGATTGGATTGAAGATTAATTGTGTGCCGGTAGTGGAAGAGCAGGAAAATCTGGTATCGATAGCGAGACTTGCAAAGCAATATCCGATTCATGTTCGTTTCATTGAAATGATGCCGATTGGATATGGAAAGGATTTTCAGTTTCGGGGAGAAAGTGAAATATGCGAAATATTAGAGAAAGCATATGGAAGAATGACTCCAATAAAAGAACGATATGGGAATGGACCGTGTCATTATTATAAAATAGAAGAATTTCAGGGTAAAATAGGATTTATCAGTGCGATGACGCATAAGTTTTGCGACCAGTGTAATCGTGTGCGTATGACAGCAGAAGGATTTTTAAAAGCCTGTCTGCAATATCAGACTGGAACGGATTTGAAGAATTTGATGCGTTCAGGATGCACAGATGATGAACTGACAGAGGCAATACAGAAAGTAATATGGGAAAAACCGGTCAGTCATCATTTTACATCGGAAGAGATTGAGACAGATGAATGTAAATTAATGTCCCAGATAGGAGGATAAGGAATTATGAAAGCTGCGATTATCACATCCAGTGATTCCGGATATGCAGGAGAGAGAGAAGATAAAAGTGGTTCGGTAATCCAGGAAATTTTGGAAGCGAACGATTACGAAGTGGTGCATACCATTCTTTTGCCGGATGACAGAAAGATGCTGGCAGATGAGATGGCTCGTATAGCAGATGAGGGAATAGCAGAGCTGATTGTAACTACGGGTGGAACCGGATTTTCGCCGAGAGACTGTATGCCGGAGGCAACAAAGGATATTATAGAACGTGAAGTGCCGGGGATTCCGGAAGCAATGAGAGCATATAGTATGACGATTACACCAAGAGCTATGCTCAGTCGTGCAGCAGCAGGTATTCGAAAAGGAACACTGATCGTGAATCTGCCGGGAAGCCCGAAAGCAGTCAGAGAAAGTCTGGAATATATTATTCCAGCGCTGGAACATGGATTACAGATCCTGACCGGGGAGGCAACGAACTGTGCCAGAAAATAATCGGAAAATGCAGACTGATATATCTGAATTAGAAAACGGTCAGTTGGCAGAACAGCAATTGCCATCAGATTTTACGCTGGTAGTCCTGGCAGGTGGTGCCAGCAGCCATATGGGAAGGGAGAAGTCAGATCTGCTTTTAGATGGACAGACATTTTTGGAGATACAGATCGGAAAAGGATGTCAGTTGGGAGCAAAACAGATCTTAATTTCTGGATATCGTGGAACACAGTGTGGGGAAGAGATTGTGCCGGATCGAATTTCCGGTCAGGGTCCACTTGGCGGTCTGGAGAGCTGTTTTCGAAGGGCAAAGACAGAAAAATGCCTGGTGCTGGGGGTAGATACGCCGCTGGTACCTGTGGAAGAACTTCAAAATCTGTTGAAGTTCGCAATGGAAAAAGCCGACCAACCGGTGACTATGCTGTGTCATAATGGAAAAGAAGAATCGCTGATAGCGGTATATGATGCCAGACTTTATAAAGAGATCACAGATTTTCTGGAATCAGGAAAATCATCGGTGTATCGTTTTTTAAATACAGTGGGATATTCCCTATACCATACCAGTGCACCGGAAAACTATTTTCAGAATATCAATGATCCGGAAATCTATAAGAAAGTCTGCACGGAATGCGAAATTGCTGATATTTTCACAAAGGAATCCGTTAAACTATAGATTTTTAAATACTGTAGGAATTTTTGTTTGTTATACGGAAATCCAATGAGGGATATTTTCAGAATATTAACGATTCTGATACATATTTAAAGACTGAAGGGTATCTCGTAAAATAGCATAATACAGAAGGCGTATAGGATTATGAAAGGCTTTCGATTAGGTTTTAAATGATTTTTCGGATAATAGCACTTCCATGCAGATCGCATACAGGATCTGCAAACAGGTGGTGTTTCAGGCAGAATTCGTCTACAGCTTTGTTACATCCGGAAAACTGGGTACTGTATACGTCATGGATCAGGAGAACTCCGCCGATAGACAGACGTTCATAAAACAGAGGTAATGCAGCAGCAGTTGGAGCATAGAGATCTGCATCTAATGATACGAAACAGAAAGTTTCATCGGTAATATCGGAAAAAGTATCCGGAAACCATCCTTTATGGATGATCACATGTGATGGATCAGGCATGATGCGAAGAACAGAATCTACATCTGTAGAAGAAAAGTCACCTGTTTTAGCGCGAGACAGATGCCTGGAGGTTTCTACGGCAATATCTTTTTCTGAAAAGCCTTCAAAAGTATCAAAAAGATGTATTTTTCGATCTGGAAAGGCTGTACTGATCAGGCAAGAAAAATCACCCTGGAAAACACCAAGTTCTGCCACATCTCCAGGGATATTTTGTTGATGCATCTGTTCGGCTAAAAGGCGCATAACCGCAACCCGTGCATCGAACATGCGAAGTGCAGAAGGATCACAAAATGAACCGTGATAGCCCAAGTGCTCCATCTGCTGCATCATAGAACCACGCCGCTCTTCATCCAATACACCAAGAATAATCAGATCAGGAAGAAGAGCAGCGGCCTTTGATGGAGAACAGATTGGGATATTACCAATAAATTGTCCATGTTTGCGCGGATCATTATCGGCAAAGCACATGATCTGATAGGCATTTCCAAGAAGTCGGGCAGTCATCTGCCCAATCTGTCCGGCACCGAATATAATAGTTTTGTAGACATGTTTTGTCATCATTTCATAGCAGCCTTTCTTTCAGCTCGAACCTGAATCATTTGTCCTGTGATAGATATTGCGATTTCAGCAGGTGTTTCTGCTTTAATATTAAGTCCCACAGGCGTGATAATACGGTCTAATTCTCGCTCATCGATTCCATACTCTTCTACGAGACGATGAAATACACCAGCTCTTTTGGCGAGACTTCCAATGACGCCGATATAGCATGCAGGTGTGGCAAGAAGTTGTGCCTGCACAATCGTATCATAGGCATGACCTCGTGTCATGACACAGCAATAATCAGCATCTGTGATAGAAATGCTCTGATCCAGATGATCAAAATCGCAAAGGATTGTCTCCGCTGCATCCGGGAAAAGAGCAGGATCTGTAAATTCCGGACGGTCATCCAGAACGATGCAGTGAAAGTCAACACTTGCAAGTATTGGTACCAGCTTTTGTGAAACATGCCCGCCTCCAAATACATAGACAGTTCCGGATGTACCGATTTGTTCTGTAAACAGGTCACAGGTTTCATTGCGATGACGGCATGGTCTTGCAGATAAGGAAGATAAGATGGAAGAAGGAACATCAGCATTTCCAGTCAATCCATAGGATGCACTGTAAAGACTCATACCGGATGTAGCATGAAGATCACAGATCAGCCAGAAATCTTTTCGTTCTTTATATAATGTTTCAGCAGTTACTGCAAGTTCCATAATAATAGGGTCATTATGGTCCAGATACTGGAAAAATACGGTAACATCACCACCACAAATCATACCGATATTCTCAACATCTTTGCGATTCAACCGGAATTCATGTTCACAGGATTCTTTCTTTTCAAGAATATCAAGTGCCATAAGCTCTGCACGATATTCGACAGAACCTCCGCCTATGGTTCCGGCAACTCGGCCTTTTTTTCCAACCAACATACGGGAACCGGCACCTCTTGGCGTTGATCCTGAGGAAGCAACGATGGATGCAAGCACAAGGTCGTTTCCTTTTTGAAATTCTTGTTGTATGATCTGAAATAAAGTTCTCATATATAAAACACCTCCTGTAATTTTCTATAAGTCATATCGTCATGTGACAGATGGTCTGTATCATATTTTGCAGATCAAGAGCCTGTTTAAGCTGTCGTTCATGAGATTTCAAAGCTTCGGGACTGTTACACTTACACAGACTGTCCGCAAATCGTTTTTCGATGGTTACACGTTCGGTTTCCTGAATCAGTTTATCTGATAAAAAGACGATAGCCGCTTCATTCAGAAGTGTCTTCTGTAAACCATGATGTTGTGAAATAATCTGACTGATTTCAGTATAGCCTAATTGTAAGAAAAGATCACCACCTGTTTTGGTGTGATGTTTTTGAAGTCTGGCAATATCGTGAAGGAGTGCTCCGGAGCGAATCAGTTTTTTATTAAAAAAGTAACCATGAGATTCCAGCAGATCGCAGAAATGGCAAGCCAATTCAGTCACTGCATCACTGTGCGCTTGTACATGATGAGGAAGAGACACCGAATCGCGAAGCATCCGGCATAGTTCGTCATGCAAGTCAGGATGAGGCAGCAGGTAAGTCGAATCAGATAAGGCAACATGATCGTTATCGTCTGCGTTCAGATGATAATAGGAACCACATGGAAGACGAAAATACTGTCTGGCATGCTGTTTTGAATCAAGCAAATACAGATAAGAAGAAATTACATCTGTATGAGCAACAATCGCAATATCACCCTCAGAAGAACGAAGAATCTCATAAATTGCCTGCGAAAAACGCATGCCAGATGCGAAAGGAGTTTCTGCTCCTGGAATCGGGTAATCAGGATTCATTCCACGTGCTTCATATATGTCCGGCCATCTTTTGCGTATCTCATCAAATGAAAGACCATCCCATTCTCCCAGATTTCGTTCTGTTAAATCTGAGATAGTGATATGTGGAAGATCAGGTGTGATATGTGCAGCCGTTTCCATAGCTCTTGACAAAGGACTGCAGTAAACAGCAGTTATTTTATCATCCAGTTCTCCGTGAAGAAGGACTGACTGCAGATGTCCAAGCATAGATAAAGAAAAATCAGTCTGACCGATACAGTAAGAATGTTCATCTGGATATTGTGGTTTTCCGTGTCGAATAAGATAAAGATTACGCATTGAAAAATCCTCTGAAACACTTTTCAAATATTGCTTCGGAACAGGTACGTGTTTCCTCTGAAAAACGGGCATATCGCTTCAAAAATTCTTCTCCGTATGGTGTCAGCTCACTGTGACTGCCCTTTACACCGCCCTGACTTCGAATAATCAGCGGTTCATGAAGCTGAGATTCTAATGTATGGATCAGATTCCAGCTGGTGGAGTAGGAAATGTGCATGCGTTCGCAGGCATCACGAACAGATCCTGTTTCATGAATCAGTGTAAGCAGCGAATAAAGCTGTTCATCAAAGAAGACCTTTTCCCGTGCCAGCTGAATCTGAATCTCTGAACGGATCAGACTTTGATTGTGTGCACGAAGAAGTTCTACATAATCCTCTGGTGTATCCGCATCATGAATGATTCCAGGATCTTCTACATTTAAACAATACATGGGAGTTCCACAATGTTCTACAGCACCCTTCAGACCAGTGTTTCCATCATTGCTTAAAATGGACTCAATTAATGAGGAACGAATCAGGATCGGATGACCTGGAGTTCCGTTACAGACCGGAGTGACAAGAGGCTGTCCAAGAGAAAGCATTTGTGTAACGGTATGTGCTGTGAATAGTGGAACATCTACAGGTGTAAAGAGTACCGTATCCACTTTGTCTTTTAAATATTCCAGTCCAATCCTGACAGAATCAAACATATGAGTAGTTTCATAGTCCTCATTTCGAAGAAAAATAACATGATTGGAAGCAAGGTGGCGTTCCAGAGCATCCGCATTGTATCCGGTTACCACCACTATTTTAGAGATTCCGGCCTGCCGGAAGTTATTAATCACACGCTGCGCGATGGAAATGGATCCAAGCTGAAGCATGGGCTTGAAGTCTCCCATTCGTGACGATTTCCCTGCAGCTACGATGAGAGCACCTGTCTGCATCATAGATACCTCCTAAAAATAACATTGTACAAATTTGATATTATTATAGCATGAAAAGTGGGAATAAATAGTAAAATTTTTCGACAAAGTAATAAAACAATATAAAAAAGAACAAAAAATAGCCAACTAATAATTATTTACAATTTGTAAAACTGTACAAAATTATGATAACATGAAATTATACAAAATAATGTAAACAGGAGAACGTTTCCATGGATAAGATTTTTGAAATTACCGCAAAAGAAGTTACGATACAGGTAAAAGATGAGCGCACAGGAGAGCAATACAGTCGGACACTTCCGATTGATTATTATGAGAATGCGAATGTTTTAAAACTCAGCGGTGAGAATCTGGACGGAAGCAGTTCTTCCATTGTTTTCTATTCTGTCAGAGGAATGGAAAGACTTAAAGATCTGACGGGTAAGGGAGCCGATCATGATCCATGTGGAACACATAAGTCAGAAGATTTGTAACATCGGAACGTGTATTTTTTAAAGGAGGAATGAAACATGATTAAAAAGACATTGAAGATCAATGGTGTGGAGCGAATCCTTATTCTTGATAAGGATGAGACACTGGCTCAGGTACTTCGTGAGCATCTTCTTCTTACAGGATGTAAGATCGGTTGTGGAGAAGGTCATTGCGGAGCATGTAATGTTATTATGAACGGAAAAGTTACAAGATCCTGTATTTACAAGATGAGCCGTGTTCCGGACAATGCAGAGATCACAACAATCGAGGGTGTGGGAACAATTTCTGATATGCATCCGATACAGGTTGCATGGATGGCATATGGATGTGCACAGTGTGGTTTCTGTTCACCAGGTTTTATTATTTCAGCAAAGGTTCTTCTCGATAATAATCCGAGCCCTACCCGTGAAGAAGTGAGGGACTGGTTTAACAAGCAGCGTAATCTCTGTCGTTGTACAGGTTACAAGCCGCTTATCGATGCGACCATGGCGGCAGCAGCAGTTATGCGTGGCGAGATGACTAAAGAAGACCTCGTATTCAAGCAGACAGGTGATTCTATCGTCGGTACAAACTATATCCGTCCATCAGCAGCACAGAAAGTAACAGGTACCTGGGATTTCGGTGCAGATGATGCATTAAAGATGCCGGAGGGAACTCTTCGTCTTGCACTTACACAGGCCAAGGTTTCTCACGCAAATATTCTCAGTATCGATACAACAGAAGCAGAGAGTATGCCGGGAGTTGTTCGTGTTATTACAGCGAAGGACATTAAGGCAGCAGGCGGAACCAACAAGATCAATGGTCTTGTAATGCTTCCGAAACACAATAAGACAGACGGATTTGAGCGTCCTGTACTCTGCGACGAAAAGATCTTTCAGTTTGGTGATGCGATTGCGATCGTAGCTGCCGACACAGAAGAGCATGCACGTGCAGCAGCAGATGCAGTTAAGGTGGAGATCGAAGAACTTCCTGCATATATGAACGCAATGGATGCAATCGCACCGGATGCAGCAGAGATCCATCCTGGTACTCCAAACGCATTTTTTGAGACAAACTGTATCAAGGGACCGGACTTTGACTGGGACAGCATTCCGGATTCACAGCAGGTTGAGATCGAGTCCTACTGTTCACGCCAGCCTCATCTTCACCTTGAGCCGGACTGTGGTTATGGATATATTGATGAAGACGGTATGATAACAGTGCATTCCAAATCTATCGGTATACATCTTCATATGCCTATGATCGCAGATGGTATCGGTGTACCAATGGAAAACTTAAGACTTGTTCAGAACCATGCAGGCGGAACATTTGGTTACAAGTTCTCACCGACAAATGAGGCTCTGATTGGTGCAGCTGTTAAGATTCTGGAACGTCCGGTATCGCTGGTATTTAATCAGTTCCAGAACATTACTTATACAGGAAAGAGATCTCCTGCATTTATGAATATTAAGCTTGCAGCAGATGAAAATGGTAAACTCTTAGCACTTTGGGGTAACAACTATGTAGATCACGGTCCATATTCAGAATTTGGCGATCTGCTTACCATGAGACTTTCTCAGTTTACAGGCGCAGGTTATGGAATTAATTCTATTCGTAATAAATCAACAACCGTATTTACAAACCATGCATGGGGCTCCGCATTCCGTGCTTATGGTTCACCACAGTCTTATATGGGATCTGAGATTGCGATTGACGTGCTGGCAGCTAAGATGGGAATCGATCCGTTTGATATCCGTGAAATGAACTGCTATAAAGAATCAGAGGGCACTACCATCCCGACAGGTTATCCACCGGAGGTATATTGTGAGGAAGATTTGTTTAAGAAAGCACGTCCATTGTATGAAGCGGCGAAAAAACGTGTTGCCGAAAAGAATGCAGCTTCTGACGGAAAGATGAAATATGGTATCGGTGTATCTCTTGGAGTATACGGTTGTGGTCTTGATGGTGTTGATACATCAAATGCATTTGCAGAATTAAATCCGGATGGAACCGTTACGATGTATGCTGCATGGGAAGATCATGGACAGGGGGCTGATATGGGTGTTCTTGTATCATCTCATGAAACACTGCGTCAGGCAGGAATCAGACCGGAACAGATTAAACTGGTTATGAATGATACGAAGACATGTCCGAATGCAGGACCTGCAGGAGGATCACGCTCACAGGTTATGTCAGGTAATGCATGTCGTCTGGCTGCAGAAAATCTTGTAGCAGCAATGAAGAAAGAAGACGGAACATTCCGTACTTATGATGAGATGGTAGCAGAAGGGCTTGCAACAAAATATGAAGGTAACTGGGTAACTACATTCTGTGCAGATCATCCGATCGATCAGGATACCGCACAGGGCGATCCATTTGCAACTTATATGTATACTATCTTCCTGCCGGAAGTTGCTGTTAATACAGAAACAGGTAAAGTTACCGTTGAGAAATTTACTTGCGTAGCTGACGTAGGTACGATCATGAACAGACTTCTTGTAGAAGGTAATTTCTATGGTGGTCTTGTACAGGGTATCGGTCTTGCTCTTTCGGAAGATTTTGAAGATTTGAACCATGACACCACTTTGAAGAATTGTGGTATTCCATATCCAAAGGATGCTCCGGATGATATTGAACTTCACTTCAATGAAACATATCGTCCAAGTGGTCCTTACGGTGCGGCTGGTTGTGGTGAGGCTCCACTGGATGCTCCACATCCTGCAATCCTGAATGCAATCTTTAATGCGACAGGTGCACGTATTACACGTATCCCTGCCCGTCCGGAAAGGGTTCTTGCAGCATTAAAAGAACTTGAGAAATAAGCTTAATTCATAATGTGGTTGGAGTAAAAGCTGCCAACTGTGATATAATCAGGGGAGACGGGAAACTGCCTCCCCTTTACAGACGAAAGGAGTATCAGGTTATGACATACATACAGGAGAGGGGTTCTACTCACGTTTATCATGTAAATCGAATGTCAAAAGAAGAGATGGATCATATGATCAGTCTCTGCGTCCATGAACAGCCGGCCTATTGTGTTGCAGCCTGTCCTTTCAAAATGGATACAAAAGAGATGCTGTATTATGCTGCAAAAGGAAATTTTAAGAAAGCGTTGGCAATTTATGAGAAAATTACACCATTTCCAATGATTCTCTGTGATGGATGTACGGCACCTTGCGAAGATAATTGCAAGCTTTGTGAACTTGGTGATGGTGTCTCCATACGAGAAGTAGAACGTGCGATTGTCCGGTATGGAGAACCGGGAAGACGAAGCAGTGTATTTCGCATGAGAAAGAAGAAAAGGGCAGCAATCTTTGGTTCTGGATTATTTCCACTGTTTCTTGCAGGGGAACTGGAAAAGAAAATGTATCCTACGACAATTTATTGTAAGGAAGAAGATTATGAAAGCTATATTGCAGCGGCAGCCGGACATCTTTTGGAATCAGACCGCAGCAATGAAGCGAAACGTCTGAAATCTATGGATCTTTCTTTTGAATTTGGATGCAGTTTGAATCTTTCGTTTATCAGAGAAAAAATGGAACTGGCAGATGTGGTATGCGCATCAGAAGAAGTGGCAAAAATGTTAGCTCCGGAAGAAGCAGCAGATGTCGAGATTATGTTAAGAGAACAGGCAAAGATTGTCAGCGGACCTGCGGAATCTGTGATGGATGCGGCTTTTGCCGCAAAGCGGGCAGCTTTGACAGTGGATCTTCTGGTACAGAATTTATCGCCGCACAGCAACAGAGGCAGTGAAGGAGCAGTGACTACCAAGCTTTATACGAACATGGAAGGAATCCATGAATCGAATAAGATTTTCTGTGGTCAGGATGGGTATTCAAAAGAAGAAGCTGTAGAAGAAGCAAAACGATGTATTCAGTGTCATTGTGACGAATGCATGAAAGGCTGTGTGTATTTAAGTGAATATCAAAAACATCCGGGTTTATTAGCCCGTGAGATCTATAATAATACGCAGATTATCATGGGAGATCATCCGATGAACAAACCGATGAATGCCTGTGCCCTCTGTGGACAGTGTACGGTGATCTGTCCGAATGGATTTGATATGAGTCAGGTGTGTAAGTCAGCAAGAGAAAATATGGTATCTACAGATAAGATGCCGCTGGCGCCACATGAATTTGCACTGATGGACATGTTATTTTCAAATTCAGAGGCTTTTTTAAGCAGACCCCAGCCGGGATATGAAACTTGCAGATATGTATTTTTCCCGGGCTGTCAGGCAGGGGCGATAGCGCCGGATGTGGTTATGCAGGCATACGAAGATTTAAGTAATCGGGTAGATAGAGGTGTTGCTCTGATGCTGGGATGCTGTGGTGCAATCAGCGAATGGGCGGGCCGCTATGAAATGACAGAAAAAGTAAATGAGCAGCTGAAACAGGAACTAGCCAAGCTTGGTGATCCGATCATCATAGCAGGTTGTCCAACCTGTATGAAGCAGCTAAAAGAAAGTATTGGAGCGCATGTTATAGGAATCTGGGAAATTTTGAAAGAAATCGGACTTCCACAGCAGGCAAAAGGACTGGAGATACCGGTTGCCATACATGATGCCTGTGGTGCCAGAGGGGATGCACAGACACAAGATACGATACGACAACTTTTGTCGGATATGGGATGTATCGTTGAAGATACAGAATATTCCAGAGATTTGTCTCCATGTTGTGGATATGGAGGTCTGACGGCATATGCCAATAAAGATATGGCAGCGAAAATGACAGAAAAGTGTCTGGAACGTTCCGATGCACCATATATTACATACTGCATGGCATGCAGAGACCGATTTGCCAGAGAGGGAAGAGAATCCAGACATATCATGGAACTTCTGTATGGTGCAAATGCCAGCAACATGCCTGATATCAGTGAGAAACGCTACAACAGGCTCATATTGAAACAGACACTTTTAAAAAACATCTGGAATGAGGAACCGATCATGGAGAAAAAAGACTATACTGTTGCCTATACAGAAGAGGCAATCCATATGATGGATGAGCGCATGATACTGAAAAGTGATGTGGAACGTGTGTTATCAGATTACAGAGAAAATCGGGAAGCAATCCTGGATGAAGAAACAAAAGAACTGGTGACAAGAAGCAGACTGGGAAATGTCACATTCTGGGTGCGGTTTGTGGAAACAGAAGACGGATATCTGGTACACAGAGCATACAGTCATCGAATGAATATTATGAAAAGGGTGGGACAGTAATGGCAGTAGAAAGAACATATTATACGATTGATCCGGAAGGAAAGCTGACCTGCATGAAATGTAAGGTTCCTCTTGTAAAAGGAAAAGCAAAATTTATGTATCTGGAAAATGGGTTTCCTGTGGAAATGCCTGTCTGTCCAAAGTGTGGGTTTGTGTATGTTCCGGAAGAACTCGCACTTGGAAAAGTGCTTGCGGTGGAGCGTGCACTGGAGGATAAATAGATGAACAGGCATCCGGGAGGGGAAGCGCAGACGCTTCATCTTCTGGAGAACATAGAATGGAAAAAAGAAATGAAAGCACTGGATCTTGGAGCAGGAGAAGGAGACACGGTTCGAATCCTGAAATCATTTGGGCTGGAAGCACATGGCGTGGATCTTTTCCCACGGGGCAGTGATGTGGAAATTGGCGATTTTCTGCATTTGCAGTATTCATCAGACAGTATAGATCTTTGCATCAGCCAGTGTGCATTTTTTGTCAGCAGAGATCAGAAAAATGCACTATCTGAATGTTGGCGTGTTTTGAAAAAGGGAGGTTTTCTATTATTGTCAGATCTGGATACTGGAAATCTTTCAGAAATGGCAGAACAGACAGGATTTACCATTCTCCGGCAGGAGGATCAGACGTTACTTTGGCGGGAATATTATCTGGAAGCAATCTGGAATGATTCGTTCTGTTGCGAAGAGTATACGATTCTGCAGAAAGAATATAAAGGAAAGAAGCTGCGCTATACCATGTTGGTTGGCAGAAAGGAGTAGCACATGGATCTTTATGAAAGAATCATAGAACTTAGCAGTATGGGTTATCATTGCTCACAAATGGTTATGATTATGACACTGGAAGCCATAGGTGAGGAAAATCCACAGCTTGTAAAGGCTCTGGGAGGTCTTGGCGGTGGGATCGGTTACTGTGGAGATACCTGTGGCTGCCTGACAGGAGGAGCCTGTGCGATAGGTTTGTTCCTTGGCAATCTGGCTCCGCAGGAGAAAGAAGATATACAGATGAAACCGGCTGTGCAGGAATTATATCAGTGGTTCCATAAGAAGACCGAAGAAGAATTTGGTGCTTTTTATTGTAAGGATATCACTTCTAATTTGGATTGGGGAGTGATTATGGAGCAATGTCCTGCGCTGATTGCAGATACTTATACGAAAGTGATAGAAATACTGACAGAACGGGGAATATTGGAACTATGATTACGCTGGGTAAAACAAAAAGTGTATGCCCGATATGTATGAAAGTACTTACGGCAAAAAAATGTATTGGTGAAGATGGCATTTATCTGGTGAAAGAATGTGATATCCACGGAAAGTTTCAGACACTGATCTGGGAAGGAACGGCAGCAGAGTATCTTTCCTGGGGAAGAGAAAACCTGTCTGCGGAGACTCCGGTAAATCCCAAAATCAAAGAGAAATCCTGCCCGGATAATTGTGGACTCTGTGAGGAGCACGAACGAAAAGGCTGTTGTATGATACTGGAAGTGACAAAGCGCTGCAATATGCACTGCCCGGTCTGCTTTGCTTCGGCAGGAGAATGTCTGGAAAACGGTGATCTTTCAATTGATGAAATAGAAAAGCAATATGATTTTCTGATGGATCATGGAGGACCATTCAATATTCAGCTCTCAGGTGGAGAACCAACCATGCGGGAGGATCTTCCGGAGATCATACATATGGGTAGAGAAAAAGGGTTTACATTTTTTCAATTGAATACCAATGGAATCCGTCTTGCGCAGGAAGCAGGATATGCCAGAAAACTAAAAAAAGCAGGACTGAATACAGTATTTCTTCAGTTTGACGGTGTCACAGATGATGTGTATCAGACATTGCGCGGACGCTCTATGATAGAACTGAAAGAAAAGGCTGTGTTAAACTGTTCGGAAGCGGAACTGGGAATTGCCCTGGTACCTGTCATTGCGCCAGGAGTAAATGACATGCAGGTTGGAGATATTCTGAAGTTTGCGATGGATTATATGCCATTTGTAAGAGGAGTACATTTCCAGCCGATCAGCTATTTTGGCAGATGTTCTCAGCAGCGTCCACAAGCTCCGATTACCATACCAAAGATGTTGAAGCTGATCGAGGAACAGACTGACGGGCTTATGAAAAGCAAGGATTTCGCCGGTGGTGGAGCAGAGAATCCATACTGTTCTTTTCATGCAAGTTATCTGAAAAAAGGTGAGAGGGAACTGAAACTTTTGGAAAAGAAATCAGGCAGAGGATGTTGTTGTACTACCAGCGATAATTCCAGACAGTATGTGGAAAATCAGTGGAGCTATAGCACAAAAAAATTTGATGATGGAGAAATGACACAGACAGATGCGCTGGATGAATTCCTGATCCGGGTTCATAATGAAACTTTTGCAGTATCAGGGATGATTTTTCAGGATGCATGGAATCTGGATCTTGAACGTCTGAAAAGATGTTATATCTGCGAGGTGGATTCTGATTATGGAATGGTGCCGTTTTGTGCATATAATCTGACGAATTCGAAAGGAATATATTTATACAGAAAGTGAAACGATCGAATATAGATGCAATGATCTGTAAGCAGGAAGGTATTACAGAGATTACAAGAGATGAAATACACAGAATACAGCTGGAGAAATTAAATATTGTACTGAAGAGAGAGAAAGAACGAGAGGGTTTTTACCGAGATTTGCCGGAAAGACTGGAAAGCCTGATAGATTTGAGAAGCCTTCCTTTTACGACAGAAACAGATCTGGCACGAGATGGAGGCAGGATGCTGCTTTGCTCCCAGGGGGAAGTACAGAAAGTGATATCAGAACAGACAAGCGGAACTACCGGTGCCGGTAAACGTGTATTCTATACAGAGGGAGACTGTGAACACACCATAGAACTTTTTATGGCAGGTCTGGGTGAATTTATTTATCCTGGAAGTATAACGATGGTGGCTATGCCATTTTCAGGTCCTTTTGGATTAGGAGAACTGATCGCGGAGGCAATCAGACGTCTGGGAGCAAAACCTCTTTCAACCGGGACAGGAAGAACTTATGGCGAACTGAACAGGATTCTGGAAGAGGAGCAGCCGGATACGTATGTGGGAATGCCGACGGCATTGCTGTCCATGCTTCGAATGTGCGGAAAAGGCAGTATAAAAAGAGCACTGGTATCCGGAGATGCCTGTCCGAAAACTGTCATGAAAGCAATCGAAGAAATTCTGCAAACACGACTTTGGCCGCACTATGGTTCCAGAGAGATGGGGCTTGGAGGTGCCATTTGCTGCACGGCGCATGAGGGCATGCATATGCGGGAAAACCATTGTATTACAGAGATTATAGATGAGAACGGAAATGTGCTGCCGGACGGTAAATGGGGAGAACTGGTGATTACAACCATTGGAATGGAAGCACAGCCGTTGATTCGATATCGAACCGGTGACTGGTCAAGGATCATTCCAGGAAGATGCCTCTGTGGAAGTGAAATAAAACGCCTGGACTTTGTAAAGCGGATGGATCCATTGGGAAGTATCAGAGAGATGGATGAATTACTGTTTGAGATTCCGGAACTGGTAGATTATTGTGTGAAAATTGTAGATGGAAAAAAGGAAATTACAGCGCTTTTTACATCGGACAATGGAGAAGAACGAATCAGGAGTGTTTTGGAAGAGAAGGATATTCGTTCATGGAACTGCAAAAAAGCAAAGTGGGAAGATGGGGCGCTGTATCCTGGCAAACGAGTTACAAGGCAGTGATTTCGTGGTATCATGGAATCACTGCCTTGCCTGTTATTCAGGATAGTATGGACAATCTTCCTGGATACATTCGCGATTATCTTCGCAGTATTTACACGTTATAGAAGACAACGGAATGTTTACAGAACAAAACTGACTGTAAAAATGAACGGCTTCTTCAATGGCAATTCTGCTGGTACGTTTGCAGCAGCGAGGTCCACCAACATCTGCCAGTCTGGATAAAATAATGGAAACAAGTTTTTGAGGAAACGGCCATGCATCTTTGTGAAGTGGACTGGATCCAGTCATAACGGACATGAAAATACCGGCTCCGGCAGCAGCTCCACAGACACCCCAGTAACCACAGGTACCGCCCGGAACCTGCTTCGCTCTTTTACAGATTTCAGATAGTGCAGCATCGTAATCCATATGTTCTCCATTATTGCGAAACGCTGTCAGAAGAACACATGGGACAATTGCATGATGCTCCGGTCCATGCATATGTACAGATGGAAGATCCATAATTTTTTCCAGAAGAAGCAAAGCATCTTTTTCTGTACTGTCTCTGAGTGTTGTGATTACCGGAGCATATGTGCCATAGCTGTGACAGGCATCACAGATAAAGTGACCATTTTCACAGACCGCATTGGTTAATTGCTCTTTATGGCAGATGCTGCACGTCTGAATAGAGCTTTCAGCACGATACGTAATAGAAGCACCACAAATCAGACATCCGGAAAAATGTTCCGCTTCACCACAACAACAGGAATTATTCGTATGATCCATTTGATTCACCTCCGGAGAATTTATTTTAATAGTGTTAACGATGTAAAAAGTATAACATAAAATGAAAAAGTAATGATAAAGTATCTTGACAATCATGTTACTTTGGGTATATGATTTGATCCAATAAAGGGGAGTAACCTGCGCTTAACAAATTGCGTTTGTGATGTTGTCAGTACGGTGGAAGCATCCGGTATCATAAGGAAATGGTGAGACTTTTATTGCATTTTTTATTATGCAATGAAGGTCTTTTTTTTATATTTTTTTCAAAGAGGTCTTTCATTGCATAAGAAATTCAGGTAGTAAATACTTAGAAACGATGAGGCGGAAGTGATGAAGGAAATTTATCAGCAGACGGTAGAAGAGGTTCTTGAAAGGGTGAATGGCAAGAAATCTGGGCTTACAAGTGAACAGGTGAAAAGATCCAGAGAAAAGTGTGGGTGGAATGAACTTACAGAAGGAAAGAAGAAAGGTATCCTGCAGATTTTCTTTGAAGGAGCTGTCTATTTCCCGACAGCTCCTTTTCTTGTATTCATTCGGCTGATACAAAGCGACAAAGCCGGCACAATATCATAAGTAATATATAAAACTCTGATGTACATGTGATTAAAAAGAATCAATCATATGCATTAGCCGCTCATGAAAAATATCTCTTTCTTCGTAAACTTTTTTCTAACTCTTTTTCAGTAAACAATGCATAGGCGCTATCAGGAACAGTTGTTAATCCATCACAGGTAAATGGTATACGTCGCCCACCTCTGAAAATGGCTGCTTCCCAGTACTTTTTTCTAAAATATTTAATTATTCCCATGTAGTACCATCTCTTTCCCATATTTGTTATTGACGTTCTGGCAAATAAAATACTTCTGTTCTTACTATATTATCATCAAAATCCGCAAGTCAAATTCCAGTTTGGAGAATTGAAAAAATGGAATTTACCTATTAAGACATATAAACTCTTGACAATAAAGCTCCTATATAGTATGTTTTTAATAAACTACTATATAGGAGCTTTTGCATGGAAATGAATGGAGGATTTCTTGTCACAAAAATAAAACAGCTTGGAGACCGGATTTTTGAGAAGATTCTCAGTGAAAAGAATATTGATGCGTTTAATGGAGCCCAGGGACGTATTCTTTATGTGCTGTGGCAGGAGGATGGTATCTCAATCAGGTCACTTTCGACTAAATGCGGATTAGCGATAACATCTCTTACTACGATGCTGGAAAGAATGGAAAATCAAGGGCTGATAAGCCGTGTTCAGTCTGAAACGGACAAAAGGAAAACGCTCCTGTTTCTGACTGAGAAAGCACATGCCTTAAAGGGCGAGTACGATTCTGTATCTGATGAGATGGGCAGTATTTATTACAAAGGTTTTTCTGAGGAAGAAATTACCCGGTTTGAGGAATGCCTCGACCGCATCAGAAAGAATCTTGAGGAGTGGCAGAAGTCATGAGTATTTGTATCAAAGATCAGATTCAGAACATGAATATCGTCATTGGCTGCACAGTGGGGTGTGCATATTGCTATGCCCGCAACAACGTGAAACGCTGGCATATGATTGATGACTTCGCTAACCCTGAATTCTTTCCGGGTAAGCTCAAGATGATGGAAAAGAAACGTCCGCAGAACTTTCTTCTTACCGGCATGAGCGATCTCTCCGGATGGAAGCCGGAATGGAGAGACGAGGTATTTGCAAAGATCCATGAAAATCCACAGCATCAGTTCCTGTTCCTTACCAAGCGACCTGATTTGCTGGATTTTGATACCGATCTGGAAAACGCATGGTTTGGCGTTACGGTGACGAGGAAAGCAGAACTGTGGCGTATCGACGCCCTTCGGAAAAACGTCAGAGCAAAACATTACCATGTTACCTTTGAGCCGTTATTCGATGATCCCTGCACAGTTGACCTTTCCGGAATCAATTGGATCGTTGTCGGCACCATGACCGGAGCTCAGAGCAGGAAGATTCATACGGAGCCGGAATGGGCATGGTCTCTGACGGACCAGGCACATAAGCTCGGCATTCCGGTGTTTATGAAGGAAGACCTTGTCCCTATCATAGGGGATGAAAATATGATTCAGGAAATGCCGGAAGAATTTAATAAAGTGTTAGAGGTACAGAAATCATGGAAGAAGTAATAAATGGAATCCTCATTCGTGAGGTGGAAACAAAGAACATCATGACCAAGTCCAGTCTGCCGGTAGGCGGTTACTCGGTCAATCCCTATGTGGGCTGTACACATGCCTGCAAGTATTGCTATGCTTCTTTTATGAAGCGCTTTACCGGGCACAAGGAGGAATGGGGAACTTTCCTTGATGTGAAGCATTGGCCGGAAATAAAAAATCCGAAGAAATATGCCGGACAGAGGTTGGTCATCGGTTCTGTGACAGATGGCTACAATCCACAGGAGGAGCAATTCGGGAATACCAGAAAACTTCTGGAGCAGCTGATCGGCAGTGACGCAGATATTCTGATCTGCACAAAGTCGGATCTTGTGGTACGGGATATTGATCTGTTGAAGAAGTTTGGACGTGTAACCGTTTCATGGTCGATCAACACACTAGATGAAAATTTCAAGAACGATATGGATTCTGCTTCGAGCATTGAGCACCGTATCGCTGCTATGAAGCAGGTATATGAGGCAGGTATCCGTACAGTCTGTTTCGTATCCCCGGTATTCCCCGGTATCACGGATTTTGAAGCAATCTTTGAGCGGGTAAAGGATCAGTGCGATCTGTTCTGGCTTGAAAATCTCAATCTTCGAGGCGGTTTCAAAAAGACAATTATGGATTATATCGCCGGAAAATATCCTGATCTTGTACCACTTTACGACGAGATTTATAACAAGCATAACCGCAGCTACTTTGAAGCACTTGAAGTAAAAGCTGAGAAAATGGCTAAGAAGTATGATTGTGCCTTTGTGGATAATGAAATGCCTTATGGCAGAGTCCCGCAGGGACATCCGGTGATCGTAGATTATTTCTATCATGAGGAAATCCGTGGGACAGAGAATACCGGAAAAAGAAATCGCTAACTTCCAGTTGTGCGCCCAGCTAAGGGTGTGTAGTCAAGCCGGTGGGATTCCGGTTTATCCAAGGTTTAGCCAACCAGATAATAGCGAGTCTTGGGACGATGCCGGTAACGGCATCTGACAAGCGTAGACAGCAAGAAAGCAGGGTTGAATAGTGATTGAGCTTCGAAACGTTAACTTCAGTCGGTCGACGTCTTAACTGGTGCGGAAGACAATATCATATAATGCGATATGGCGAGTGTTATGTGGCACTGCGGAGTCAGAGAACCAATCATGTTTTACATTATGAATACACATCAACTGGGGAGAACCTGCCATTTCTCGAAGAAGAGTATGAAGTTGCAACTGAAAACGGAGGATTTCAAATGAATGGTAGGTGGTCGGACAATCCCATAGTACTGTGGAAATCGGGCAATGCCGATGGAGGGAAGGGGATTGCATAGTAAAGGTCTTACTGAGGACACATTATCCGTACTCAGGGACGGAGGAAATAATGGAAACGAAATTAGTGAGAATAGCTGAGATATCGGCAACATCAAAACATCCTATATTTACATCAGTGTACCACTTGATAAATGAAGATATGCTAAAGCAATGCCATAAGGAATTAGATGGGAACAAAGCAGTCGGAATTGACAAGGTAACTAAGGATGAGTATGGGAAGAACCTTGATAGAAATATCAAGGAACTGGTACAGAGGTTGAAAAACAAATCCTTTAAGCCACTTCCGTCACTGAGGGTATATATACCTAAAGGAAATGGAAAGAAACGACCATTAGGGATTGCTTCCTATGAAGATAAGATTGTACAAATGGCAGTGAAGAAAATACTGGGAGCTATTTATGAACCGAGATTCCTAAACTGCATGTATGGATTCAGACCGAATAGGGGGTGTCACGAAGCAATAAAAGAAGTATACCAACGGATAAGCTATGGAAAAATCAGCTATATCGTAGATGCCGATATCAAAGGTTTCTTTGACCATATCGACCATGATTGGATGATGAAGTTCCTTGAATGGAATATACAGGATAAGAACTTATTGTGGCTAATACGTAAATACCTTAAAGCAGGAATAATGGAGCAAGGAAAATTCGAGCCAACAGAGGAAGGTTCGGCACAAGGCTCAGTAATGAGTCCGATGCTTGCAAATATATACATGCATCATGTGCTGACGCTGTGGTTTAAGCTGGTGGTGCAAAGGGAAATGCAGGGAGAGTGTTTTCTCGTCAACTTTGCGGATGATTTTGTTGCAGGATTTCAATATAAGTCAGAAGCTGAAAGATACTATAAAGAGTTAAAGGAACGAATGGAAAAGTTTGGACTGGAGCTGGAAAGTAGTAAAAGCAGACTGATTGAATTTGGGAGATTTGCAGAGCAGAATCGTAGAGCAAGAGGAGAATGTAAGCCTGAAACATTTGATTTTCTAGGGTTTACCTTCTACTGTAGCAAAACTCGAAAGGGAGGTTTCGTGCCAAAGGTACAGACTTCAAGAAAGAAGTTTGAGCAAAAGGTTAGAGCATACAAGAACTGGATTTACGATAATCGAAATCGACCAATGCGAGAAATAATTAAAGAGTTGAACGTAAAACTAATTGGACACTATCGGTATTATGGTGTTACATGGAATTTTCGGAAGATAACAACATTCCTGCATAGAGTACAACAGTTTCTATTCAAAGCCATGAATCGGAGAGGTTGTAGACGGGCATACACATGGAATGGATTTGTGGAAATGCTCAAGTACTACCCGTTAGCAAAACCTAAAACGTACTATTGTTTATATTGAAGCAAATGTTACTATGAGGAGCCGTATGCGGGAAAGCCGCACGTACGGATCTGTGAGGGGCTAAGATTGAGAGGTCTTAGTCTACTCGACTGTATATATCTTTTAAAAGGTATATGATTAAGAAAAACGGCAGGAGGTATCTGAATGAAATCACATAAATATTGGTCTATCGGTGCACTGATTACAATGCTTGGAACTTTTTATACAGGTTATAAGGGATCAAAAGAAGGCCATAAGTACTTTGCAGCAAGTTCTTTGCTTTGCATGATTATGGCTATTTATACAGGACACAAGATGATTTCTGGTAAAAGTAGGAAGAAAAAAGAAGTTTCAGTAGAGAGTGTTGAAGATTAAAAAACAAAATATTTTAATAAATAACGCCGGTGCGGGATTTTTGATATCCAGTACTGGCGTTATTTATTCTACAGGGGCTTGGGGGGGGAGCCACCAAATAGTCAGTTCGCATTCCTTGTCAAAAGACATCGGATCACAGTTCAGTACATCCATATAAAACTCTTTTCGTAGGATGCTTTGTCTGAATTCATCTGCAATCTCCGTCATAATAAAAATATCTCCATCATTTCAAAAGAGAATGCTGGAGATATTTCGCCTTGCTTATTCTTGTAGTAACCAATCGACTATATCGTGAATTACGATTCCTTCATAGCTATATTGGGGATGTTTGGTTCTAGCAATAATCATTTTCGGATAAGCATCTCGAATCTGAAGCCGAGGAAAGCATTCTCTCTCAAATGTTTCCTGCCCGGAAATGTTGTCGCTGATCTGAATATAAAACTTCTCGTTGCTTCTCTGAGCAACAAAGTCGATTTCCTTTTGATAGAGCTTGCCGACATAAACATTATATGAAAATAGATCATACGCTCTGTTTTTTGCAATATTTTATCTTGCGAATTTATCATTGTAACGAATATGCATATCTTCCCAATCCATGAACAATACATAAAATACTTTCCCGTATTGCGGGCTCTCTACAATTCTTCCATGATCAAGAACAGAAAAATAAGTTCCGTCAGCTTTTCGAAGATGAAAGTGAATATAGTCATTTTCATTGCCGTTGTCAATCTGTTCCCAGATACTTGATTCTATCTGTTGCTGTTCATCTTCACGAATCAAGTTGCGAAAACTTTTCTCAGTAAGTCTGAACAGTTCATCTATATCTTTATATCCGGACATATGAAGAAATTCATCATTTGCAAAAATTAGTTCATCATCTTCTTTGTCTGCTCTGTATATGATGAATGCACCTGGAAGATGTTCAGAGATATCCTTGAATGCGAATCCAAGTTGTTTGCGGGCACCTGACTGAAGTCCTTCTCTGTAGACCATACATCCATTTTTTCCATGAAGCTTTATTTCATAAAGAGCGGCATCTGCGCAGCGCATGAGTTGTGAACGATTGGATGCAAATGTTGGATATTCTGCATATCCTAGAGAAATATAAAATGCATGTTCCTTACCATGGTATGAGAATGATTTAGGAAGTTTGGTGAATTTCTGCAGCTGTATATCTGCTTCTGCAAAGGTACAATTTGGTAAAAGAATGCAGAATTCGTCACCACCATTTCTTCCAAGTAATGCATCGGATGGGAAAAAAGTCTTCATGCTGTCTGCAAGATTCTTTAGTGCCCTGTCTCCGTAATTATGTCCATAGATATCATTAATAAACTTGAAATCATCGATATCAAGGAGCGCAGCCACAAAATGTGCTTTTGGATTTTTTTGAATCATTTTTTCTGCAAATTCATCAAATCCATAGCGGTTATAAATATTTGTAAGAGAATCTGTGTGCGCCAGTATCTGAAACTTTTTCTTATGTTCTTTTGCTACTAACCATACTCTGGTAAGAATTGACAGGAGAAGGCTTATTGTAAGAAAAATTCCGATGATGATTATCAGTAATGTGGCATTTCTCCATCCACTTTTAGGAGTTACTTCAAATTTCCAGTTTTCGTCTCCTATTGTAAATGTATAAGAAACAGGACGATTTATTTGCCCATCTGATTGATAAACCACTTTATAAGTATCACTCCATGGAGCGTCTGTTTTTGAAATTTTGTATTCGTATCCAAAATTTGAAAGTGCACTGATTGAATCTGAAAAAATATTCGGAACACGCAGGATAACAATAGTAAATCCCCAGAAATACTCATGTCCGTTTTTATCTTTCAGGTATATGGGATTACGGATTGCAATTCCATATCCTCCCTGTTTTAATTTGAAGGGGCCCTGCGTAATGATTGTATGGTTGTCTCTTGCGTAACAGGAAATTTTTCCGCGGTCTTTATCATGGATCAAATCAATCTTACCTGCCTCATTTTCATTAGCCGGATAAATATCTGTAACAACACCATTAGGAGCGAGCTGTACACTTTCAATAGAATCAGACATAAGATTTCCTGCAATTGTTTCAAACTGACGGATTTCGCCATCTTCACTTATTAAGATTTGCTTCAAGGTATCTGTGATCTCAATTCCATTTGTAATTTCATTCTTTATTTGTTCGCCATAGGTGGCCACGTTTAATTGTGCTGTTATGTGTCTCTGCTCTTTTTCGTGGGTGTCTGTTTTGTATACAATCAAACTAATAAGGCATATGCCCAGTAAAAAAGTGATAAGAGGCACAAGTGTTTTCTTTTTCACTTGGTTTACCTCATTTTGTCCATGGGAATTATTATAATAAAGCATTATATCACAGAAGTTGAAAAACAGAATAAGTTTTATGAAAAAAACGAACTGTGCAAAATCTTTATACATCTATGACAGAAGAATGTATATCGATAGGGATTTGTGAAATCTATATATTTTAAGAAGGAGCCTTGGAATCATCATAAATATCCTGTATTTTTGCTTTTACAGCTTTACGACGTTTTTCTGTATCAGAAGGTACGTGGTGGAGCCATGCAAGATATCCTGAGCGAGAGACACCTAAAAATTTCAACATTCCGGAAACGGAAACCCGACGTCCAGCCTTTTTGGCAGCTTCCGTCTTCTCAGACACTTCAAGATAAATGGCTTCCGTCATTTTCCCAGAATGTTGATTGCTTTTTTTAACACATCAAGTGCATCTTGGGCATCACGTAATTCACGTCTGAGACGGGCAATTTCCTTCTGCTCATCAGATGCATAATTACCAGAACCACGAACAGGAATATCACCTGATTCCCGGAAGTCTTTTAGCCATTTTGTTAATGTGCTGTATCCGATGCCAAGATTTTCTGCACATCCACGTACTCCGAGATCTTTGTGATCCTGATAGTACTGGACTGCATCAAGTTTAAATTGTTTGTCATGTTGCTTTGCCATATGAGATCTTCCTTCAGCATGTCTCTATTGTATCATGCTTATGTGTATTTGGAATTTCTCATTTTGGTTTGTACTATTTATATTCTAGCACCAATACCTGCAATCTATGAAGGCAAATCTGAGAGAAATTATTCACTATATTGACGAGTCAACACTTGAAAAAGCGAAGAACGAAAAAGTTCAAAAGCAAGAGTCTCCCTCAAAGATGTCAAAAGACGTAGAGGAGTCTGTTGATAAGATGATCTCCAATCGTATGAGCAAAGCATATTCTGAATGGAAATCAAATCAAGATACACAGCCATTTAATGAAAATATAGAGAAGGAATACCAGAAGCTTTTGGAAACACTGTCTCCGGAACAAGAGGAAGTGCTTACGAAGTATTGTGATGAAATATTTGCCAGCGGAGCAGAGACAGAAGAGTTTTTTTATCGCCTGGGTATAAAGGATGGACTGGGATTAAAAAATACGGTAAAATCTGTATTAGAAATGATGTCGTGAAATCGGAATTTGGAGGGATAATGAGATGAATATAAAAGATTTTAAGTGGACGAGAGAACCTGATGATTACACGCTGACAGATGACAAAATTGAGATTATCACACAGCCTGGAACTGATTTGTGGCAAAGAACTTACTATCATTTCCGCAATGATAATGCTCCGGTTTTGCAGATAGAAACAGAGGAAAAGTTTTTTTCATTTATGGTGAAAACAGATTTTAAGGAAAGCCATCATCGCTTTGATCAGTGCGGTGTGGTTATGTATCTTGACAGTGAGAATTGGTTGAAAGGTTCTATAGAATATGAGAATGACAATTTTCAGCACCTGGGAAGTGCTGTGACAAACAATGGATATTCAGATTGGGCAACTACGGAAATTGATGCAGAGATTAAATCTATGTGGTATCGTCTCAGTAGACGTGAAGATGATTATTGCATTGAATGTTCTGAGGATGGAATACGGTTTAAGCAAATGAGGATTTGTCATATGTGGGCTGGTGCAGGAAAAATCAAATTTGGAATTTATGCATGCAGTCCGGAAGATTCATCGTTTAAAGCGGTATTTACAGATATGAAATTGACGGAGTGTCAATGGAAAGCCCACGATGGTCAAAAGCCGGATGAGATGTAGCAGACTGTATTTGATATAAAAAACCAATATGAAAATAGTTAAAGTTTTTCAATTTGTGTAACTGAGAAAAATGAAAATTGCGGAGGTGGATTTGTTGAAGGAAAGTACATATCAAACTCCTTGCGGAACAATTCACTATTGGTCAAATAATCTAAGTTTGGATACAACGACGCTTGTATTTTTACCAGGGCTGACTGCTGACCATAGATTATTTGATAAACAGGTTGAGTACTTCGATGGAAAATATAATATTATTGTATGGGATGCACCGGCTCATGCCTCTTCCTGGCCGTTCCGCTTTGACTTTGATCTGTTTGATAAGGCAAAATGGCTGAATGGGATTCTTGAAAAAGAAGAAATCATAAAACCAATTATAATCGGTCAATCAATGGGAGGATATGTAGGCCAGGCTTATGCACAATTGTATCCTGACCGGCTGGCAGGTTTTATTTCCATTGATTCAGCACCGCTCCAGAGAAACTATGTGACAGCAGTGGAGATCTGGCTTCTGAAAAGAATGGAACCAGTATATGCATATTACCCATGGAAGTTGCTTTTGAAATCCGGAACTGAGGGAGTTGCAACTTCTGAGTATGGCAGAAATCTGATGAAGGAAATGATGCTGGTCTATGATGGTGATCAGCATCGTTATGCCCAAATTGCCGGGCATGGATTTCGTATTCTGGCAGAGGCAATGGAAAAGGATCTGCCATATGAAATCAAATGTCCTTCCCTGTTGATATGTGGTACAAAGGATCATGCCGGTTCATGCATAAGGTATAACAGAGAATGGCATCGAAAAACGAAAATTCCTTTAAAGTGGATTGAAGGGGCCGGTCATAATTCTAATACAGATAAACCGGAGATGATAAATAGTTTGATAGAAGAATTCCTTTCAAACATATAAAGACTATTGAAAACAATTGGTCAACCGTTATAAAAGGACAATAAACAAATCGGAATCAGTAGGAGGATCATTATGAGATTTTATAACATATTTTTCAGCCCGACAGGGGGTACAGAGAAAGTAGCAGATATTGTTGCGAAAGGGACGAAGCTGGATGCTGAAGAAATCGACCTAATTAAAGAACCAGATAAACTCATGAAGGTGAAATTTGAAAAAAAGGACCTATGTTTGGTTGCTGTACCGTCTTACGGTGGACGCATTCCATCAGTTGTAACGGATATGTTCCGCAAAGTAAAGGCAGATGGTACGAAAGCAATTCTTGTGGCAGTATTTGGAAACCGTATGATTGATGATACTCTATTGGAACTACAGGATGTTCTGGAGGCATCAGGCTTTGTATGTATCGCAGGAATGGAGGCAGTCGCAGAGCATTCCCTGATGCACCAATTTGGAACCGGACGCCCGGATCAGCATGATGAAAAGGAATTGCTGGAATTTGCCGCAAAGATTATGCAAAACAGCGAAGCACAAAGGACACCTGCATTTCCGGGAAACAGACCATATCGAGAATATGGTGGTGTTCCACTCAAACCTGTTGCAAATGGAAAATGCACTTCCTGCGGTCTGTGCGCAAAAGAATGCCCGGCAGGTGCCATTCCGTTGGACAATCCGAAGATGACCGATAAGGATAAGTGTATTTCTTGTATGCACTGTGTAGCAGTCTGTCCGAAGAAAGCAAGAAATTACAGTAAGCTTGTTAGTTTTATCGCTGGACTGAAAATGAAGAAGGTTTGTTCCGGTAGGAAGGAAAATAAATTGTATTTATAATAGGGCGAGCAATACAATGAGAAACATGTAAATTCAAGTTTGGAGAATTAAGAAAATCGGAAGTTGTAGTAAAGGAGGTTTACAATGGGGTTTTGGATTTTTATGTTGATTATGGATTTGCTTCTCCCATTTACGATGATTGGTTTTGGAAGATATTTTATGAAAAAGGCTCCAAAGGAAATAAATTCAGTATTTGGATATCGGACTTCGATGTCTATGAAGAACAAAGACACATGGGAATTTGCTCATAAATATTGTGGTAAAGTCTGGTATGTCTGTGGAATGGTTATGTTGCCGATAACAGTAATATTCATGCTTTTAGTGATTGGAAAAAATGAAGATTGTGTTGGGAGTATAGGAGGAATTATCTGTGGTGTTCAACTTATTCCTTTAATTGGGTCTATTCTCCCAACAGAAATAGCATTAAAAAAGAATTTTGATAAGAATGGAACAAGACGATAAATTCAAGTTTGCGGGATTGACAATTTATGATTATATCAAAGTAAGATAATTACAATCAATAACGCCGGTGCGGGATTTTGATATCCAGTACCGGCGTTACCGATTCCATAGAGACTTGAGAGTGCAGCCTGCTTCATATCCGTATTAGGCATAGAATTCAACTTATATTGTTTACGATGAGTATCACTATACTTGTAAGAATCATGACTACTCCAACTGCACGGTTAAGGGTCTTTGCATCTGACTTGTTGGCTATTATAGTAGCGATTCTAGCCCAGAGAAGTGTGAATGCGGCGCATAGGACCATAATCGTAATGTCTGGCATGCCACCGATTGCGAAATGACTGATTCCGCCTGTAAGTGCGGTAAATGCCATGATGAATACACTGGTTCCAACCGCCATGTGCATCTGATATCCCAGAAAAGAAGTCAGTACAAACAGCATCATCATTCCACCACCAGCACCGACAAATCCGCAGATAAAACCGACGAAAATGCCTTCTATAATCGCTTTCATTAGTCGCTCTTTGGCAGAACCGGCATTCATCTGTTCCCTTGTGGTTGTGACTGGTTTTAGGATAAAGCGTAGCCCGAGGATGATCAGGGCAATCTGCATGGTACTGCCCATCGCTCTTTCAGGTAGAAAACTTGCAACAAAACTACCGATGACTGTTACGATCAAAACGCTAATCATCATGGGTAAACTGTTTTTGACGTCCAGATTTCCGCTCTTTTTGTAGGTGTAAGCACTGACAGCGCTGGCCAGTACATCGCTAATCAGACCTATTCCGACTGCTTCATATGCTGGGACACCTAAGAAAGAAGCCAGCATAGGCCCAATAACTGCAGCTGCACTCATACCAGCAAATTCGGTTCCGATGCCTGCTCCGGCTCCAGCAAGAAAACATATTATGAAACAGTTACCTTTGTTTTGTCGCATGAAAAATCAAAAAAGGATTAAGAGGGATGTAGCAATGAAGGATGATCAGAGAATTGCATTGACCAAGAGGCTTTTGCGAGAGGGACTTTTACGTTTGCTCAGCAAAACTGATCTAAATAAAATATCAGTAACTCAGTTGTGTATAGAGTCCGGTATCAATAGAGCGACCTTTTATCGTCATTATGAAGAGCCTCGCGATATATTAAATGATATTAAGTATGAAATATTTCAGGAAGTTTCAGCATTTGCGGAAAAAGCTGCATCTAAGGGTGACACGAGGAAATGGCTGGAACTTGCATGCTGCTACTTTTACGAGCATTCTGATATATTAAAAATTCTTTTTCGGTACAGGACAGATGATGATTTTGTATTGTTTTTAAATGAGAGATTTAATGAGCAGTATCCGAATCTGATAAATAAAGGATATTTTACTGATGTTGATGATGATACGATGAGACTTGGTACTTTTTATCATGCAGGTGGTATTTATTATATCCTAAGACAGTGGATTACAGAGCCAATCAACAAAACACCACAGGAAGTAGCCGTACTGATGTACCATTTTCTCAATGTGGATTAACTTGATAACTAGGGATTTATAAAAACGGCAGTTATATCGGATGCCTGAGCAAAGAATTTTCATTCCTGACGCCACATTATAATATTGATTACAATGGATGGCATATTGATGGAACAATTATGGAATGGGATTATAGCATTCTTGATCAAAGTGGTTATTTAATTGCACGGGTCAATAAAGAACTGTTTCATATGTCAGATACTTATGTCATTGATGTACAGGATCCAGGAAATACGTTGGATGCGTTGATGTTTGTACTGGCAATCGATGCAGAAAAATGTTCCAGAAATTAAATAGTTGATCTTGTTGTCGAAGATATTCGGAGATGGGGAGGTAGCATGGGATTATTCAAAAAGAAAATCGTGAAAAAAACATATGACCGAGAACATATGAAACCAGTTATTCGTGCAAGCATTTGTACCGGAGAAGAAGTAGCAGGATTCAAAGACATACGGACTGGAAAAATCGAAGAAATCATGCTGATCAGATCTCCAGAGGACTTAGAAAAATTCAAAGAGATATATGAGATAACAGAGGAAATTGCAAAAGAATATTAGACATTGGATGAGGAGGAGATGTTGTCATGAGAACTATAGGTAATATCCTTTGGTTTATATTTGGAGGATTACTGGGCGGTTTGGCCTGGGTTTTTGCAGGTTGCATATGGTGTATTACAATTATTGGAATTCCGGTAGGTCTGCAATGCTTTAAATTTGCAACCTTGGCATTTTGGCCGTTTGGAAAAGAAATCGTGTATGGAAATGGCATGTTTTCATTTCTGGTAAATCTTATATGGATTATATTTTTTGGATGGGAAATGGCACTTGGAAACCTGATAGTGGGTTGTATTTGGTGCATTACGATAGTTGGAATTCCATTTGGAAAGCAGTTCTTCAAGATGGCAAGACTCTCTTTCATGCCATTTGGTGCGAGTGTGATAGGGTAGAATGTGTAAGGTCTTATTGATGAAAAATGAAATAATATTATTCACGGATGGTAATATTAATATTGGAGTTCAAATAAACCCTGAACAGGAAACAGTCTGGTTGACACAGAAGTATTGTTTGATGTTAAGCATATGCAGCAGCCGGTCACTGATAAGGAATTTAAAAATTTCACAGACTGTGCGGTTAAGAAAAGTAACGAAAATGCTCTGATTTTCACAACTGAAGATATGGAGAAGCCTTTCATAAGCTTTAATGAAGGAATGTAGAATTTCTTTGAACCGGAGCTTCAGAAGAGATTGTATGAAATGGAAAAAGTCATTTAATATATATTGATCAATGATATAATATTCTAAAATGTTGATGATAAAAGAAATATAGTAATTAAAAATGTTACAAAGTTGTTCTTGATAAAAATATTATTTGGTAACAGGAGATGTTTTATGTTAAAAAGAAAAGTGACGCATTACATAAAAAATGGGTAGATTCAAAAAACAAAAAATGTCTTGTAATTCAGGGAGCCAGACAAACAGGAAAAACATATATAGTTGAAAGATTTGCAGAAGAGAACTATGAAGAAATTGTTGAAATTAATTTTAAATAGATACCTTCTGCGATGGATATTTTTTCCGGTGATCTAACAGTAGATAATATGGTTATGGCTATGTCCGTATTTGATGACGGAAAGTGCAAAAGCATTAGATAAAATATTGCAGACCATGAGAGAGTGGGGAAACTGATATTTATAACTTTGAATTTGGAGGTTATCGGAAATGACTGAAAGAGAAAAAATGCTAAGTGGAGAGTTGTACGATCCAACGGATAAAGAATTGGAGCAATTACGCGTGAATGCACGTAAATTAGCAAGAAAATACAATTCGACAGATGAAGATGATCAAGAAGAACAAGCACAGATATTGAGGGAATTATTGCCAGCAACAGAGGAACTCCCCTATTTACAGGCGCCTGTTTATTTTGATTACGGATGTAATACGTTCTTTGGAAGATTCAGCTCTGCTAATTTTAACTTTACATGTTTAGATGTATGTGAAATACATATAGGCGATAATGTGATGATTGGTCCAAATGTTACATTGGCAACTCCTATGCATCCATTATTACCTGAAGAACGCAATATTAGGAAAAGAGAAGATGGAAGTTTTTATAATCTTGAATATGCGAAGCCAATAACTATAAAGGATAATTGCTGGCTGGCATCCAATGTGGTTGTTTGCGGTGGTGTCACCATAGGAGAAGGGTGTGTAATTGGTGCAGGGAGTGTTGTAACAAAAGATATTCCGCCGTATAGTTTGGCAGTTGGAAATCCATGCCGGGTCATTCGAAAAATAACTGAGAAAGATCATATGCCAGATGGAATTGAAAAGATTTAAAAATTTGCATTGATGATAAGCAGTTCATCTGAATAAAGAAAATAAAATGATCACAATTAATAACGCCGATGCAGGATTTTTATAATCCTATATCGGCGTTTGTTGGTTACAAGAGAATGTATTTTACACTTATTTTCCAAATGTATTGCTGGATTTAGCTGCAGCTTTAGCTGCCATGGTGTTGGTGGACTCAGACAAGGAAGTTGTCGGCGCGACCGGACACATCAGTACTCGTCCTGTTCCACGATAAACATTTACCAGACCCTCTCCGCTAACTGCAGATCCGACAAGTGTTTTTGTAGATCTTTCTACGGTAAATTCAAGATTTGATGACCAGCATACAGCAAGGTTTCCATCAATTTTCAGTTCATCATTTTCCAATATGACTTCAATCAATTCATCTTCGGGAACATTAGACTCCAGTGCAGCTACACCATTTCCCTGCAAACTCAGATTAAACAGACCTTCGCTACCTAATACTGCTGATGAAAGGTTCTTTCTGGCCACAACTTTACTTTTTACATTTGCATCACAAGCCAGGAACATGCCATCTTCAATTGTCATTCCGGCTGGTCCCCATTTGCCAATGTCTGCAAGGATAATATATTTGTATGTCGGTTCTAATACCAGACAGCCTTCACCAACATATTCCGGTTTAACTGTGGTTTCTTTTGTAACCGCACCCTTGAATGCCTTTCCAAGGAAATCTCCGATACCTTTTACACCAGATGTGGCTTGTACGTTACCACCCATCCATTGCATGGCACCAGCCTGGATAACAGCTGAATGGTCTTTATCAATATCAATAACAACCTGTCTTCTTCTGACATTCATTTTACTCATGAAATACTCATTCATTGCATTCATAGGTGAAACGCTGGCATCCTGCACATATTCAAGCACATGGAAGTTTTCGATACTTTTCGCATATTTTCTGTTTTCATTTTGCAAGTTTTCAATTCGCATAGCATAATCTCCCTTTTAATAATAATTTATGATGTTGCTCGGATATGCTTATTATAAAAGAGGCAGCATAGATAGGAAACAATTCGTGCAGAGAAATATAAAGACAGAATTCTCAAAATTCGAGAAATATAAAGATGCAATTCCTCATGGTGGATGTGTATTATGAAAAATAAATTTGTTATAGTGACAATATCAGCAAAAAAACAGAATATAAATGGGGTGATCAGATGGAAGCGGCACAGAGAGTTCGATTAATCCGGATAATAGAAAAGATGGAGAAAAATCCGGCATTCAGTAATAAGCTTGGCATAAAGAACACATCTGAATATTTAGCAGAAAAAGAACAGAAAAAATGAAAGACACATATCAGAATGAGTTTCAGAAGGAGTAAAAAAATGTTATCGTTATTATTTGCAATTTGTATGATTTGGTTTGTTGGAAAATTTTTTGTTTTTGGGTTAAGAGCATCCTGGGGAATTATGAAATTACTTTGCACAGTTATTTTCTTCCCGGTGATATTGATTGGTATGGTTGTAGGTGGACTGATGTACATTGCTTTTCCATTGTTGATTGTCGGTGGTATTATAGCATTGGTGACGTCACATTCATAATCGATCAGGAGGAGAAAACGAATGGGATATGATATTGAAAAAGAAAAAAGAGAAGCAATTGAAGCTGGACGTAGAGCTTTGAACAGTCTTCAGGCAGCAAAAGAAAATTTAAACAGTGCAAAGAACTGGGGACTGGTAGATATGTTTGGCGGTGGTTTTTTCACTACGATGCTAAAACGTTCTAGAATTGATCAGGCCAAACGGAATATGGAACAGGCAAAGTATGATCTTCGTAATTTCAGTAGAGAATTAAATGATGTAAATATGGTATGTAACTTGAATATCGATACTGGAGATTTTCTTTCTTTTGCGGATTATTTTTTTGATGGATTTGTTGTGGATTGGGTGGTCCAGGATCGAATCAATAATGCAAAAAGACAGGTAGAAGAAGCTATTCGAAGAACAGAAAGTATCGTCAATCAATTACAGCGTATGTAAAGGAAAAGGCAATGAGTCAGAAATGGTTCATTGCCTTTCGTCGCGTTATGGCTTATTTTAATTTTTCTTTTTTGGCATTTAAGAGCTCAAGATTCTTGGTGAAGGCGCTTTCTCCGGAACCTTGATACCAGCTTTGCGGATCATAGCATCAAAATTTTTTTCAATTATATGCAGGGTATTCTGTTGCTTCTGGAGATCCTGCTTTTCTTTTTTTGCTGAGGACAGTTCTTCTAGTTCCATCTGTTGTCGCTGCAGTTTTTCAACCGACGGAAGTTTGTGAATACCAAATTCTGAGCACGTATGATGTCACGACAGGTCCGATAGACTTCACAGTGTTTCTGAATTACTTGTTGATTTTGAATTGCCAGCCTCGTTTGCTGAATCTTATTATCGGTGGCATGAATGGAAGCCTCCAAATCTGCAACATGATTTTGGAATTCTTTGTAGTTTAGTTGGCAATTAAAGGCCTTTAATCAGCGTTTAATCTGCCATAGGGCCCAATTATCTCCGCCATAGAACCAGTTGGTTGTCGGGATTTTCGCACAGCCATTTATTGTAAGATGATAACATCAAAAAAGAAGAAAAATCCAAGGAGGACTGGCAGATGAAAGGTTATAACACAAGGTCAGTATGGATAATATCAGCAGAAATAAGGTATCTGCTGTCGGAACAGAAAAAGTTTCAAAATAAATCAAAAAATATTGATGAAGTCTACCAATCAGTGTTTTTTCGTTGTATAATGTTTTTGTCGTACAAGGTCACTTTCCTTTGTAATGTTTTGGGTCAAATTCATTATACATCAGAAAGTCCTGTACGATATTTTTTTATGAAAAAGTTGTAAAGTGGTGTTAGATAATAAAAGATTGGAACAATGAAAGAGGAACAGGAAATATTTGAGCGAATTGTTATGACGAGAAAGATTTCAGGTCAAGATAGATAAGAATTAGAGTACAGGAGAAAGTAAATGGTAAAACAAATAGTAAGAGATGTTTTCTTCTTAGGCCAGCCATCTGAACCGGCCACGAAAGCTGACATCCAGGTTGGAAAGGATCTGCAGGATACGCTGCAGGCGAACAGAGAACGTTGTGTTGGTATGGCGGCGAACATGATTGGTGTAAAGAAGAATATCATTATTGTAAATATGGGATTCATAGATGTTGTGATGTTCAATCCGGTGATTGTTTCAAAGCGTGATATGTATGAGACAGAAGAAGGTTGTCTGTCTCTGGAGGGTGTTCGTAAGACGACCAGATACCAGGAAATTGAAGTAGAGTATTATGATTTCAACTGGAAAAAACAGCGCCAGAAATTGTCAGGATGGACAGCACAGATTTGCCAGCATGAAATTGATCATTTGTCTGGAAAGATTATTTAACCGCATGCGGATTGCGAATATTCGCTTGACTCAAAGCGGATTGCGAGGTGTCTGATATGTTGAAAAACGTACTGATTGTGGTGGATGATATAGAAAAATCCATAGAGTTTTATAAGGACTTATTTGGACTGCAAGTGATTCTTAAGAATGAAGGCAATGTGATCTTATCGGAGGGACTTGTTTTGCAGGATGCCGACGTATGGGGGAAAACATTGAATGAAATTTCTACGCCATTCAATAACATGATGGAATTGTATTTCGAGGATTTTGATATAGATGGATTGCTTGCAAAATATGAATCTGGTAAGTATTTCGTCCGATATGCCACTGAACTAACAGAACTTGCAGGTGGGCAGAAGCTTGTAAGGCTGTATGATCCGAGTGGTAATCTCATCGAGGTTCGTACGCCATTTATGTGTAATTAAAGGAGAAGATATGCAGATTTTTGTTGATGCAGATGCCTGTCCGGTAATTGGTATTGTTGAAAAAGTTGCAAAAGAGCACAGTGTTCCTGTAACGTTGTTGTGTGATACCAATCATGTGTTAGCTTCTGATTATAGTAAAGTGATCGTAGTTGGAGCCGGAGCAGATGCAGTGGATTATAAACTGATCAGTATTTGCCATAAAGGAGATATTGTTGTATCACAGGATTATGGAGTGGCGGCAATGGCACTTGGAAAAGCTGCGTATGCGATTCATCAATCCGGGAAATGGTATACCAATGAGAATATTGACCAGATGCTTATGGAGCGGCATCTGAATAAGAAAGCACGAAGGGCATCCGGCAAGAAGCACTTAAGAGGACCACGAAAACGAACATCGGAGGATGATGAGCATTTTAGAGAATCCTTTGAGAAAATGATACATATGGCAATGGATAAGGAGAATTGATTTGAACGTACAGATTTTTGGAACAAAGAAGTGCAATGATACAAAGAAAGCAGAACGTTTCTTTAAGGAACGTGGTATCAAGTTTCAGTTTATTGATATGAAAGAAAAGGGCATGAGTAAGGGCGAATTCAATTCGGTTGCCCAGGCAAATGGTGGACTGGAAAATATGATCAACTGGGAGGGCAAGGATAAGGATCTGCTTGCGCTCATTAAGTACATTGCAGAGGAAGATAAACTTGAGAAGGTGCTGGAAAACCCGCAGGTGATTAAGACACCGGTGGTTCGTAATGGAAAACAATCCACTCTTGGATATCAGCCGGATATCTGGAAGGCGTGGAAGTAAGAAACAGGATGTTTTACCATGTATGAGGAAGAAGAAAATCGCTGGCGTTGTTCCTTCCGGTCTGATGGAAAATGGATTAATGTAAATGAACTCCTGCAGACGTTTGGCGGAGGTGGACATGCTGCGGCAGCTGGTGTGCGCAAACGGACGAATGATGTTGAAAAATTCAGGCAGGAAATCCTTGAGCGGATTGTTATGATGAGAAAGTTTTCCGGGCAGGATAAATAAGAATTAGAAACAGAACACAGGAGAAATCGGGAGGTGTAGAATGATGGAAAAGGAAAGAACCTATATTGCAATCGATCTTAAGTCATTCTATGCGTCTGTGGAATGTAAAGAACGAAATCGGGATCCTTTGACGACCAATCTTGTGGTTGCGGATAAAAGTAGAACAGAAAAAACGATCTGTCTTGCGGTATCGCCAGCATTAAAGTGTTATGGGATACCAGGAAGGGCTCGTTTATTTGAGGTTGTTCAAAAAGTAAAAGAAGCCAACAGCGCCCGCAGGTGGAAAGTGCCGAACAGAACTTTTATCGGAGCCTCTGATGACAGCACAGAATTAGATACTAATCCGGAACTGGAGATTGATTATATTGTTGCTCCTCCCCGGATGGCTCTCTATCTGGAATACAGCACCAGAATTTACAGTATTTATCTGAAATATATTGCGCCGGAAGATATTTTTCCGTATTCGATCGACGAAGTATTTATGGATGTAACGGATTATCTGCATACTTATAATATGACAGCAAGAGAACTTGCAATGACCATGATACAGGATGTGCTGAAAACGACAGGTATAACGGCAACTGCTGGAATCGGAACGAATATGTATCTGTGTAAGATTGCGATGGATATCGTGGCGAAGCACATTAAAGCAGATAAAGATGGTGTACGAATTGCGGAATTGGATGAAATGTCATACCGAAGGAAACTCTGGAGCCACAGACCACTTACTGATTTTTGGAGAGTAGGAAAAGGATATGCAAAGAAGCTGGAAGAATACGGGCTTTATACAATGGGAGATATTGCCAGATGTTCCATCGGAAAAGAAAATGAGTTATATAATGAAGACCTGTTATATAGGTTGTTTGGTGTTAATGCAGAGCTTCTGATCGATCATGCCTGGGGATATGAGCCCTGTACCATGGAAATGGTCAAGGCTTATAAGCCGGAAATGAACAGTGTTTGTTCCGGGCAGGTACTTCATTGCCCTTATGATTTTGAAAAAGCAAAATTAGTCGTCAAAGAGATGACGGACCAGATGGTTTTGGATTTGGTGGATAAGAAGCTGGTCACAGACCAGATCGTGTTGACGGTTGGTTATGATATTGAGAATCTGAACAATGCCGACAGGAGAAAGCAGTATCATGGAGAGGTTACGATCGACCGTTATGGAAGAAGAATTCCGAAACATGCACATGGAACGACCAATCTGAAACGGCAGACTTCCTCAACCAAGATGATAACGGATGCAGTAATAGAGTTATATGACAGGATCGTTGACAGAAACCTGCTTGTCAGAAGAATCAATATCACAGCGAACAGGCTTGTGGAGGAAAGTTCTGTAAAGAAAGAAGAAGTGTATGAGCAGCTGGATCTTTTTACGGATTATGAGGCGAAAAGGAAAAAGAAGGAAGAGGAAGAAGCCGCGCTGGATCGCGAAAAACGTATGCAGGAAGCAATGCTCAGTATCAAAAAGAAATTTGGAAAAAACGCTGTGCTGAAAGGGATGAATCTTCAGGAAGGTGCAACCGCTAAGGATAGAAATGAACAAATTGGCGGACATAAGGCGTAAAGGAGTTGGAAGAGGATGAAAAATAATTCTTATGACGATATCATCAATTTACCTCATCCGGTCTCTAAGAATCATCCGCAAATGCCGCTTCAGGATCGGGCAGCGCAATTTGCTCCTTTTGCAGCCCTGACCGGACATGATGCTGCGATAAAGGAAACGGCAAGATTAACCGATGAAAGATTGGAACTGAGCGAGGAAGCGATTGCTCAGCTGAATGAAAAAATCAATATAATCAGAAATAATATCGGTATAGAACAGAAAATATCGATAACTTATTTTATTCCCGATGCAAAAAAAGCAGGCGGCTCCTATGTTGTGTGTTCTGGTGTTGTAAAAAAGGTAGACGAATACGAGCATGCTATAATCATGACGGATCAAACGGTCATTCCAGTCGAACAGATAAGTGATATTAAATGTGAAGAGTGGTAAATGTGAAAAATGTTTCACTGGTGTTGATTTACTGTTTATAGTATTTCGCAACATCGTTTTTGAATTTTTCAAAAAGAGGATAATAAATATTTATAATGTCCTGAAATTTCTCTGCGGCGAAAGTACCATCGTAATCATGAGACAAATGATTTCTGGATTTCAGCATTTGCAGCCAGGTGTCATCATCAATAATACCATTGGTAAATGCCTGTTGCAGAGTTTCGCGTGGAGAGCCAACTGCAAAATTAAGAATTCCCATTTTTTTGATCAGGATATCTTTCATAACTTTCCAGGAGATGTCGAAAGTAAGACTGAAATTGAGAACAGTTCCCTCGAGAACAAAATCGGTCTTGGGGTCGGCTGTTTTGCTTTTTGCAAGATTGGAGAGACTTTTACAGAAAGTGTTATAGCGGTTAATAAATTTGTTTTCCATATTTTTTTATATCCTCCAATAAATACTCATTTTTTATATTGTCAAAGTCAAAAATATCAATTTTCCTTAGCGTTTCAATCTGCAGAAGATCATCTTCTAACTGCATTAGATTATCACAGCCGTATACTACAAAATCAATATCACTGGTGGGGGTTGCAGTGCCTGTGGCGAAGGAACCGAATAAATCAAGGCGTTTTACGTTATTTTTTTTGCAAATCATGGTTACTTTTTCGATGATTTCGGAAATTGGCATTACGTTCATGATCCACTCATGTCCTCCTTTACTTGGAAAATTCTGATAAAAATATGATAGCAGTTTCTATAGATTAATTCAACTTTAAAGACACTGACTGCGGTTGGTGTTATTCTATAGTCGTAATCCTTTCGTGGTGTTATGGATTATTTTAATTTTTCTTTTTCGGCATTTAAGAGTTCAAGATTGAGCCCTTGTTCTCCAGCTGTTTTATCTACCCAAAGATTCAAAGAGTCTATGGCTAAAGAAATTTCATCAAGTTTTTTACTGATATAAGCAAAATCTTTCATTTCATCATCACTGATCTTACCGTCACGGGCAATCTGGATCAGACGACCGGTAAGAGGATTGATTTCATTTAAACTGGCAATTGTCTCCAAAATGATATTTGACAGATCGGTCATTTCTATTTCTGGAACATAACGATAGCCGATTTCGCATTTGTGAGAGCAATAATAATTGCAAAGATCTGGTCTTTTATAGGCATCTGCCATCTGGAGGATATCATAAGGCGTAGGTTCTTGTGTTTCATATTCAAATTTTTCAATTTTTGAATCAGAGACAGCATCCATTCTTTCACTGGCTTCTGCTCTTGTAAGTCCTGCCGCTTCTCGGCAAAGCTGGTAAATTGTTTTGTTTTCCCTGGTGGATTGTTTACCCATGAGAATTTCCTCCTCGTATATCGCTAAACTTGCGGATTATTTATGTTCCAGGCCGCATGCTGAGCGTGTATTTCTTATATGAATTTTATTATACATAAATTATGAATTAACAACAAGTAATAGACTTTGTAAAATTACCTATTTTATAAATCATTTCACGGGAATTTTTTACAATTAAATAATCCATTCCAAGGAAAAGCCAGCCCAGCTATTCATTGGAAAGACCATAGAAAAGACAGGTTCAGATACACTGATTAACCTCAGTATGTCCGGAACTGTTTTTTTGTTGCTATCGTTACTTTCGGCTGCCTTTGCCACGCTTGCTTCCTGGAGATTTCAATGACAAACCCTCTCCCATAAGGTATAATAAAGCAGAGTATTTTGTTTTGCTCACCACGAAACGAGAGGGAGATCTACATTAATGGATGCGAATGTGATCAATGAATTGAATTAAAGGAAGCAGAGGCGGCAAAATGGCTTACAAAGGATCAGTTAAATAGTGTTGCCTGGTTACCGGCAGACGTCACTTTGATAGATATAATCCGAAGGTACATGAAATAAGCTAAGATTGAGGAGAAACTTCCTGGACAAAACAATAGAATATTATAATCAAATGCGGATATGTTTGTCCAGGGGACTCGTTTGGTAGATTTTACGGTTGTACAGGAGCGGTTCACTAAAATGCTTCCGGTAGGTTCAAGGATATTAGATTTTGGTTGTGGTTCTGGTTGAGATTCACGATATAGCTGATTGGTTGTTACAGAGAAATCAAAGTTGGTGGAGAATATTTGTTATGATCAGAAAGATGCAGAACATAGATATTAATAGAGTCGCTGACATATGGTTAAAGACCAATTTAAAAGCGCATTATTTTATTCCTGAGCAATATTGGACAAGTAATTATGAATTAGTGAAAGAAATGATGTCACAAGCGGAAGTCTATGTGTATGAAGATGATAAAATGATTCAGGGGTTTGTCGGATTAAGTAACGAATACATGGAAGGTATTTTTGTTTCTGATGAAATGCAGTCATGTGGTATAGGTAAACTTTTATTAGAGTATATCAAGAATAAAAAAGTTAGATTGCGATTAAACGTATACCAGAAGAATACCAGAGCCATCTCTTTTTACCAAAGAGAAGGGTTCGATATTCAGTGTGAAGGATTCGATGATGCTACTGGTGAAAAAGAATACACAATGTTGTGGCAACAGAAATAGAAAGCGGATTTTTGGGGAGGATTTTATATGGAGTTTAACAATAAGGTAGTGATTGTGACGGGAGGCGCGCAGGGCATTGGAAAGACCATTGCAGAGGAATTGCCTTTATGAAAAAAGCATAAATATAATGACAACACCCAAAAGAAAGGAAGAAGTAATCATGTATAAAAAATTAATGACATGCCTGGAAAGCGTAAGAAAGAAAATTGATTTCAAACCAGAAGTTGCACTGATCCTTGGATCCGGACTTGGAGATTTTGCAGATGGAATTCAGATTGAACAGACCATCGACTATACGGACATCGAGGGATTTCCAGTTTCTACTGTAAAAGGACATAAGGGACGTTTTGTGTTTGGGTATGTGGAGAAAACACCGGTTGTAATCATGCAGGGACGTGTTCATTATTATGAAGGATACGCAATGTCAGATGTTGTTCTTCCAACGCGTCTTATGGGAATGCTCGGTGCGAAAAAAATCCTTCTCACTAATGCAGCAGGAGGAGCTAATCCTTCCTATAAACCGGGAGATTTCATGATGATCACAGATCACATTACAACGGGAGTTCCAAGCCCTCTGATAGGACCGAACATGGATGAGCTGGGAACCAGATTTCCGGATATGAGTGAGGTATACAGCCGTCGTCTTCAGGATGTGATCCGCAAATGTGCAAAAGAATGTGACATCAAACTTCAGGAAGGTGTTTATGTACAGTTTACAGGACCAAATTATGAGACTCCTGCAGAAGTAAGACTTGCACAGAGATGGGGTGGAGATGCAGTTGGAATGAGCACCGCATGCGAAGCTATGGCTGCCCGACACATGGGAATGGAAATCTGTGGAATTTCCTGCATCACAAATATGGCAGCAGGAATTTCCCAAAAAGAGCTTAACCATAAAGAAGTGCAGGAAACAGCAGACCGCGTAGCGAAATCCTTCAAGGAATTAGTAACAAAAGTTGTTGTAAATATGTAAGATCCATAAGTAAGACAGCAGAAAGGAGACAAAAATTATGAAGAAATATAAGAGAATATTTACTATTGTAATAGACTCCTTTGGGGCAGGAGCAATGCCGGATGCAGCCCGGTACGGGGATGAAGGAACAGATACTATGGGACATATTTCCCAGAATGTAGATGAATTTACGATTCCAAACCTTCAGAAGCTTGGAATTGCAAATCTTCATCCGTTGAAACAGGTTGCAGCAGTAGAGCGACCAATGGGCTATTATACATTTTTAGAAGAAGCCAGTACCGGAAAAGATACTATGACAGGACACTGGGAAATGATGGGACTTCACATCACAAAACCGTTTAAGACTTTTACAGAGACCGGATTTCCAAAAGAGCTGATCGATGAGCTCGAGAAGAGAACGGGACATAAAGTAATTGGAAACAAGAGCTCCAGCGGAACAGAGATCCTGGATGAACTGGCTGAGGAAGAAATCGCTACCGGTCATATGATCGTTTACACATCTGCTGATTCTGTATTGCAGATCTGTGGAAACGAGGAGACTTTCGGACTGGATGAACTGTATCGCTGCTGTGAGATCGCCCGTGATATCACCATGAGGGATGAGTGGAAAGTCGGACGTGTTATTGCAAGACCTTACCTTGGCAAGAAAAAAGGTGAGTTCAAACGTACCAGCAACCGCCATGATTATGCACTGAAGCCCTACGGAAAAACTGCGCTTAATGCATTGAAGGATGCAGGTTATGATGTGATCTCCGTTGGAAAGATTTTTGATATTTTTGACGGCGAGGGACTGACAGAGTCCAATAAGTCAAAAAGCTCTGTTCATGGAATGGAGCAGACAATTGACATTGCGAAAAGAGAGTTTGAGGGGCTTTGTTTTGTAAATCTTGTAGATTTCGATGCTCTTTGGGGACATCGACGCAATGTAAAGGGATATGCAGAGGAACTTGAAAGATTTGATGTAAAACTTGGTGAACTTCTTGATGAGCTTCGTGAGGATGACCTTCTGATCATTACAGCTGACCACGGAAATGATCCGACACATACAGGAACTGATCACACAAGAGAAAAAGTACCATTTTTTGCTTATTCTCCATCTATGGAGGGATACGGAAAACTGGAAGATCAGAATACTTTTGCAGTAATCGGTGCAACGATCGCAGATAATTTTGAAGTTAAGATGCCGGAGGGAACAATTGGAAGTTCTCTTCTGGATGAACTGAAGTAAAAGGAAGGTAAAATGGATAAAAAAGATATATTAAAAAAGGTGGATCACACATTACTTGGACAGACTGCAACATGGGATGATATTCGAGGAATCCTGGATGATGCCATGAAATATGAGGCTGCATCTGCATGTATTCCGGCTGCTTATGTAAAACAGGCAGCGGAATATGTAGCGGGAAAACTTCCGATTTGTACAGTGATCGGTTTTCCGAACGGATATAATACAACTGCTGTAAAGGTATTTGAAACAAAAGACGCTATTGCAAATGGTGCTTCAGAAATCGATATGGTTATTAACATCGGATTTTTAAAGGATGGAAGATATGAGGAAGTAGAGAATGAGATTCGTGCGATCCATGAAGCTTGTGATGGAAGAATCCTCAAAGTTATCATTGAGACATGTCTTCTTACCGAAGAAGAGAAAATTAAAATGTGTGAGATCGTTACAAATGCAGGAGCAGAATTTATCAAAACTTCTACCGGATTTTCTACAGCGGGAGCAACTTTTGCAGATGTAGAGCTGATGAAGAAATACATTGGAAAAGATGTAAAAGTTAAGGCAGCAGGTGGAATTTCATCTTTCGATGATGCAGAAAAATTTATCAGTCTTGGCGCAGAGCGTCTTGGAACAAGCCGTCTTATTAAGATCCTGAAAAATACGGACACTGGTGCAGGATATTAACACTGTGAAAGAGGACTGTCAAAGACAGGATTATACATAAATTATGAACTAACAACAAGTAATAGAATTTGTAAAAGTATCATTTTACATTTTTCTACCAGCTGTGGATAAAGGATGGACGGAATCTAAAAAATACGATAAAATCTGTATTAGAAATGCTGTTGTTGTGAAATTTACAAACGCTCGAAAAAGGAAAAATAAACATGGCAAAGAAAGATTTGCTATCCGGTACCGGCGTTAATTTATACAGGTGATATTATGAAAATTACTTACATTAACCACAGTGGATTTTTGGTTGAGACCAGAGACTGCTACTATATTTTTGATTATTACAAGGGTGAATTACCGAATCTTGACAAGGAGAAAGAAGTGATCGTTTTTTGCAGTCACTTCCATAAGGATCATTTTAACCCACAAATTTTTGGGATCCTTGATGATATGGGAATGACTTATCAGGCAATCCTGGCGAATGATATACGAAAAAGGAATCATTTGTCGGATATGAAGATCACATATGTTTATCATGATCAAGCTTATAGTTTGGATAATGAAACCAAAGTTGATACATTGCTATCTAACGATAGTGGTGTCGCATTTATTGTCAAAACAAAGGAAGGTACCATTTATCATGCCGGTGATTTAAACGACTGGTATTGGGATGGTGGGTCGAAAGCTGATAACCAGAGACTTACTTCAGCATATCGCGCGGAGATCAGGAAAATCAAGGGTATGCATTTTGACGCTGCATTTGTTCCCTTGGATCCGAGACAGGGAGATCACTATGCTGACGGGATCCTGTATTTCCTTAAAAATGTAGATTGCAATGTCATTTTTCCAATGCATTACTGGAATGATGCCAATGTAATTAAGCGGTTTATTACTGAATATCCGCAATATAAGTCACGCATTAGAAACACAGAATGTACAAAAGGAGAAGAAATTTCATCGTAGACCCAGATGGCTACTGGCTTGAGATTCTGCCGTAAAGCGGATGTATGTTGGTGATCTTTTATGGATCAGAGCATTTTATTCTGTGGTCATTTGTGATGAATTATGAGAGAAGGAGACGGGCATGGAGCACTTACGTTGTGTAGTTGAAAGAATTACATATCAGAATGCCGACAATGGCTACACGGTTCTGAAATGTGCGGTGAAGAATTACAGTGATCTTGTCACAGTAGTTGGCACGATGCCGGATACCCATGTTGGTTCTGTGCTGTCTCTGGAAGGTATGTGGAAGATGGATGCCAAATATGGGCGGCAGTTTTTGGTGGAGAAATTTGAGGAGACACATCCTGCTACAGTATATGGAATCGAAAAATATCTTGGTTCCGGTCTGGTGAAGGGCGTTGGTCCAAAGTTTGCAAAAAGAATTGTGGAAAAATTCGGGAAGGATACACTGGATGTTATTGAAGAGACACCAGATGAACTGCTCAAAGTATCAGGTATAGGAAAAGTACGTGTAGACCGGATCAAAACAAGCTGGCAGGAGCAGAAAGAGATCAAGAATATCATGCTTTTTCTGCAGAGTCATGAGGTCAGCACCTCTCATGCGACAAAGATTTTCAAGACGTATGGAAGTGAGAGCATTGCGATCGTAAAGGAGAACCCATACCGGCTTGCAGATGACATCTGGGGAATTGGATTTAAGACAGCGGATTCCATTGCACAGAAGATGGGGATTGACAAAGGTAAATTTGTCCGTCTGCGCAGTGGTATTTTTTATACATTGAATAAGCTGGCAGAAGCAGGTCATTGTTATACAACAAGAGAACAGCTGACTGGAAGGGCAAAGGAAGTTCTGGAAGTGGAAGAACCGGAGCTGGAGATCACCTTGGATGAGATGATCCGCACGAATGATGTGATCAGAGATGAAGCAGAAGATCGGGAAGCAATCTATCTGCCCCCATATTATTTTTCAGAAAGTGGCTGTGCAAAGCGGCTGCTTCGGTTGATGTCCTGTGGAAAGAAGAAATCTGAGGATACGGAAGAAATATTGAAGAAAGTAGCAGCTTCATCAGAAATTACTTATGACGAGATTCAGTGGCAGGCGGTAAAGACAGCGGTTTCTTCTAAGGTCATGGTGCTGACCGGTGGACCTGGAACCGGAAAGACTACAACAACTCTGGGAATTATTTCTGCATATAAGCAGGCTGGATGTCAGATCATTCTTGCTGCACCGACTGGAAGAGCAGCAAAGAGAATGTCAGAAGCAACTGGAATGGAAGCAAAAACGATTCACCGGTTATTGGAATATAAACCTCCGGAAGGCTATCAGAAAAATGAAGAACATCCGCTGGAAGGAGATGTGCTGATACTGGATGAATGTTCCATGATCGATATTATGCTGATGTATAATCTTTTAAAAGCATTGCCGCAGCAGATGTCTCTGATTCTGGTAGGCGACATTGATCAGCTGCCAAGTGTCGGAGCGGGCAATGTTCTCAGAGATATCATTGATTCCGGATGTGTTCCGGTAGTTCGTCTGACACGGATTTTCCGTCAGGCACAGGGAAGTCGGATCATCATAAATGCACACCGGATCAATAGAGGGGAAGGCATTGATATGAGAGGTGGGAAAGATGCCGACTTTTTCTTTGCCACCAAAGAGAGTAATCAGGAAGTGGTGGATACTATCGTCCAATATTGTAAGACGAACCTGCCGAGATACTATCATGTAGATCCACTGCAGGATATTCAGGTGCTGACTCCGATGCAGAGAGGCGAATGTGGGGCAGTAAATCTGAACCAGGTGCTGCAGGAAGCCATGAATCCGTCAAAGATCTTTCTGCGGAGAGGCGGCACACAGTACCGGCTGAAGGATAAGGTGATGCAGATCCGGAATGATTACGATAAGGAAGTATTTAACGGAGATATTGGGACTATCACAAAAGTTGACGTGGAAGAACGGGAACTGACAGTTCTCTTTGATGAACGGGAAGTAATTTATGATGTGACAGAGCTGGACGAACTGGCGCTTGCCTATGCAGTGACGATCCACAAATCCCAGGGAAGCGAATATCCAATCGTTGTCATGCCATTTACTATGAGTCATTTTGTCATGCTGCAGAGAAATCTCCTTTATACAGGTGTGACCAGGGCGAAAAAGATCCTGGTACTTGTCGGAGAGAAGAAAGCTGTGTATTATGCGATAAAAAATGAAACGACAACTGGCAGAAATACATGTCTGGCAAGACGTCTGCAGCCGAACAGCAAAGAAGCACAGGAAGTGAAGGCACAGCTTTTGAAAGAAGCAGTAGACGAGACAGTGAATGGGAACGGAAGTGACAGTAAGAAGATGATCGTCTATAAGGGCAGCATCCAGCCTTCTATGGTATGTGCGACACCGGCAGTTTATGAGGGAAATCTTTGGAAACGCCTGTCGCAGTCAAAGTTCAGAAGCAGTTTTTCCCTGAAGGCAAATGATCGGAGTTATGTATCAGAAAGGGGAATGGAGAAAGTACGTGAGCATGCCTGTGATTTTATCAGAAAGCGTCTTGCACCGGCAGAAATACCAAATGATGGAAAACAGACACCGATGAGAGGGCATCCGGTTTTTGTAGCCCAGCATGCCACAGCTACCTGTTGCAGGGGATGTCTGGAAAAATGGCATCGTATTCCGAAAGGACGGGAATTGACAGAAGCGGAGCAGGAATATATTGTAAATGTGATTATGGAATGGATCGGTCGGGAAATTCATTGAGAGAACGTCTCGGCTTTGGGGGCTGATTTCTATAGCCGCAACCCTTTAATATCTTTAACAAATGTAGCAAGAATTCTCCCACCTCTTCAGGTGGGGAGATGAATTGCACATCTGAGCATATCTGCTCAAAAAAATCTCTATAGTATAAAAGAAACACTTGTTCTCCCTTCCCTGATGTAGTATACTGAAAAAGAACAATTAGTTCATAAATACATATCCGTCGATATAAGAAAAAGGATGATAAATATAATGGAGTTAGACCATGAAAGATGCATTCTGGGGTCAGATATTCTGTCTGCTCAGTGCAGGCGGAGCAACGATTGAAACGATACGGCAGTATATAGAAAGCCAGGGTGAGAAGAATGAACCGCGCCGTAAAAATAAGGATTTATCCAAATAAAGAGCAGAGAGTTCAGATAGAGCAAACAATCGGCTGCAGCCGCTTTATCTATAACCAGATGCTTGCAGATAAGATCAGCTATTACCAGAAAGAAAAAAAGATGCTCCGGAACACACCGGCCGGATATAAAAAGGAATATCCATGGCTGAAGGAGGTGGATTCCCTTGCCCTGGCGAATGCGCAGCTGCATCTGGAAAGTGCGTTCCGGAAGTTTTTTCGGGAACCAGCCTGCGGATTTCCACGTTATAAATCAAAGAAGCATGCAAGAAATTCATATACGACCAATGCACTAAACGGAAATATCCTTTTGCAGGATACCCATCTGAAGCTTCCAAAGATGTCCGTCATAAAGATAAAACTTCACTGTCAGATTCCATCAGACTGGAAACTGAAGTCTGTAACTGTGAGCCGTGAGCCATCCGGGAAATATTTTGCCAGCCTTTTGTTCTGCTGTGAGAACCAAACAGTGGAAAAAAGACCGGCAGAGAGATTTCTTGGGATCGATTTTGCCATGCAGGGAATGTGTGTATTTTCTACAGGAGAAAGAGCCGGGTACCCTATGTTTTACAGAAAAGCAGAGAAAAAACTTGCAAGAGAACAGAGAAAGCTCTCCCACTGTGAAAAAGAAAGCCGGAACTATCAGAAACAGAAAAAAAGGGTAGCTTTATGTCATGAAAAGATAAAGAACCAGAGAAAAGATTTCCAGCATAAGCTCAGCAGGGAGCTTGCGGAAAGATATGATGCAGTATGTGTGGAAGATCTGAATCTGAAGGGAATGTCCGGAGGGCTGCACCTTGGGAAAGGTGTGCAGGATAACGGGTACGGGCAGTTTCTGTTCATGCTGGGATACAAGCTGGAAGAATGCGGAAAACATCTTATAAAAGTAGACCGTTATTTTGCATCCAGCAAGATCTGCAGTGTATGCGGACATAAGAAAAAGGAACTGGCATTGTCGGACAGAATGTATGTTTGTGAATGTGGAAATAGGATGGACCGGGATATGAATGCAGCAGTCAACATCCGTGAAGAAGGAAAAAGAATCTATAAAGAATGTGCCTGACGGCACAAGAAAAAAATCCGTAACCGGATAAACATAAAAAACAAAACCGCGGGACACGCGGGGATAGCCTGTTTTAGCTTTGCCCTAAAGGGTAATCGAGCAGGAAGCCCCCACTTCAAAATCGTAAGATTTAAGTGGTGGGAGCATGTCACTACGTGATAAGATCGTATTGCAGCTGCAGCTGATAACGCCGGGCAGTGTAGCAATAAGTGAAATTATGAAACCTGTGGAGGAATATGATAATGTCAAAAGATGAGTATTTGATCACAGATGCGCCTCTTAAAGCGCTGACGGTTTTTGCAATGCCAATGATTTTGGGCAGCTTTTTTCAGCAAATATACAATATGGCTGACTCTATCATCGTCGGCCAATTTGTTGGTTCCTCCGCACTTGCAGCTGTCGGGGCCTGTGCAGCGCTGACTAATGTTTTCATTTGTGTGGCACTGGGGGCAGGTGTCGGTGCCGGTGTGCTGGTGAGCCGCTATTTCGGTGCCAGGGAGTATGGAAAAATGAAGACCATCGTGTCAACATCCTTGTTTAGCTTTTTAATTCTAAGTATAGTCCTTGGGGTTTTTGGATTTTGCTTTTCCCACTGGATGATGAGTGTGTTACAAACCCCTGGCGATATACTGGATGATGCAGTGTTATATCTGCGGGTCTATTTCGTGGGATTTCCGTTTCTGTTTATGTATAACATTCTTTCCAATATGTTTACTTCCATAGGCGAATCAAAAATCCCGCTGGGGCTCCTGATATTTTCGTCAATCTTAAATATTTTTATGGATCTCTGGATGGTGGCCGGACTTGGTCTCGGTGTGTTTGGTGCAGCCCTTGCGACTCTTATAGCACAGGGAATTTCTGCGGTGTTTTCACTTTTGCTTTTCCTTAGCCGGATGCGTCGATATAAAAGTCGCTTTGACTGGTTTGACAGGCAGGAGTTACATTCCATGCTTCAAATTGCTGTACCTTCGGTTCTTCAGCAGTCTACAGTGTCCATCGGTATGATGATCGTACAGGCAGTTGTAAATCCCTTCGGTACACAGGCACTTGCGGGGTATGCGGCGACGATGCGGGTAGAGAATGTTTTTTCATTGATTTTTGTTTCTATTGGCAATGCGGTTTCCCCATATGTTTCCCAGAATCTTGGTGCAAAGAAAATTGAACGGATCAAAAAAGGATATTATGCTGCACTGGTGTTAGATCTATGTTTTGCAGTTCTTGCTTTTATAGTCATTGAAACACTGCACACGCAGATTTCCTCGCTATTCCTTGGTAAAGATGGAACTGCCCTGGCCTATCAGGTATCCGAGGGCTATATGAGATGGCTTGGTTACTTCTTCATCTTTATGGGAATCAAAATGGCAACCGATGGGGTTCTTCGTGGTCTTGGGATCATGCGCCCATTCCTCATTGCAAATATGGTGAACCTGGCGATCCGCCTGTCTGTTGCTTTGATCTGTGCACCGCGTTTTGGCATTGTATTTGTCTGGCTTGCTGTACCAGCCGGTTGGTTTGCAAATTTTTTAATATCCTATATGGCTCTCAGGAGATCATGGCCGACTGATAGCAGCACGGAAGAAGGGGATTACAGTTTGTAATATCCTGGCATACAGCACAGAACGTGTGGCACGTACTGCGATCATGATGATATTAAATCTGAGTTTTGCAATGCGGGTACAGATGAAGATGCTGGCATGCGGAAATCATGACAATTTTACCAGAAATCTTCAGGTTCCGCTCAATGCTGTATCAGGTCTATAGTATCTGGCAACAAAGTGATGATACAGCTTCCGGGTTTGCAGAGTAAAAAAATATAATTACAATCAATAAGTCAGTGCTTTGATATCTTCTTCCGATACAGCAGGAATAACATAAACAATAGAATTACTGGAAAAATAAGTCCGAATCCCATGCCGATCTTAATATTATTTCCAGCATTCTGAGTGATACGACCAACAATTCCAGGTCCAATGCTGCCACCTAAATCTCCTGCCATGGCAAGAAGAGAGAACATAGCCGTTCCACCTGTTGGAAAAGTTTTTGAGGAAATACTGATGGTTCCAGGCCACATGATTCCAACTGAAAATCCACATGCAATACAACCGATCAGTCCGATGATCGGGGTGGATGACAAAGCAGTAAGCAGATAACAGACAACGCATAATATGCCTGAACCACTCATAAACTTCATTAAATCTAACTGCTCTCCATATTTACCAAAAATTATACGGCTGATTCCCATTGTTACTGCAAACATACATGGACCTGTTAGATCTCCCAGAGCTTTTGATAATCCCAGTGCTGATTCTGCATAAGCAGATGCCCATTGAGCCATTGCAAGTTCAGAAGCTCCGGAACAGATCATCAGACATATTGCAACCCAGAAAAATGGCTTGGAAAACAGATCCTTAATTCCCATTCCAGAACCATTGTCAACCAGAGATTCAATGGGACAGGTCATGAAGTTATAAGTATTAATTGCAGGAATGATTGCCCATATTACGGCGAGCCACTTCCAACTGTCTATTCCAAATATCAGGAAAAATAAGCTGGAAATCAAAATTGTCCCAACAGCTCCCCAACAGTAAAACGAATGGAGCAGACTCATAGTTGCTTCTTTGTTTTCAAACGGACAGGCCTCGATAATAGGACTGCAAAGTACTTCTATTAAACCGCTTCCGATGGCATAAACAATAACACTACATATAATTCCAATAAAAGGATCAGGTAAAAAATCAGGTAAAAATGCCAGTCCAAGCAGACCCAATGCAGCAAATATTTCTGATGCAACAATGCACACACGATATCCGATATGATCTACGAATTTGGCACAGAACAGATCAACCAGAAGCTGTGTGAAAAAGAAGAAAGTGGATATCAGAGCAATGTTACCGAGAGAAATATGGTAGTCACTGTGAAATTTCAAAAAAAGAAGCGGTGCGAAGTTTGCCGCAATAGCCTGTGTGATAAATCCCATATAACAGGCTATTTTTGTCTTATGGTAGTTAGTTTTTTTTACAGCATTCATTTTTTATTTTCCTCTCCGAATGTTTTTAACAGTTTTATGTTCAATCTTCACATTCATCAATACTTCCACAAAAAAGTCTGTTCTGGGTGGTGCGGTTATTTCAATTTTGTCGCCCTCAATGTTGATCTCACTTTCATTCATCCATTTAAAAATCATAAGAATACCTCTTTTCTTTTTTACTTGATTATATAGCAAATATCAGATATATACATTGAATTAAATTGTAGAAATACTGTATAATATCGTAAAAAAGAAAGAACGTGATATGGGATGGATTATAATAAAATACTTACAGACGAGGAGTTCATGGAAATTAAACAGCATGGAAGCAGTGATTATCCATTCCAGTATTATTATGATAATCTGGAATTGTTTGATTTTCATTGTATTGAGTGGCACTGGCACAGAGAATTTGAGTTTTTATATGTCGAGTCCGGACAAGTTACATGCGGAATAGGAGAAAAACAGATTATATTGTCAGAAGGAGAAGCAATTTTTATTAATTCTAAAATATTGCACCGCTTTTACGCATCATCAGGTGGTATCATTCCTAACTTTGTATGTATGCCGGAATTTATTGCGCCGGAGAACAGCCTGATCTATAAGAAATATATCTTGCCAATCATTTCATCGAATATATATTTCCAGCGTTTTCAGCCTGATGAACTATGGCAAACAAAGATCATACAAACTATGATAAAAATAATGGAAATACAGAGGAATGAGAAAATAAGAGAACTTGCTACTTTGGCATTGCTGCAGGATTTATGGCTGACTTTTTATGAAAATGTAAAGTTATCTGATAAAGGAGATGTACAGACAGTGGATGAAGTTGCACAGAAAAGAGTGCAGTTGATCATGCAATATATACATGAAAACTATAATCGCAATTTGTCTCTGGATGAAATTGCTTCGTATATAGGAATCAGCAAAAGTACTGCACTTAATTTGTTCCACCGTTTTTTACATACTACACCGGTTAATTATCTGATAGGATATCGACTTCAGGCAGCTTCCTGGTTATTGAAAAATACGAATAAAAAAGTAAAAACGATCGCTTATGAAAGCGGATTTCATAACGTTGATTATTTTTGCAGATTGTTTAAAAAACGTTATCATTTAACTCCATCAGAATATCGCTGCACATGTTTAAAAGTGTTGGCGGCTGATCCGAGTCTTCAGACCTGTAAATAAAGCCGATGCAGGACTTTTGGAATCCTGTATCGGCTTTGTTGATTTTGTAAAGGCTTTGAAAAATTTATTTTACTGGTTCATCAGTGCTTTGATATCTTCTTCCGGTGTGGTGATAGGTGCAATACCATAATTTTCAACCAGAAAGTTCAGAATATTAGGAGAAAGGAACGCCGGAAGAGAAGGACCAAGACGGATATTTTTGATACCCAGATGCAGGAGGGTTAACAGGATACAGACTGCTTTCTGTTCATACCAGGAGAGTACGAAGGAAAGCGGAAGCTCATTTACAGAACATCCAAATGCATCTGCAAGTGCCACAGCAACCTGGATCGCACCATAAGCATCATTACACTGACCCATATCCATCAGTCGTGGAAGACCACCGATCTCTCCCAGATCGAGATCATTGAAACGGAATTTTCCACATGCCAGGGTGAGAACGATACTGTCAGAAGGTGTCTGCTTTACAAATTCCGTATAATAGTTTCGACCTGGCTTGGCACCATCACAGCCGGCAACCAAGAAGAAATGGCGGATCGCACCTGATTTTACGGCATTTACTACAGTACCTGCATGGGACAGGATGGCTGCATGACCAAAACCGGTTGTCACTTTTTTACCGCCGTTGATACCGGAGAACGTCCGATCTTCTTTGTAACCACCCAGCTCCAGTGCTTTTTCAATAAGCGGTGTGAAATCTTTCTTCTCGTCAATATGGACAGCTCCCGGGAAGGCAACCACTTCTGTTGTAAATACTCTGTCAGCGTAGCTGCTTTTTGGAGGCATCAGACAGTTGGTAGTGTAGAGGATAGGGGCCGGAAGATGGTCAAATTCTTTCTGCTGATTCTGCCATGCAGTTCCGAAATTGCCTTTCAGGTGAGAGTATTTCTTTAAGAATGGATAGGCATGGGCAGGGAGCATTTCACCATGTGTATAGATATTGATTCCTTTTCCCTCAGTCTGTTCAAGTAAAAGCTGCAGATCTTTCAGATCATGTCCGGTCACGACAATAAAAGGCCCTTTTTCTACCGTAAGTGTAACATCAGTTGGCTCTGGTGTTCCATAGGTTTCTGTATTTGCCTTATCAAGAAGTGCCATGCACTTCAGATTGATCTCTCCTGTTTTGAGTACTGTAGAAAGCAGTGCTTCTGTGCTTTCTTCATAACCGATCTTAGATAATGCCTCGCAGAAGAACCGATTCACTTCGGCATCTTCATAATTCAGAACATTTGCATGGTAGGCATAGGCAGCCATTCCGCGGATACCAAAGAGAATAAGAGATTTCAAGGAGCGGATATCTTCATTGGCATTCCACAGCTGCTGAAGATCATATTCCTCTGTTCTGCAGTTAGGAACCAGTCTTTCTTTTTCAGCTCTGACTTTTTGTATCATATTTTCGATTGCGGCATTGTCAAAACTTACATTTGTAACTGTAGTAAACAGTCCTTCGATTATGATCTGTCCGGTTCTTTTTGAAATAGTTTCCGTGCCGTCGGCAGCTTTAGCCAGACTGATCAATGCACCTGTCAGCTCATCCTGTAATTTCGCTGTATCTGCTTTTTTTCCGCAGACACCGGCATTTCCTGTACAGCCGGTACATCCGACTGTCTGTTCACACTGAAAACAAAACATTTTTTTATCCATTATTGTATTCTCCTTTTATTCTGTGATTTTTCCGAAGGATCTTTCTTATTATTTTATCCTCGGCCAGTAGTATTTATCCTTGGTTTCTGTTAGGAGTATAGTATAATAATTACAACGTGTATGTTTGATTTCCAACAGGAGGATTAATTTTGAAAAAATATTTACCCATTCTAAGAACGAGCCCTTTCTTTAAAGGTCTTACTGATAATGAGATATTATCCATACTGCATTGTGTAAATGCAGCAACGATCTCTAGAAAACGGGATTCTTATATTTTCAGAGCCGGAGACTCTACCGAAGTAATGGGACTTGTGGTGGCAGGCTGTGTTCTTGTTATTCAGGAAGACCTGTGGGGACATCGGAATATTCTGTCAAAATGTCATGCAGGAGATTTTTTTGGTGAACCATATGCAGCAAGTCCGGGAGCTGTTCTGAATGTCAGTGTGGTAGCAGACGAAGATTGTGAGATTATTTTATTAAATGTTCAAAGGCTTCTGGTTTCCTGCCCAATAGTATGTGAGCATCATCAGAAGCTGATCCGTAACCTGGTCGGTGTCCTGGCAAATAAGATCCTGATCCTCAACGATAAGATCACACATGTGGGCAAGCGAACGACAAGGGATAAGCTGTTGTCCTATCTGTCGTCGGTATCTATCAGACAGGCATCGTTATCCTTTGATATTCCTTTTGACCGGCAGCAGCTGGCAGATTATCTTTGCATTGACCGTGCGGCAATGTCTTCGGAGATATCAAAGCTGCAAAAAGAAGGGCTTATAAAAACAAACAGAAACCATTTTGAGCTGACTGTCTGTAATGATACGGATTCAGGAATAAAAATGTGATATACATCACGGAAAACGATAAACTTTTTCATTATAATGCAAAAGGAAAGTGAGACTGCTTAAAGAGATTTTATTGTTATAAGCGTTCACACGATGGTATTATGGTGTATGTATAAAGAATCTATGAAATCAGTTATTGAAAAACAGGAGGAAAAAAATGTTCATCAGAAAAGCAGAAGAAAAAGATATTCCGAGGATCCTGGAATTGTTAGGACAGGTGCTGCAGATCCATGCAGATATAAGGCCTGATATTTTTATTCCGGGCACAACAAAATATACGACAGACGAATTGACAGAGCTTTTGAAAAATGAAGAAAAGCCAGTATATGTTGCAGCGGATGAGGCTGATGTTTGTGTGGGGTATGCATTTTGTCAATTAAAGGAGCAGCCTTTTTCAAACAATATGGTACCGTTTAAATCTCTTTTTATAGATGACCTGTGTGTCGATCAGGAGACACGAGGACAGCATATTGGGGAAAGCCTGTTTGAATATGTAAAAAAAGAAGCAAAGCAGCTGGGATGCTATGAAGTGACATTGAATGTGTGGGCAGGAAATACTTCAGCAGAAAAATTTTATGAAAAAATGGGAATGCGGACAAAAGAAAGGCAGATGGAATACATATTATAAGATGTTGAATTGTTCAGGAAAAAAACAGCCGGCTAAGATACAGACTGAGATGTCTGTACCTTAGCCGGAAAATTTATCACTGTAATGAACATGCATAGCTTCCCAGTCCATAAACAATACATAAAATACTCTTCCGTATTGCTGGCTGTCTACAATCCTTCCGTGATCAAGAACAGAAAGGTAAGTGCCGTCTGCTTTTCGAAGATGAAAGTGGATATAGTCATTGTTATTGCCGGCATCGATCTGTTTCCAGATGCTTGTTTCTATCTGCTGTTGTTCATCTTCCCTGATCAGGTTGTGGAAGCTTTTCCTTGTAAGGCTGAAGAGTTCATCTATATTTTTATATCCGGTCATTTGAAGGAACTCATGGTTTGCATACAGGAGTTCATCATCATCTTTGTCCGCTCTGTATATGATAAATGCACCCGGAAGGTGTTCAGAGATATCCTTGAATGCAAATCCGAGCTGTTTGCGGACTCCTGACCGGAGCCCCTCCCTGTAAGCCATACATCCGTTTTTTCCGTGAAGCTTTATTTCATAAAGTGCTGCATCTGCACAGCGCATAAGCTGTGAACGGCTGGATGCAAAGGTTGGATATTCTGCATATCCGAGAGAAATAAAAAACGGATATTCTTTTCCCTTGCATGAAAATGTCTTTGGAAGCTTGGTAAATTGCAGCAGCAGTTCTCCCGCTTCTTTATAGGTATGATCCGGCAGAAGAATGCAGAACTCATCGCCACCGTTTCTTCCCAGTAATGTGTTTTTTGGGAAAAAAGCCTTCATGCTATCTGTAAGACTCTTTAGTGCCCTGTCTCCATAGACATGTCCGTAAATATCATTAATAAACTTAAAGTCATCAATATCAAGGAGTGCGGCCACAAAATGCGTTTTTGGATTTTTAGTGATCATCCTTTCGGCTAATTCATCAAATCCATAGCGGTTGTAAATATCGGTGAGAGAATCTGTGTGTGCCAGTATTTGAAATTTGTTTTTATTTTCTTTCGATACTAACCATACCCGGGTAAGACCTGAGAAAAGTAAAACGACAGTAGTAAACATTCCGCCGACGATTATCAGTAATCTAAGGTCTCTCCATCCGCTTTCAGGAGCTACTTCTAATTTCCAGTTCTCTTCCCCTATCGTAAAACCATAAGAAACAGTATGAGTTAATTGGTCGTCTGACTGATAAACAACTTTATAAGTATCGCTCCAGGGAGCGTCGGTTTTTGAGAGTCTGTATTCATATCCGAAATCCGAAAGTGCACTGATCGCATCTGAAAAAATGTCAGGAACACGCAGGATAACAATGGTAAATCCCCAGAAATATTCCTGGTTGTTTTCATCTTTCAGGTAGACTGGATTGCGGACAGCAATTCCACAGCCGCCCCGTTTTAAATCGAAAGGACCTTGTGTAATGATCACGTGATTGTCTCTTGCGTAACAGGAAATTTTGCTGCAATCTTTATCCTGGAGCAGATCGATCTTACTCGCTTCCGTTCCCTCAGAAGGATAAATATCTGTTACATTACCATCTGGAGCAAGCTGTATGCTTTCAATAACGTCAGACATAATATTTTCCGCAATTGTGTCAAACTGACTGATCTTTCCGTTTTCACTGATCAGGACCTGCTTTAGCGTATCTGTGATCGCAATTCCATTTGTAATCTCATTTTTTATACGTTCGCCGTAGGTTGTTGCATTTAATTGTGCTTTTATGTGTTGTTGTTCAGTTTCATGTGAGTCTATTTTGTATACAATTAAACCAACAAGGCATATGCCCAGTAAAAAAACGATAAGAGGTACAATTGTTTTTTTCTTCACCTGGTTCACCTCGTTTTATTAGTTTCGCAATAAAATATTATATCATAGAAGTGAAAAAATAGAATGATTTTTTGCGTTAAAGTGATATTGTTTTTTTTATGTACAATGGAAATATGACCAGAGGGTGAAATATAGTATACAATTGAGGATTATATTGGAAAGAGTACTGAAAAAACCTCGCGGTTTTGTAGGGTATATGATATACTGTTCTTTATAAGTAAATATCTTATCGGAATTCACGGAGGATCTGACCGATGCTGAATAAAAAAGATTTTTTAAAATATGCATCAAAATTAGCATTTCCGATCATGATCCAAAATCTGATCGGAACATTGGTAAATGTTGCGGATACTGTAATGCTGGGATATGTAAGCCAGACTGCCATGTCAGCTTCATCTCTTGCCAACCAGTACACATTTATTCTTTTCTGTTTGTATTATGGCATGGCTACAGGTACTTCGGTTTTATGTGCCCAGTACTGGGGAAAGGGTGATAAAAAGACAGTAGAAAAGATTCTCGGCCTGGCGGAGCGGATCTCACTGATCGTTTCTCTTGTATTTTTCGTTATCTCCTTTTCCATGCCGACTACGATCATGAAGATTTTTACAAACAGTCCGGATACGATTGCTGCCGGCAGCGAGTATTTGAAGGTGGTCTCATTTTCCTTTATGTTTATGGGCTTCTCTCAGGTTTTCATGAGTGCCCTTCGAAGTGTCGGAAAAATAATGCTGCCTTCTGTTACATACATTGTATCGCTTTGCGTCAATGTATTTTGTAATGCCACCTTTATCTTTGGCCTGTTTGGACTTCCAAAGCTTGGTGTTACCGGTGTTGCCCTTGGTACTGTTATTGCCAGGATCGCAGAGGTATTGATCTGTCTCATCTATTCATTAAACAGCTCCGATGTCAGATTTCGGATAAAATATTTCTGTGCGAAATCCGGTATTCTGTTCAGGGACTTTATGAAAATTGCTTCTCCGGCTGTGATAAATGATGTTGTCTGGAGCTTTGCCAGTTCAGCGTTCGCAGCGATCCTTGGCCACATTGGCGATGATATGGTTGCCGCAAATGCCGTTGCTGTTATGGTGGTAAACATTGGTGCCATCGCCTGTCGCGGTTTTGCCAATGCTACTACCATCATTATCAGCCAGGAGCTTGGTAAAGATCACAAGGACACAGCCAGAGAATATGGGAAACGTATGCTGAGAATAACAATTATCGTAAGTCTCATCGGATGTGCCATTATTCTGGCAGTCCGCCCTATGATACTGGACTTCTACCGGGATAAACTGACAGAGACAGCCATTTATTATCTTGGTATTTTTATAATCATGACAACCTGGCGTCTTGTAGGAGAGGGTATCAATACCTGTCTTATATGCGGATGCTTCAGAGGAGGTGGCGATTCCAGGTTCGGAATGATCGTAGATTCCATATTTATGTGGCTTGTTGCAGTTCCTCTCACCTTCCTTGCAGCATATGTTTTAAAACTGCCGCCTGTCTGGGTATATTTTATAATGACCCTGGATGAGTTCGAAAAAATGCCTGTGGTGTTCATCCACTATTTCAGAAATAAATGGCTTACGAACATTACCAGAGATTTTGACTGATTATGTAACTAAGCAGGAGGTTTTTATAGAAATGAAATACTTTGAGGCAAAAATGTCTTATCCTCAATTTTTAAAATATCTGGTCCCATCAGTGCTGACCATGATCTTTTTATCATTTTATACAACGATAGATGGATTTTTTGTATCACGGTATGCAGGCTCTGACGCGCTTGCAGGAATTAATATTGTTATTCCGATCACCTGTGTTATTTTCGGAACATCTGTCATGCTTGCAACGGGATCAGGTGCCATTATAGGAGAGAGGATGGGACAAAAAAGAGAACAGGAAGCAAATGAGATATTTACTTTTATAACGATCGTGCTGTTCGTACTTTCGGTTGCTTTTACAGTTGTGGGAATCCTTTTCCTGAAACCGATCTGTATTTTTTTGGGAAGCAGTGAGCGCCTGATGGAGCATGTGGTGCCATACGCATTTGTCATATTTTTAGGATCGGTTCCGATGTCATTCAAGCTATTTTTCGAATATCTTGTGAGGACGGATGGGAGATCGTATATCGGAATGATCATGTCTCTGACCGGTCTGGCTTTTAATATTGTTTTCGACTATATTTTTGTGGCTATATTCGGACTGGGAACGCTTGGAGCCGCGTGGGGAACATTTCTCTCCATTACAGTAAGTATGTTGATAGGCTTTATTTATTTCCTGAAATACAGCCATATAAGGTTTTGCAGACCGAAGGCAGATGGGAGTGTTCTTCTGAAATCCTGCACTAATGGAAGCAGTGAAATGCTGACGGAGATGTCTACCGGGATCACTACATTTTTATTTAACCTTATTATCATGCAATATTTTGGTGAAGATGGAGTTGCGGCTGTGACGATCATTATGTATATTTACTATTTCTTCATCGCTTTTTATATGGGAATTGCCGTTGCAGCGGCTCCGATCATAAGCTATAATTATGGCTCTGAAAATCATGACAAGATCAGAGAAATAACACGATATAGTTTTATTACGATTGCCATCAGTTCAGTATTGATCCTCACAGTATCACTTGTATTTGGAAAACAGATCATCCATTTATTCGTCGGGAACGGAAATGTATTTACATTGACATGGGATGGCCTGAAGCTGTTTAGTCCGGTTTTCCTGTTTATTGGTTTAAATGTATTTCTTTCCGGATACTTTACTGCCCTGGGAAATGGTTTTATTTCGGCATTGATCTCATCAATGCGTTCTTTGATCCTGGTGGCCGTGTTCATACTGATCCTTCCGAAGCTTATAGGTGTGGCCGGTGTCTGGATGACGATGCCGCTGGCGGAAGCCGTGACTATTTTTATAGCTGTTTATCTGTATCGAACATACGGGAAAAGTTTCATGCAGGAAAATTCCAGAGCCATGTCTTAATGATATTTTGCAAAACTCTAACGAAAAAGAGGCCGTCAAGTACGGCCTCTTTTTTCGTTATGGCTTTATCATGTCATGGGAGTATTTATAACTCCTGTGGAGATATTTTCAGGTATTCATAGGATGGCTGGAAATCATGGCTGTCACACTGACGGTAATATTGGGTGAAAATACGTTCTATGATATCAGGGATATGCGTTTCATCAGGTTCAAACAGTATGATGAGATACTGCAGGGAACTGTAGCGTGTACAGATATCCACACGGCGGATATTCTGCCGGATGGCTTATTCCATATATTCCAGAGCCTGCTCAATGGATTCGATATCAGGAACCGTATCCACAAGTGTCTCGATGGTGATCATCGCCAGATAACATCTGCACTGGCTGCGTGTGACAAGCTGACTTATGTATTCATACTGTCGTGCGAAATCCCGGTAATTCAGATCAAGAGCACCTACATAGATGCCGCTTTTCTGAAGGGACTCTGCCACAAGCTCCAGATCTTTTCCGGAACCGGATGCCGCAAGAGTGCTGCGGTCGATCTGCTGGTAGAAAAAGAACTGGTTTTTGCCGTTTTGTTTTACGTAATACAGAGCTTTATCTGCTTTGGAATAGCAGTCCTCAAAGGAATCATCGGTGCTGCACAGACACAGTCCTGCGGACAGTGTGGCAAAACGGAGTTCCGGATCATCGGTAGTGATGGTGTGAAATTTCTGGAACAGATCGTCCATCTGCAGAGACAGGGAACCAGGATCTGTGTCCGGAAGGAACATCAGGAATTCATCGCCTCCAAGTCTGCAGGAAATCCCCTGATCTGCCCGTTTCTGAAGCAGCTTTCCAAGACATTTCAGCGCACGGTCGCCGGCTTTGTGGCCATAGATGTCGTTGATCTTTTTCAGGTTGTCCATATCAAGGAATATCAGACATCCATCATGCGTCTGCATAAATTCTGCGGTAAGACGTTCGCCCAGGTTGCGCATGGGAAGACCGGTAAGGAAATCATAGCTTTTTGCATCTTCCTGGCTTTTTATGGTGGCCATTATGTCAGAGATGAATTTGCTGACGGTAAGCTGCATATCCGGAAGGTTATAGGTGTCCGGTTCTTCCTGGGAAGGATCCCACTGAGGCAGTCGCTTTTCATTGAGCAGTTTCAGAAAAATGTCGGTGATCTTCGGGTCGAACTGTGTACCACGGTTTTTACGGAATTCTTCGTAAACAACTTCCGGTGGAAGCGCATTACGGTAGATTCGACGGGAGTTCATGGCATCGTAGCAATCTGCAACAGCCACGATGCGGGCATGGATGGGGATCTCTGTTCCGGCCAGTCCGTCCGGATAGCCTTTTCCGTCATAACGTTCATGGTGACTTCTTGCGATTTCTGCCGCATGAGGGATCAGGGTTATGTCCTTTAGGATCTCGGCACCGATAACGGTGTGTTTTTTTATAAGGTTGTATTCATCATCAGTCAGCTGTGCAGGTTTGTTCAGGAACGGATCCGGGATACCGATCTTACCGATATCGTGAAGGTGAGTAGCACGTTTCAGATTCAGGATTTCCTCCGGCGTCCAGCCCAGCTCCTCTGCGATCAGGGCTGCATATTGTGCAACCCGGTAGGAATGGCCGCGGGTGTACGCATCCTTTGCCTCAATGGTGGTGGAAAGGGTCTGTATCATCTGCAGAGACATTTTTTCATTCTGTTCCTGGTTTTTGCGGATTTCGCTCTGCTGGCGTTTCAGTTCTATATCCTGGATATTTTTGATGGCTCTTACAATATTGACAAAAAGCAGGATCAACATGCCGGCGCCCACAAACAGTCCGGACATCAATGTGACAAAGTATGCAGAGGTTGCTTCAACGGCAATACACAGGATCGCTGTCAGCAGACCAACGAGCAAAAGCCGGTCGGCCCTGTTTTTTTCGGTGCGTATATATTGGAAAAGGTGTACAAATATTGTGGTAACGGTGATAGCCAGGATTCCGTGGCTTACAGGCATGGTTTCGATATAATCTGCGATACCGGCAGCAGTGAGGATCGTACAGACTGCAAAATTTACCATTGCGATGCTTCCAAGACAGACATAAAATCTGTGATGCAGCCCTTTCTGGAGACTGTCCGCAAAAAACAGGATCGGGAGCGGACACAAAAGGATCATAACGAAACACAGAGATCCGAGAGCGGAAGCGTTGGGGACCAGGAACTGACGGAGCTTGGACTCACCCAGCATCCAGACTGCGCCCATAACCATGCACCATCCAAGATATTCCATGTCAAATCGTGTATGATAGACCAGTCCCAGAGCGAAACTGAACAGGATCGTGACGATTCCGGAAAACAGGATAAAAAAAGCAATGTAGGTTTCCAGTCCGTATCTGCTGAAAATATATATCCAGATATCTGCCTTGTCTCCGCAGTAAACAGGATTGACAACTCCGGTGTAATTGGAGGTGTAGGTGGTTAGTTCAATACGGAGCTCTTTGCCGGCATCGGAAGCATAAACCGGGCAGAAAACATAACGGCTGGCGGAGTTTTTGCCCACAAGCCTTGTTTTATGCGTGGAGTAGCTGGTCCTGAGGTTGTCCCCTACATAAAAATCCACATCCTGCAGGGAAGAACGGATGGCAAAGCAGGTATCTGTAAGATCAGCGGGAAGCTGGATGGTGAGGACCATCGTGTCACCGACGGGAACCTTGTAGGTGCCCGGAACGGAGATTTCCTGGGTGGTTCCATCCGGTTTCTGCCAGGTAACGGTACCGGAATAGATCACAGAGGCTGCTGAAGCGTCGGAAGAACGTTCATCTGCACCAAAAATCTGCATAAAAATGAACCAGCCAAGGATGGTGAACATCAGAATATAAAAGAAATATCTTTTTCCCTGGTTAAAGGTTTCTGTTTTTTCTTTCATGGTAATATGTCTCCTTATAATGGGAAAGGATTAGTTTGTAAATTGAAAAACTCCTATAGATCAATTATACCAGACCGGAGCGGAAAAATCAGTATAAACAGACATACTGCGCGGATTTATGTGATCAGCATAAATTCTGTGCATCGCAAAGCGTGTTGCTGAGAACGGAGTGAGCAGTAACAACATATCCGATGCATCTGCGCGCAGGATATGGTACAATGGGGGAATGTGGAGTATGATATATGCAAAGCATGATATATGCAGGATAAAGGATCAGAATAAAGAATGAGAGTAAAGCGACAGGAGGAAGAATCATGAGTAAGATCGTAAATATCACATCAAAAGAGGATAAGGATCAGAAGCTGCAGGATATAGCAAATTCACTGGAGGAGCTGAAGGATGTAATGGCTGAAGTGATAGAAGCCTATGAAGAAGAAAATGCGGACAGCCGGAAGATGGACACGTTGACAGAGGCACTGGATGCGCTTGAGGACGCTTATGAGGCCGTTAACGATGTGCTGCTGGAGGAAATCTGATCATGCAGTATAAGGTTCTGAAGATAGAAGAAGACATGGATTTCGGCTGTGAAGAGCGACAGCCGGGTGAAGCACTTATGTCAGTAGTGCTGGTGGAAGATGAGAATGGAAATGAAACAAGTCTGCGACATGATGACGGACTTCTGTATGAAAGAGATATCAATGAGGGAGATCTTGTTACCATGGACGGGCAGCATCAGCTGTGGAAATTGTAAAACAGAAAGGGACGTACATCATTGGATTTTGTCATGACCGCACTGTTTGTGGTTATGTTCATTGATCAGTGGGAAGATGCACAAGATCATAAGCCGGCGCTGGTCGGAATTGTATGCTCTGTGATCTGCCTGGTGATCTTTGGAAGCGGGAAGTTTATCCTTCCGTTAATGGCATCGATCGTTTTATGCTTCCTGGGAATGAAGAAGCATGAGGAGAAGAGAAAAAAAGAACGTATACAGAAGTCAGGAGAATATCAGGCATGACAGTTGGGATATAGCCGGACAGGAGGGATAAGGAATGACTATGACAATAACACAGCAGATCATAACGGTTGTGGTAGTGGTCCTGGGGACTATGACAACGCGATTTTTGCCGTTTATCATATTTCCGGAAGGAAAGGAACCGCCGGCTGTGATCACCTATCTGGGAAAAGTGCTGCCCTGTGCAGTGATCGGATTGCTGGTGGTATTCTGTCTGAAGGATGTGCCGGAAAGTACTTATTACGGACTGCCAGAGCTGATTGCAATACTGTTCATTGTGGTATTACATAAATGGAAGAAGAGTACATTGCTCAGCATAGGAGGGGGAACGGTGTTTTATATGGTGCTGGTGCAGACCATATTTGGTTAGGCAGAAATATGTGAAAAACAGAAAATGAAAAGCTAAGGCAGGATACGATAACCGTATCCTGTTTTTTTGATTGCTGCAGTAATTTATGAAAATGCTGTAGATCAGATAAGCAGGCGCAGGATTGTATGTAAAGGTGCAATAAGCCGTGAAAAGAAGCGAGCGGTCGTGAAAATGAGCGCGTCCGCAAGGGACGCACAGATGTATTTCCTTGTTCCTGGAAAATACAGAGGAAATATGCCGGGATCAGAGGAATCTGTAATTGTAACAGAACAACGATACCCCTTACTTGTTTGTGAATCCGATTGCACAGGTCTAAAAGCCTCAGCGTAGCTGGAAGCAATAAATAGTGTGTGTGGAATGGTGTGTTATGAAAATAACAAAAATGAGTAACTTTTGCTCTCACAATGGAATAAAAAACGACAAGACACTATGCGGCTTTATGGCTGTAAATGCATGCGTTTCAAGAGTTTATACAGGGAACATGGAATACCATGAAATGTGAATAAATTAACACATAATTTTGAAAAATATACTCAAAATATAACCATACTATATTGACAAAATTAAAAATAAATGATAATCTGTGACCAGAACAAAACGAGAATGAATAAAATTTTTATGAAGTTAAGAATAAAAAGGTAAGCACGAAAGGAGTATCCTAAAATGGCTGAGATCAAAAAAATGGGTTACTGTGTAAACGGTGAGTGGAAAGAGTCAAAGGCAGAGAAATACATGGATGTTACAGATTCCAGTACAGGTGAGGTGATCGCGCAGGTTCCCTGCTGTACACCGGATGAGGTAGAAGAGGCGATCGCTTCCGCACAGGCTGCATTCCCGGAATGGTCCTCACTTTCTCTTGCAAAGAGACAGCAGTATATGTTCAGATGGAGAGATGTTCTTTATGCTCATAAGGAAGAACTTTCCGTACTTTGTGCAAAAGAGCTCGGAAAGAACATCAAAGAGGCAAGAGGAGATGTTCAGAAAGCAATTGAGCCTACAGAAGAGGCATGTGCACTTCCGACAATGATCCAGGGCGATGCTGCAATGCAGGTAACTACAGGATATGATACAGCTACATATCGCAAACCACTTGGAGTAACTGCTGGTATTGTTCCGATGAACTTCCCGGCAATGATCCCATGGGGCTGGATGGTTCCACTTTCCATTGCATGTGGAAATACAGTAGTACTGAAAGCAAGCTCCCAGACACCACTTACAGCTATGAGGATCATGGAGCTTTTCTATACAGAGGGCGGATTCCCGAAGGGTGTTGTAAACCTTGTGACCTGCAGCCGTGTAGAGGCTGATATCCTTCTTACAGATGAGAGAGTAAAGGCTGTTACATTCGTAGGAACAACAGGTGTTGGTAAACAGGTATATTCCAAAGCAGCAGCTCATGGCAAACGAGTTCAGGCACAGTGTGAGGCAAAGAACCATGCACTTGTACTTGAGGACTGCAACCTTGAGGCTACTGTTAATGCGATCATCAACTCTACATACGGATGCGCAGGTATGAGATGCATGGCTCTTCCGGTTGTATGCGTACAGGATAGTATCGCAGACGAATTTGTTTCACTTCTTAAGAAAAAAGCAGAGGCTATGAAGCTTGGCTGTGCATATGATGAAGATACCGATCTCGGCCCGGTTGTAAATGCAGGCCATAAGGAGAAGATCTGTAACTGGATCCAGAAGGGTATCGATGAGGGTGCGGAGCTTGTACTTGACGGACGTAATGTAGTAGTTCCGGGATATGAGAACGGATTCTTCGTAGGACCGACAATTCTTGATCATGTAACACCTGAGATGACAGTTGGAAACCGTGAGATCTTCGGACCGGTAACCTGTATCAAACGAGTAAAGGATTACGAGGAAGGCATCGCAGTCATGAATGCCAATCCATTTGCAAATGGTTCTTGTATCTTTACACAGAGCGGATATTACAGCCGTAAATTCGCTATGGAGACAGATGGCGGTATGGTAGGAATCAATGTAGGTATCCCGGTTCCGACAGCATACTTCCCATTCTCCGGAAACAAGGATTCCTTCTTTGGTGATCTGCACGTTCTCGGAAAAGACGGCTATCGTTTCTTCACAAGAGCAAAAACAGTTACAACACACTGGTTCGATGAAGCTGCCGGAAAGAGAAAGGTCGGCACATGGGAAGGAAGTACTGAGGCTTAAGAAAGCTTCATAAATAAATTTATGACACGGAAAGGCAGATCGGGTAAGATCTGCCTTTCAGATAAAATCCTCTAATGAAATGAGCATATTCAAAAACGGTGCATCTGCTGGATTTCCGGCAGATGCACCGTTTTTTAGGGCCAATATCCGATTTAATCGATCGTCATAACACGGATGCCGTGCTCCTGGCAGAAGCTGTCGTATTCTTCAGGAAGTGGCTGGTCGGTTACGATGGCGTCAAGCTTTTCCATGGAAGAATAGGTCATAAGCGAGATCCGGCCGAATTTGGAATGATCTGCAAGAAGGATCATGCTGTTGGCATTCTCTGCGATGGCTTTTTTGGTGATGTATTCCTCGGCGCTGGCATTGGTAAGTCCGCTCTTCATGGTTACACCTGTGCAGGCCATAAAAGCCATGGAAATGTTGTAGGTCTGCAGATAATCATTGATATCCGGTCCTGTGAAGGACAGGGTCTTGCGGTTCAGCTTTCCGGGAACGGAAATGATATCCAGGTTCGGATAGGATGCTGCCTTGTTGAAGATAAGCAGGCTGTTGGTCAGGATCGTACAGTGCTTATCTGCAATAAAATCAACCAGGTTTAGGCAGGTTGTACCTGTATCGATATAGATGGTATCGTCTTCTGCCACAAGCTCTGCGGCACGGCGGCAGATTTCTTTCTTTTCGTCAGGAAAACGTCCGCCACGCTCTTCGTAAGACAGAAGGGGAAGAGTCTGTGGAGTTTCGAGTGCTGCGACACCGCCATATACTTTCATGATACTGCCACGTTTCAGAAGGATATCGACATCTCTTCTGATGGTGTTTTTGGATACGTTGAATTTCTCACATAATGTATCGAGAGAAGCGTTCTTATGCTCCAGCACATATTCTTCGATCATGTCCAGTCGCTGTGATTTCATAGAGGTCTACCTTCTTTCTATTGGTTAAGTCTTGGTTATATTTTATCATAAAAGAAGGTAGAGATAAAGTGCTTTTATAAGAACATACCAAAAATTATTTCCCTTCAAAAATATCTTGACGAAATTCTTATTTGAATGTAATATGAAAACGGTTTTCAAATTCAAATCTGCCATGTAAGGTGCAGTTGATAGAAGAGAGTAGGAAATATAATGGAAGAAAAAATGAAATACAGCACCAGGCAGCAGAAAATAATTCTGGAATGCCTGCAGGAATATGGAGATACATTTTATACCATAGATCAGTTTATGGAGCTCCTTCGTGGAAAAGAGATCCAGATCGGAAGGACAACGGTATACAGAGGACTGGAGCGGCTGCAGAAGGAGGGAGCGGTGCTGAAGGTTCCGTCTGTGGAGGGAGCGCCTGCCCAGTATCGTTTTATACGTGATGAGGAGCGGAAGAATTACGGTAAGCTTGTGTGTCTGGAATGTGGGCATACGATTCCTCTGCAGTGTGGATGTATCGATCATTTTGTGGGACATGTGCTGGATGAACACGGATTTGAGATCGATCAGAGCCGGACGATCTTTTATGGATATTGTGACAGCTGCAGGAGGCTAAAAAAATGAATGTTAACAGAGGGAAGATGACAGCGGCAGCAGTTCTGGCGGTGACGCTTCTTGTTGTGGGCGGTGTGACCGGATATGGTTTGTACAGGGCCGGAACGGTGGGACAGCCATTTGTGGAGGATGGCCGACTGAAGGTGATGGCCAGCTTTTATCCCATGTATGATTTTGCCCGGAAGGTAGGGGGCGACAGGATCCAGGTAAAGGATATGGTTCCGGCGGGAACGGAGCCTCATGACTGGGAGCCGGCGGCAACGGATATCCGGAATCTTGAGGATGCAGATGTGTTTGTCTATAATGGTGCGGATCTGGAGCACTGGGCGGAGGATGTACTGGATACTCTGGAGAATCAGGATCTGGTTGTGTCTGAGGCATCGGATGGTGTGGAGCTTCTGGATGGAGGACATGATCATGCTCATGGTGATGAAGGAAAAGATCCTCATGTCTGGCTTGATCCTATGCGTGCAAAGCAGGAAATGAAGAATATCAGGGATGCTTTGGTAAAGGCTGATCCTGGGAACGGTGATTATTATGAAGCAAATTATGAGAAATATGCCGGTGAATTTGATGAGCTGGATCAGGAGTTCAGAGATGGTCTGAAAGGTACGAAGAGCCGGGATATCATAGTGGCGCATGAGGCTTTTGGATATCTATGCAATGCCTATGATCTGAAGCAGCTGGCTATCGAAGGGCTGACACCGGATTCAGAGCCTGATCCTGCCAAGATGCAGGAAGTGATCGAGTATGCGAAAAAATACGACATCCATACCATATTTTTTGAGGAGCTGGCAAGTCCCAAGGTGGCGAAGACAGTGGCGAAGGAAGTGGATGCGGTGACGGCTGTGTTGAATCCGATCGAGGGATTAAGTGAGGAGGATATAGAGGCCGGAGAGGATTATTTTTCTGTGATGAGGAAGAATCTGGAGGCACTCAGGAAGGCATTGAACTGAAGGTGCAGGACAGTAGCTGTAACAAAAAAGGAGAAATTATGGGAATTTTGATAGAAAATCTTTCGTTTCACTATACAGGGACACCTGTGCTGGATCAGGTGAACCTGGAGGTGAAGGATGGCGATTATGCCATCCTTACCGGTGAAAACGGAAGTGGAAAAAGTACATTTCTGAAGCTTCTTCTGGGCGAACTGAAGGCGCAGGAGGGAAGTATCACTGTAAATGGAAAAGATATTTCTGCCACATTCGGAAAGGGAGATCTGGGATATGTTCCACAGAACAGTATCAGCAGAAACCAGAATTTTCCGGCGACTGTGGAAGAGATCATGATGACAGGTGTGTATTCCTCTTCCTGGAAGGCACGTTTCCGGGCAAAAAAAGAGATCCCGCGTTTGAAAGCCGCACTTGCGGAAATGGAAATGGAAGAGTTCTGGAAAAGAAGGATCGGAGATCTTTCCGGAGGACAGCAGCAGAGGGTTATGCTGGCACGTGCGCTGGCAGGAAAACCGAAGATCCTGATCCTGGATGAGCCTACCACAGGAATGGATATGGTTTCTGTGAAAACACTTGCAGAAGTTCTGAGGAAGCGGAATGAGGAACAGGGGCTGACGATCCTTATGGTTACTCATGGAAATTCCGGTGAGTTTAAAGGAGCAAACCGGTTCTTTAAAGCGGAAGAGGGGAGGATCGACGAAGTATGAGTATTTTACAGTATGGATTTATGCAGAGGGCTTTTCTGGTGGGAATCCTTCTGGCTGTGATCACGCCCTGCATCGGGATCACCATTGTTCTGAAACGGATGTCCATGATCGGAGATGCGCTTTCCCATTCTTCACTGGCCGGTGTTGTGCTGGGACTGATACTTGGAGTGAATCCGGTAGCCGGTGCAGTAGTGATGTGCATCGTAGCTGCTCTTGGAATTGAGGCTATCCGCAAAAAAATCCCGCGTTATTCGGAGGTGGCGATCTCCATCGTCATGTCTGCCGGGATCGGACTGGCCGGTGTGCTGTCCGGCTTTGTGGAAAACGGTGCCAGTCTGAACAGCTTTTTGTTCGGAAGTATTGTGTCCATCAGTGAAGGAGAGCTGGCGCTGGTAGTTGTGATCAGTGTGCTGGTACTGGCAGCAGTGCTGTTTTTTTACAGGGAACTATTTTATATCGGATTTGATGAAAATGCGGCAAGGATCTCCGGTGTTTCCGTGCGGAATATTAATTTTCTTTTTACTATTCTGACGGCTCTGACAGTTTCCATTGCGTCCCGTACAGTAGGGACCCTGATCGTTTCCTCCATGCTGGTAGTTCCGGTGGCGTGTGGGATGCAGATGGCAAAAAGCTATAAGGGTACACTGATCTGTGCCATTATCGTGGCGGTATGTACCACCATTGCCGGACTGTTTCTTTCCTATTATGCCGGACTGAAACCAGGTGGAATGATCGTTCTTCTTGAGGTTGCGTGGTTTGTAGTTGTGATGACAGTGAAAAGTTTTAACAAATAAAACACATTTTTCCCACAAAGTAAACACAATTAACCCATATACTTTGAAGCATCAAAAGGAAACAGAGAAGAATTTTTTCCCAGGGAGGATTTAACCATGAACAATAACAGAAAATTAAAAATAAAGAAAATGATGAAAAAAGGTGCAACCATCAGCCTGTGTGCAGTACTTGCTGGCGGCATTGGAGTTGGTGCATATGAAGGTATAAATTATTTCTCCGGTGCACAGTCCGTACAGGCGGCAACCGACAGCTCCGAGAATCTGACTCTTATGAAGTCTGATAAAAAATCAAATAAAGACAGCAAAGATACAGAGGCTACAAAATCCTCCGATACAAAGGGCAGTCTGGATGTATCAGATGTTGCTGAGGAGGCAATGCCTTCTGTAGTTGCCATCACAACCAAGTCCGTTCAGGAGGTTCAGGATTATTACAGCATGTTTGGTTCCCAGTATGCGCCGAGCCAGGAGCAGGAAGTTGAAGGAAGCGGTTCCGGTATTATCATCGGAAAAACAGATTCTGAGCTGCTGATCGCCACAAACTATCATGTTGTGGATGGTGCCGATACCTTGTCAGTTGCCTTTGCAGATGGTAATGCTTATGAAGCTACGGTAAAGGGCTTTGATGAAAACGAGGATCTTGCAGTTGTTTCTGTTGCAACGAAGGATGTTTCGGATGATACAATGGATGCAATTTCTGTTGCAAAGATCGGAAGCTCTGATGATCTGAAGATCGGTGAGCAGGTTGTTGCCATCGGTAATGCACTTGGCTATGGCCAGTCCGTTACTACCGGTATTGTCAGTGCTAAGAACCGTAAGACAGATGCATCAGGACAGATCGAGGGTGATTCTACAGATAACAGCAGCAGTATCAACAAGGGCGTGAACCTGATCCAGACAGATGCGGCTATCAATCCCGGTAACAGTGGCGGTGCGCTTCTGAATATGGATGGTGAGGTTGTTGGTATTAACTCTTCCAAGCTTGCTTCTACTGAGGTTGAAGGTATGGGGTATGCCATTGCAATTTCTGATGTTGCGGATTCTCTTGAGAACATGATGAATGCCAAGGCAAGAGATAAAGTGGATAATCATGGTATCCTTGGTATCACAGGCAGTACAGTAAGTACGGAGGCAGTACAGATTTATGGTATCCCGCAGGGTGTATTTGTTTCGAAGGTAACCGAGGGCGGCCCTGCCGATGATGCAGGTATTACCAAGAATATGGTCATTACAGAGTTTGATGGTAAAACGATCACCAGTATCGATCAGCTGGTTGAGCTGCTTCAGTATTATGAGCCGAAGGAAAAGATCGATGTGACGGTTGCAGTTCTGGATGGCAATGAGTATAAGGAGAAGACACTCACTGTAAAACTTGGTAAAGATGACAGTTCCAGCAAGGATAGCAAGGACAGCTCTGAGGATAGCACGTCCCAGGATTCCCAGGATGCAGATATCCCAGATATCCAGGGAGGACAGGATGATTCCGATCAGGGGGATGCAGATGCATTTGCTGATGATGGAGAAGCCAGCCTGTTCAGAGATTTTGAGCAGAATGGCTTGTATGACTGATCAGTCCTAAATTATAGATGGAGAGCATTTTCGAGGTGAAGAACCGCAATCAGTTCATCCCCTCCATGAATCCGCAGGAAAGAAACCAGAAATACAGCGGATGGAAAAAGTTCTCGTATAATAAAACGGGAGCTTTAGGCAGCGGCAATTGCTTGACCCCATGTGTATGTCAGATTATAATAAAATAACAGGCATTTCCGGATGCATTCCAGATGTATCGGAAATGACGGAAAGCCGGTCTTTGCCAGTATCATGTGCAGAGGCCGGCAAAAGTTATATTCAGAGATAAATGATCATCCATTTGCAGTAGCTGTGCAGTGGCATCCGGAGATGATGTATGATTCTTCAGAACAGCTGAAGCTTCTCCGGGCATTTGTGGAGGCAGCAGGGAAGGAGACGGAAGCATGAATATTTGTATCTATGGAGCGTCCAGCGCAGAGCTGAAAAAGATCTATTATGAGAAAACGGAAGAGCTGGGACAGCTGATGGGGAAACGTGGCCACGGCCTTGTTTTCGGAGGTGGAAAAGAGGGGCTGATGGGGGCGGCAGCCCGGGGTGTTGACAGAGAAAAAGGTTATATCCTAGGTATCGCACCGAGATTTTTTGACCAGCCGGGAGTGTTGTATGAGCATTGTACAGAGTTCATTTTTACTGAAAATATGCGTGAGAGGAAGCACCTGCTGGAAAGCCGCTCGGATGCGACCATCGTGGTACCTGGGGGAATTGGTACTTATGAGGAGTTTTTTGAGATTCTGACATTGAAGAGTCTGGGACGGATCGACAGGCCGATCGTTCTTTATAATATTCAGGGATATTACGACAGCATGCAGGCACTCCTGGAATACACAGCAGGGGAAAAATTTATGTCCAGAGATGTTGTGGGTATGTGCCGGTTCATGAAAGACCCGGAGGAGATCCTGGATTATATTGAGAATTACCGGAATTATGGGGGAAGGCTATAAATAAAATACAGTACGGCTAATACAACAGCCCTGTATATAAGATCGTGCGAAGGGGATTTTTACAGGAGAAGATATATTTTATGAGGAAAATAATGTTAAATGGCCAGTGGGAGCTGGCAGAAGCAGGAAATGACAGATTATGTGAGGTACAGGTTCCGGGATCTGTGCTTTCCGGGCTCTATGGTGCCGGGAAGATCGAAGATCCTTTTTACCGGACAAATGAGGATGTGACAAGGGAACTGTTCCGGAAGGATTATGAATTCAGCAGAACATTTGTGGCTGCAGAGGATATCCTGAAAGAAGAAAAAATAATTCTGGTCTGTGAGGGGCTGGATACTCTTGCAGATATTTATATCAATGGGCAAAAAGCCGGATCTGCAGATAACATGCATCGTACCTGGAAGCTGGATGTGAAAGAATTTCTTCATTCCGGGGAGAATCAGATCCGGATCGTTCCGGTCGGTATTCAAGTATATCGAAGCTTATGAGTATGAAGATAATAAAGAGATCCACTATGTTCCCTGCGGTGGAATGAAAGGAAACCAGCTGATCCGGAAGGCTCATTGTATGTTTGGATGGGACTGGGGCCCCCAGACCATTGATGCCGGGATTTTTCGGGATATTTATCTGGAAGCATACAGTCATCCGAGAATTGAGGATGTGAAGATCACACAGGTGCATGGGGATAATGCTGTGGATGTGTGTACAACTGTGGCTGTAAGCGGAGATGCTGTGGATAAGTGTCAGGTGAGAGTGACGATCCAGGAGGATGCAGAGAGCGTCTGTGGACATAGAACAGGTGCTAACGACCGAAAAACGGAAGCCCATGTATGCAAAGTGGGGGAGACTGTATCAGCGAATAATAATCCAGCAGTGCTGACATCCTCGATCCACAACCCGAAGCTCTGGTGGCCAAACGGCTACGGCGATCAGCCGTTATATAAAGTTCAGGTGGAACTTCTGGACGAGTATGGCACAGTTCTGGAAACCATAACGAAGCGCATCGGTCTCCGTACCCTTACCATCAGCCAGGAAAAAGATCTCTGGGGAAAAGAGTTCGCGTTCTGTGTCAATGGCGTGAAAATTTTTGCCATGGGGGGAAATTATATTCCGGAGGACTGCATCTATTCCAGGATCACACCGGAGGTCCAGAAGTATCTTCTGGAATCCTGCAAACGTGCCAATTTTAACTGTGTCCGTGTGTGGGGCGGCGGTTATTATCCTTCGGATCATTTCTATGATCTTTGTGATGAGATGGGACTGATCGTATGGCAGGATCTGATGTTCGCATGTAATGTTTATGATCTTACAGAAGAATTTGAAGATAATATCACGAAGGAGATCACGGAAAATGTAAAACGTCTCCGTCATCATGCATCCCTTGGCCTGTGGTGCGGAAACAATGAGATGGAGTCTGCCTGGGATCACTGGCCGGAGGTACAGAGTGAGTCGAAATATCTCCGTGCGGACTACATAAAAATGTTTGAGTATGTGATTCCGAAAGCAGTGAGGGCGGCAGACAGCGAGACCTTTTTCTGGCAGTCTTCCCCAAGCTCCGGAGGCTGCTTTGATGATCCGGACGATGAGAACAGAGGAGACTGTCACTACTGGGATGTATGGCATGGTCAGAAGCCTTTTACAGATTATCAGAAGCATTATTTTCGTTTTTGCTCGGAGTTTGGCTTCCAGTCTTTTCCGTGCCTGAAAACTGTGGAGAGCTTTACGGAAGAGAAAGATAGGAATATTTTTTCCAGGGTGATGGAGAACCACCAGAAAAATCCTGCAGCTAACGGAAAGATCCTGTATTATCTTTCCGAGAATTTCCGTTATCCGGAGAATTTCCGCAAGCTTCTCTATGTGAGCCAGATCCTTCAGGGAATGGCCATGAAGTATGGAGTAGACCACTGGAGACGTCACAGAGGCCGCTGTATGGGTACCCTTTACTGGCAGATCAATGACAACTGGCCGGTGGCATCCTGGGCAAGTATCGACTACTTTGGCCGCTGGAAGGCACTTCATTATATGGCAAAAAAATTCTATGGGCCACAGGCGGTGAGTATGTGCATGGATGGGGATATCATGCAGGTGTATCTGGCAAATGAAAGTATGGACGCACAGTCATATCAGGTTGCCTTTTATGTGAAAAATATGGAATGCGAGATTCTTGAGAAGCTTACCGGAACGGGCACTGTGGGTGTGCAGGAGTCCGCTCCGATCCTGGCGGTGGATGTTTCCGGATGGGAAGACAAGAAGTATGAGATCTTTCTTGAGGCGGAAGTGACACTTGCTGACGGAGGTGTGCTCTGTGATGTGGAGACCCTTGTTCCGTATAAATATCTGGAGCTGGATAAACCGGAGATCACTGCCGAGGTGGAGGAGCAAGGTGATGCATTTGTGATCCATTTAAAAAGTAGCTGCTTCAGCCCGTTTACAGCTATTGGATTTACTGATGCGGATGTTACTCTGGAGGATAATTTTTTCCATATGACAGATGGAGAGGAAATGTGTGTCCGGCTTGATAAGAAAGATATCCGAAATGGAGAGATTCTGGATGCAGCGGATCTGACACAGCAGATGGAGATCCTGACGCTGGCATAGAAAGCTTTTAAATAAAAAAGACGCGGCCTTTTATCGGAGGATAAAAAGGTTCGCGTCTTTTTTTATATGATATTAGGGGATCATCATGGGTTTGCGCGTGTTTACATTTGATTACGATATTTGGGATCAGAATTCGTAATTTTTATGTCTTTTGAAGAAATCCTTAGTTTCCTTTACAACCACACCGCTCAGGGCAAGAAGAGCGATCAGGTTCGGGAATGCCATCAGGGCATTGAAGATATCTGCGATGTTCCATACAGCTGCTACAGTCATATATGGTCCGATGAATACGCAGATGATGTACAGCCAGCGGTATGTTGTAACTGCGGCTTTGTTTCTGTTGAACAGGTATTCCAGACATCTTTCACCGTAGTAATCCCATCCAAGGATTGTTGTGAATGCAAAGAATACCAGGCACAGCATCAGTGAGAAGGATGCTACAAACGGCGGGAAAGGAAGACCTTTCTGGAAAGCAGCTGTTGTGATGGCAACACCCTCAAGACCTGTGTTCCATGTCTCTGTGATGACGATGGAAAGACCTGTCATTGTACAGATAACGATAGTATCAATGAATGTACCTGTCATGGATACAAGACCCTGACGTACCGGCTCCTTTGTCTGAGCTGCAGCGGCTGCGATCGGGGCACTACCAAGACCGGACTCATTGGAGAAGATACCGCGGGCGATACCCTTCTGCATAGCTACGACCATGGTTCCCATTGCGCCACCTGCAAGTGCGCTTCCTGTGAAAGCAGATTTTACGATAGTTACGATCGCTGCAGGTACTGCCGTGATGTTTGTGATCACAATGATCAGTGCCAGTGCAACATAGAGAACTGCCATAAACGGTACAACGACCTGGGATACCTTTGCGATTCTCTGGATTCCGCCGAGAACGACAAGTCCTACACATACGGTAAGTATCAGACATGCAACTACAGTTGCCCAGGAATATGTATTTCCGAAAAGTGCTACCGTGTGTGCTTTATCCGGGTCAAAGAAATTGGTAACTGCAGATGAGATACCGTTTACCTGTGTAAAGGTTCCGATACCGAAAAGTCCCACACCTGCTCCGAAAAATGCGAAGATCTTGGCAAGCCATCTCCACTGTTTTCCCATACCGTTTTCGATGTAGTAGAAAGGTCCGCCGAGAACGTGGCCTTCTTTGTCAATGGTACGGTACTTGATCGCCAGAAGTCCTTCTGCGTATTTGGTTGCCATTCCGAAGAATGCGGCTACGATCATCCAGAAAAGTGCTCCTGGTCCGCCAGCTGCGATAGCAGTTGCGACACCTACGATATTTCCGGTTCCGATGGTTGCTGAAAGCGCAGTACACAGAGCTCCGAAGCTTGTGACCTCACCATCGCCGCCTTCTTCATTTTTTACCATGAATTTCAGTGCCTTTCCGAGGTGCCTTACCTGTAAAAGACCTAACCGAGTGGTTAACAGAATTCCTGTGAACAGGATCAGAATGATCAGCGGAAGTCCCCAAACGACTCCGTCAAACCATGTGATAAAGTTGTTGATTTGTGTAAACATTACTCTTTCCTCCATCCTTTTGCCTGAGAGATTTACAGCATTTTGTGTGCTGCGTACACCTTCGGCGCTCTTCCCTTTTGATTTGAAGAGACTCTCCTGAGTTTTTTTATTTTTGAATGATGCCAGGACCTTTTTGTGTACGGTAGTGGCGGTCATTCGTTCTGTGTAGAAAAACACTGTAACACAGAGTATCACATGAATTGATGGATTTCAATGGTTTTTTAAAAAAAATTGCATTTATTAGAAAAATTAATCGACATATAATCAGGATCTGGTAAATTGTTATTTTTCTATCAGCGGATGTTCTTTGTAATACATGCGGGTGAAATGCAGAAATGTCAGCATATCGCCGCTGATGTATTTGCTTTTTTTCCATACCATGCCGATTTTTATGCGGACAGGTGGATTGAGAGGGATGCCGGTAATATTGGAAGAGGAAAATTTATCGGTCATGCTGGAATAGAGAAAACAGCCATATTTTCCGGTTTTTACAAACTGCAAAGTAGTGTAGATCTGGCTACTTCGCATCACGATATTGGGCTTGTAGCCGTCCATTTCAAAACGCATTTTCAGAATCTGATTCTGGACGGAGTCAGCATTGAAAAAGATCAGCTGCTCTTTCGCCATATCTTTTGTTGTGACTGATTTTTTTTCTGCCAGCCTGTGGTCGTTGCTCACACAGAAAACCACCTGGTCGTTGGCCAGGACAGTGTTGTGAAATTTATCTATATTATACTGTTCCATATTGACCAAAGCTACATCCAGGGTGTCATCCTGTACCAGATTGCAGGCACGGACAGATCCGTATTCTTCCAGTACTACGGCAATTTCCGGGTGCTTTTCGTGAAACGCCGTAAGCAGCTCCGGAAAAAATACGGTACTCAGCATGGGAGGGATCCCGATGCGAAGAGGGGGCTTTATCCTGGACATGCTGGAGTAATCGGCCTGAAGCTCATTACAATATTGAAGGATATAGGTAGCTTTTTTGTAGAAGGACTCTCCCTCCTGGGTCAGACTCAGCTGATTTCCTTTTCTGGAAAAAAGGCTGATCCCGAATTCAATCTCCAGATCGCGGATAGCCATGGAAATGGTGGGCTGGGTCACATATAATTCTTCGGCTGCCTTTGTGATGCTGTGGCAGCGGCTGGCTGTGCAGAAATAGCGTAGTTGATTCAGTGTCATGATAAACCTTCTCTCGATGAATTGTCAGATTAAATTTTTTAGTAAAGTTTTTCATTTCTGTCCGGAAAAGATGTGACAGAGTATTTTGGTGTCTACATAAAAATAGCATAGAAATATAATTTTTGCCAGATTCATTTGCTGATACGCTGATTTTATGTTAGTAATGTACAAAAATTATCATTAAAAACTGATACTATAAATATTTTTTATGCGGATATATGTTTCATTAATTTGTTTTTTTATATGTACACCGGTTATAATGGAACCATCAAAAGAAACGTGTACGGCCTATACTTTTCAGGAAAAAACCAAATGGAAGGAGAGTACAGAAATGTCTCAGACAACTATCACATTGCTGTTTCTTGTGTTCACCATTATCAGTTTCATCCTTGAAAAAATTCCTCTTGGTCTGACGGCTTCGATCTGTGCGATTGGCCTGACCCTTACAGGAGTTGTGGATGCAACAACAACATTTTCACAGTATGTAAACAGTAACGTAATCCTTTGCGTTGGCATGTTTGTAGTAGGCCAGGCATTGTTCGAAACAGGAATGGCAAATAAGATCGGAGGACTGGTCACGAAATTTGCCAGAACAGAAAAAACACTGATCATTGCGATCATGGTGATCGTAGGTGTAATGTCCGGATTCTTATCCAATACAGGTACTGCAGCAGTGCTGATCCCGGTAGTTTGTGGAATCGCCGATGAGTCCGGTTATTCCAGAAGCCGTCTTCTGATGCCGCTGGTATTTGCCGCAGCACTTGGCGGAAACCTTTCTATTATCGGTGCACCCGGAAACCTGATGGGTGTGAATGCACTTCAGGAGATGGGGCTTTCCACAAGCTTCTTTATGTATGCGCCGGTTGGAGTTCCGATGCTTGTTCTTGGAATCCTCTATTTTGTTTTTATCGGATATCGTTTCCTTCCCAATGGAAACCATGCGGCCGGGGAAGCGCTTGAAGATCAGCAGGATTTCAGCCATGTACCGAAGTGGAAACAGACGGTTTCTCTGGTAGTTCTGATCCTTGTGATCCTTGCAATGATCTTTGAAAAAGAGATCGGTATCAGCATTGAGGTTTCTGCATGTATCGGAGCCATCGTCCTGGTTTTGACAGGAGTTATTTCCGAAAAAGAAGCACTGAAATCTATTGACCTGAAAGTTGTATTCCTTTTCGGCGGTTCTCTGACACTTGCAAAAGCGCTGGATACAACCGGAGCCGGAGAGCTGATCGCAGATAAGATCGTAGGACTTCTTGGAGCAGATCCGAGTCCGATCCTTCTTCTTCTGGTGATCTTTATTGTAACCTGTGTACTGACAAATTTTATGTCAAATACAGCAACCACAGCACTGATGATCCCGATCGCGGTATCTCTTGCGAACAACCTGGGAGCAGATCCGAGAGCTGTTGTTATCGCAACGGTTATCGCAGGTTCCTGTGCATATGCAACACCGATCGGTATGCCGGCAAACACCATGGTAGTTGGTCTTGGAGGATACAAATTCAAAGACTACGTAAAATCCGGTCTGCCGCTGATCCTGGTATCTTTTGTGATCTGTATGATCCTGTTACCGATCCTGTTCCCGTTTTATCCGTAAGGAGAGAAACTTTTGAGTTACTGTTTACTTTGTGACCAGCAACATTTTTGATCAATTAAGTTCATTCCCTTCTGTACTGACCATACAGTACAGGAGAAGTGATAAATAAGCCAAAAAGCTATCTTAACCATTAATCAGCCAAAATTAATGATGAAACAACCAACAAAAACCTATGTAACTAAAAAACATTAAACCATCGAACCATATCAGGAGGTAAATCATGACTAAGGAAAATGGAGTTAAAGTATTAACAGACATGGTAGCAGATTTTGTTGCCCATATTGGAAAAAAATTACCGGATGACGTAGTTAAGAAACTGGAAGAGCTTGGTTCTCAGGAAACAGCTGCACTTCCAAAAGTTCTCTATGAGACAATGACAAAGAACCAGGGTCTTGCTGTAGAGCTGAACCGCCCAAGCTGTCAGGATACAGGTGTTCTTCAGTTCTGGCTGAAATGCGGAACAAATTTCCCGTATATCAATGAGCTGGAAGCACTTCTGAAAGATGCTGTTGTTCAGGCTACTTTTGCAGCACCGTTAAGACATAATTCCGTTGAGACTTTTGATGAGTACAATACAAAGAAAAACGTTGGTAAAGGAACTCCGACTGTATGGTGGGATATTGTTCCGAACAGCGATAAATGTGAGATCTACGCATACATGGCAGGCGGCGGATGTACTCTTCCTGGAAAAGCAATGGTTCTGATGCCAGGCGCAGGATATGAGGGTGTTACAGATTTTGTTCTGGATCAGATGACAACTTATGGACTGAATGCGTGTCCTCCGCTTCTTGTTGGTGTAGGTGTAGGTACATCTGTAGAGACAGCTGCCCTGAACTCCAAGAAAGCGCTGATGCGTCCGATCGGTTCCCACAATGACAACGCAAACGCAGCAAAAATGGAGAAGCTTCTTGAGGACGGTATCAATGCGATCGGCCTTGGACCGCAGGGTATGGGCGGAAAGTATTCTGTAATGGGTGTCAACATTGAGAATACCGCACGTCATCCATCTACCATCGGTGTTGCAGTAAACGTTGGATGCTGGTCTCACCGTCGTGGACATCTGGTTGTAAATCCGGATCTTACAGTAACCTGTGATACTCATTCCACATGGAAATTTAATGCTTAATATAAACGGAGGGAAAAATCATGATCGAAATCAGAGGAGATAAAAAAGTTCTTATTACACCTATAAGCGCAGAAGACCTGGCTGATATCAAAATCGGCGATATTGTATGGCTGGACGGAGATCTGATGACCTGCCGTGACGTTGCTCACCGTCGTCTGGTTGAGTATGGAAGAGAGCTTCCGTATGATATCCGCAACAAAGCGATTTTCCATGCCGGCCCGATCGTTCGTAAGATCGAGGGTACAGAGGATGATTATGAAATGGTTTCTGTAGGACCGACAACTTCCATGCGTATGGAGAAGTTCGAGTATGAGTTTACAAAACTGACTGGTGTCAGAGTGATCGTTGGTAAAGGTGGTATGGGCCCGAATACGGAGCGTGCTTGTAAAGAGTTCGGTGCTATCCACTGTGTTTTCCCGGCTGGATGTGCAGTTGTGGCTGCTACAGAGGTTGAGAAGATTGTTGAGCATCACTGGGATGAGCTTGGAATGCCTGAGACTTTATGGTGCAACAAGGTTAAGGAGTTTGGACCGCTGATCGTATCTATCGATGCACAGGGACGTAACCTGTTTGAGGAGAACAAGGTTGTATTTAATGAGCGCAAAGAGGCTGCCAAGCAGGCAATTTATCCTGAGGTTAAGTTCATTAAATAATATTGGATATTGGAAAAATTTTTCGGGATATCTGAAATAACGAGGCTCTGCCATGAGAGCTTCGGGATTGACTGGTGATTGTGAAATTGAATTAACAGCGTGATATGAAAAAGAGAGATGTCCGGCAGATCATATAATGTGGTCTGCAGGATGTCTTTTTTTGTTGCTTTTTGTTGTTTCTTGGGGTTTTTGTGTTTTACAGGGGTGAGGGGGTGTGATAGAATATAAGCGTTGCAGCAGGCTGGTTATTAAGGTATTATCTGGTATGGATCTTGCGCAGTGAAGGTGGATCGTGGATATCTGCCTGACAATATTTTCAGAGAGGATGAGGTATGAGGTTTATGGGGGATTTTTTGAAGAACATTAACTGGAAGCATGTTCTGATCATGTGTATCGGAAATGTTTTTGCAGGTATGGGGATTGGAATTTTCAAGCTTGCCGGGCTTGGAACGGATCCGTTCAGTGGAATGAATATGGCGGTTGCGGATATGATTGGTATGGCGTATGGTAATTTCCAGCTGATTGTAAATATTGTGCTGCTGATCATTGAGATTGCTTTTGGCAGAAGGTTCCTGGGGATCGGTACGGTTGTGAATGCGGTTTGTCTGGCTTATATTACTACTTTCTTTTATAATATTTATACTGGTGTTTTTGGATTGGAGCTTGTGGCGCTGCCGGTACGTTTGGTGGCACTGTGTGTGGGTGTTGTGATCTGCTGTCTGGGACTGTCGATGTATCAGATGCCGGATGAGGGGGTTGCGCCTTATGATAGTCTTTCGCTGATCATGACAGAGAGATGGCCGAAGATTCCTTATTTCTGGCACAGGATGTCTAATGATGTGCTTTGTGCGCTGATCTGTTATCTGACTGGTGGTGTTGTGGGTATTGGTACACTGGTGACGGCTTTTGGGCTGGGACCGGTGATCCATTTCTTTAATAGGGTTTTTACCGGGAAGCTGCTTGCCTGGGTTGATGGTGAGTGAGTTTGTAGTTGTATGGGTTGAGCTGAACTGGCTGCGGGATGTGGCTGGTTCGGCTTTTTTTGGTGAAAAGGGACGCCCGTGAGGCGTGTGCTGCCTGCCGCCGGGGCTTCGTCGGGGGCTGGCTTCTAGGCTGCCGGGAATCTGCTAAAAGCGTTTTACAAAAGTCCGAACTCGCGTCTTGCAGCCGCTCAGACAGCGGACTTTTGTAAAACAACGCAGATTTCCGCCAGCCAAGAATCAGCTCCCCTCCTGCAGAGTCCGGCGACAGGCAGCACACGCCTCACGGGCTGGCTTTTCAGGGCGGTAGGGTAGTGTGGCTGCTCGGGAGTTGGATGAGCTATCAGTGCTACGCTGTGTTAAAATATAAACAATGTTAATATAATACAGTTACATTATTCATTTTATAACTATTTGTAAATGTGTTATGCTATCTTCTGATGAGAGATATATACTGAACACAGTCGTATGAAATGAGAGTGTTCATGAATAGCTGGCTGTCCGGGTTGCCGGGGCTTATGTGATGAAGGAGAGGATATTATTATGGAATTTAATCATGGCGTTTTGTTTTCAGATACATATCAGAAGAAGCTGAAGTCTCAGTTTTATTATGCAGATAAGGATCCACAGTATGGCGCGAGACTTTTCTTTGAGAACTCCGGTGGTTCTCTGCGGCTTAAGAAGGCGGTTGAGGCTAAGGCTGCTATCGAGGAGTTCCCGGATTGTCCGGAGCGTGCCCGCGGCAGGGGCTTTGATCTGGCGGATTATGTTAAGAATGGTACTCAGGAGATCCTTGAGGTTATTTTTGGTGCAAAGAGTGGTGCGCTTATCACTGAGCTGACTGCTTCCCAGACTATGTTCCATGCGGTTGGTACGATCATGGAAGGTGTTGACTGGGGTAAGAACGCAGTTACTTCTGCTCTGGAGCATCCGTCTGCTCATGATGCGGTTGAGTATTACTGTAAAAAGACCGGCAGAGAGTTTCGTGAGGTTCCGGCTAATAAGGTGACTGGTGGCCTTGATCCGGATGAGATCATGAAGTATGTAGATAAGGATACGGTTCTTCTCAGTATTATGGCTGCTTCAAATATTTCCGGTAATATCATGGATATCAAGGAGATCGCACGTCGTGCAAAAGAGATCAACCCGGATATCTATATTGTAAGTGATGCAGTTCAGCATGCTCCTCATGCAGTGATCGATGTTGAGGACTGGGATGTGGATGTCTGCAACTTTGCTCCGTATAAGTTCTTTGGTGTTCGTGGCTGCGGTTATGCTTATGTTTCTGACCGTGTTGCTGTGATGCCGCATATCAAGCTGACCTGCAAGGATGATAATGTATGGGCTCTTGGTACTCCGGCTCCGGCTAACTTTGCGGCTATGATGGCGGTTATTGATTATGTTTGCAGTATCGGTAAGCATTTCCTGGGTGATTCCGCACAAAAATATAATAAGCGTGAGCTTTTTGTTGAGGGTATGAATCACATTCATCTTCAGGAGAGAGCGCTTCTGTACCGTATGCTGGAAGGTACCGATAAGGTTCCGGGGCTTCGTCATATTCCGGGGGTTCAGGTTTATGTGGATATGGAGGATCTTACTTATAAGGATCTGATCGTTGCCATGGGTATCGAGGGTATTGAATTTGCAGAGTGTGCAAGAAGATATCTGGAGCATGGAGTTACTCTGTTCGAGCGTGTAAAGAGCAGCCCGTATTCCAAACGTATTGTTGAGACTCTTGGTCTTGAGGGTGCACTTCGTGTTTCTCCGCTCCATTGCCATGGAACAGATGATATCGATAAATTCCTGAAGATCACTAAGGACATTGCTGAAGGTAAATAAAACAGTTTTTGTAAAAAAATGAAACGGGAACCGCTCTTTTCTCATGTTTTGGCATGGAAGAAAAGGGCGGTTTTTTATAAGGATATTGGGGATTTTTCAGGCAAGTGATAATGATGTGGGATAAATGATGATTATATTGAATAAATGATATTCTGTGCAGGAAATTTCTGCTAAGATAGGATTATCAAAACATACAGTGGGAGGCAGAGATGAAGGAAATTCTTTTTGGTGCGGCATACTACGATGAATACATGCCGTATGACAGACTTGATAAAGATATAGAGATGATGAAAAAAGCGGGGATCAATACGGTGCGTATTGCGGAGTCTACGTGGAGCACCTGCGAGCCCCAGGATGGGGTGTTTGATTTTCCCATGAGGAGTGAATGATGGATGCCATGGAAGAGGCGGGGATCCATGTGATCATCGGAACGCCTACGTATGCAGTGCCAGCGTGGGATGTGTGGATCGTTGAAGCCTGAGAAACTTTTCTTTACCTTGACATCTTCCGTGAGAGTATGCACAATAAGAGTATCATAAACTTGTCGTACAGAAATAAATTATGAAACAAGGGGTGACAAACATGCAGAACATTCTCATTGTAGTAGACATGCAAAATGATTTCATCGACGGTGCACTTGGCACGAAGGAGGCAGCTGCCATTGTTCCGAAGGTGGAGGAGAAGATCCGGAATTTTGAAGGAAAGGTATTTTTTACAAGGGATACCCATGAAACGTATTATCTGGAGACACAGGAAGGGAAAAACCTTCCGGTTCCTCACTGTATCAGGGGCACAGATGGATGGCAGATTCGGGAAGAGCTGGACGCTTTAAGGAAAACAGAACCCATTGATAAAGAAACCTTCGGCTCCACGGATCTTGCCGGGGAATTGACTATGATCGATGAAGATGAAGGAATCGGAAGTATTACTCTTGTGGGACTTTGCACAGATATCTGTGTGATCTCCAATGCTCTGCTGATCAAAGCATCCCTTCCGGAAGTGCCGATCTGTGTTGATGCCACGTGCTGCGCAGGTGTAACACCGGAGAGTCATGAGAATGCACTGAAAGCTATGGAGGCGTGCCAGATCAGGATTATCCGGTAAGAAGGATGAAACCACAGGAAAGGAGAAAACTATGAAAAAGAAGCTTCTGAAAAAATTGATGGTCCTTGCGCTGTCCGCAGTAACTGCCTTCAGTGCGGTACCGGCAGCAACGGTAACAGCAGCAGGTAATCCTTATCCTACAACACAGGATGTGGATCGAGATGGCTTATATGAGATCCCCTGCACACGCTTTGCATGGCAGTGCGTGTATGACAGACAGGGAATCGCATTGCCTGCATGGGGAAATGCGGTAAGCTGGTGGCAAAATGCTATCAATCAGGGCTATGCAGTAGGAAATGAGCCTGTTCCCGGTTCTATTGCTGTATGGAGCGGAGATTATTACGGACATGTTGCTTATGTAACAGCTAATCTTGGAAACAACAGATTTACGGTAGATGAGGGAGGAAGAACGGACAAAGATCAGACATCCTCTCATGGAGTTGCATATGGATATACACTGACCAATGCAGTCGGAGGAAGGCGCCCTTATGATTCCAACAAGGTGTTGCTTGGCTTTATCTATCCGGGCGTTCGTGTACCGGGCAAGCCATATGTGAGCGTGAATCCGGGAAAAGCGAATCAGACCACAACTTTTTTCTGGAATGCAACAAGCTATGCCAGATATTATGATGTATATGTGTATAAAGCAGGAGAATCCAATCCGACGCAATTTCAGTATGGAGTGAATGGAACAAGCTGGTCCTGCACATTGCCGGCGGGGAATTACAGAGTAGCGGTGGCATCTGTGAATCATGCACAGTATGCATATACATTTTCGGATTCTGTGAATTTCACTGTTCAGGCAGCTCCGGTCACACATACACATAGCTATCAGAGAGTAACAGTAAAGGCAACCACCACTGCCAACGGATATACACAGGAGCAGTGCAGCTGCGGAAGTATACAGAATAAACAGATCATCTATTATCCGAAAAAAATACAGCTTTCCAGAACAAGCTATACTTATAATGGAAAAGTAAAAAAGCCAACGGTAAAGGTTACAGACAGCAACAACAGGGTGATCAGTGCAGACAACTATACAGTTACCTATTCTGCCGGAAGAAAATATGTTGGAACTTATCGGGTAACAGTTCGGTTTAAAGGCAATTACTCGGGAACCGTTACAAAAACCTTTAAGATTACCGGAAAAGCTCATAAACACAGCTACAAAAAACAGGTAAAGAAAGCAACTACATCCAGGAACGGATATGTGCAGTATCTTTGCTCCTGCGGTGCAGTGACCGGAAAGAAAACCATCTATTATCCGAAGACAATAAAGCTTTCTGCCACAAGCTATACATATGACGGAAAAGTAAAAACACCGAAGGTAAAAGTAACCGGTGCGAATAAAAAAACCATCAGTTCCGGCAATTACAAGGTGACATATTCTCGTGGAAGAAAAAATGTTGGTACTTATAAGGTAACGGTGAAGTTTAAGGGGAATTACAGCGGAACCGTAACAAAGACCTTTAAGATCAAGGCGAAACCTAAAAACTGGGTTTATGTGGATACGCTTCCCAAGAATATTACTTCCGATAAATATACGATCCAGTATAAACACACCTATCAGAAAACAACCTCCAGCTATGTCAATGATGGTGGTGTTTATGAGTCTGTAAGACCACTGGAGACATCTGCATCCAGACAGCTGGTGGGCTATTATTACTATCATTTCTGCGGACCGAATACCGGAAAGAATGTAAACTTCGCACAGACGGGCCCTTATGTACATTTTGACAGTGTAGCAGCCAGTCAGGTAACCGTAGCTGCTTCCGGCGCAGATGGAGATGACCCGAGCATTACCTATTATCTGCTGAACTGGAATGGAAACGGCAGTCGGGTATGGTGCTCCAGCGGAACTACCTGTAACGGCGCCTACGGAAGCCACGGAGCCAGAGGCCAGGCCTGGTACCGCATGAACCAGTACCAGAACAAAAAACTCCAGACTCAGACCACAACCTCCGAAAGTGATTGGACAACCGGTAAAGACAGCACAGCAGTAAAAACCGTTTACCGTTATAAAGCAAAATAGGTCATAGATCAGTCATAAATCAGAAACTCCCTCATGTATCAGAAAAAACTGATATGTGAGGGAGTTTTTTTGCAGAAGGATATTTGTAGTCTGCGCCGTATCTGGTTGATTGCCATAAAATATCGTGTCGAAATACAGAGAAACAACAGGAAGGAAAAATCTTGGATGCAAGATAAAAATATGATATTCTATAAGTATCTTATAAGACTTATTCTAGCCGTATGGCATTCACAGATGTTTCAGATCTGAAACGGAATTTCCATTTTTTATCAGACAAGGAGAAGATTAATTGAATACGAAATTAAAGGCTTATTTTCCAATGATAAGAACCCGCGAGGAGATTTTGCGGGACATTCAGCAGAACATAAATCTGACAGAGAGATTTTATAGCTGGAAAGAAGAACAGAGAGAGGAATTTCTGGATTTCTGTACGGGAGTGAAGGGGGTGAAAATGCTGTATGATGCATTTTTTAAAGAAATTATGAATCCGGAAACAGTACCGGAAAGATTAGAGGATTTTCTTGAAGTATTGCTTCAGAGAAAGGTGAAAATTATCGAAGTTTTACCAGGAGATTCTACAAGACTGGCAGATGAGCAGTCTCTTTTGATCATGGATATTCTGGTACGATTTGATGATGGTTCATATTGTAACGTGGAAGTGCAAAAAATAGGTTACGCTTTTCCTGGGGAAAGATGCGCATGTTATTCTTCTGATCTATTATTAAGGCAATATAAAAATGCCCGAAGTACCAGAAAAGAGAAGTTTTCCTATAAGGATATAAAAAGTGTATATACAATTGTACTGATTGATAAAAGTACAGGAGATTTTCATAAATATAAAGATAGATACTGCCATATTTTTCAACAGAGATCAGATACAGGATTGGAACTTAATCTGCTTCAGAAATATGTATTTCTTCCGCTTGACATCTTTCGTGAGAATATGCACAATAAAGGTATCACAGATAAACTGGATGCATGGCTGGCATTTTTGAGTATGGATTCTCCGGAAGTAATCGTGAAATTAATAAAAAAATATCCGGAGTTTACGGTCATGTACGAGCACATATATAATATATGCCGGAATGTGGAAGGGATGATGGAAATGTATTCAGAGGAATTAAAGATTCTTGACAGAAACACAGTGAAGTATATGGTTGATCAGATGCAGGAGCAGATTGATAATCAAAAGGAGAAAATTGCAGCTCAGGAAAAAGAAATTCAGATGTTAAAAAGAAAGCTTGAAGAACAGAAATAAAATATAAGATCAGAAACTCCCTCATATATCAGAAAAAACTGATATGTGAGGGAGTTTTTTTGCTTAAAAAACGGCTTATTTATTTAGATTATAGTTGGTAAATTTCACAGAGCACAATACTCTGTTTCTATAAAAATACCATAAATTTTTTGGAAATTCAAGGCGTAAGTTCCTGAAAACCGGCTTTTTTATCGTGGTTTTTCACCATATTTTACGGATAATATAGGGCGCAAATATTGCGGTGTCCGAAAAAGGACACTATTCGCCGTCAGTGTCATCGTCAGAGGATAAAAGACCGGCGGATAAAAACTCTTATTTGTGAACAGACTATAAGATTCGGCATAACAGGAGGAAAGATCAATGAGCAGAAAAGGAGAAAACATTTACAAAAGAAAAGACGGACGATGGGAAGCCAGATATATCAAGGAGCATCGGATAAACGGAAGGATACACTATGGCTACTGTTACGGAAAAACATATCATGAAGCCAGAGATAAGGTCAATCAGGCACGTTATGCGCTGATGAATGATCAGCTCCTGCCCGTGAGAGGAAAACGGAATCGCTTTGCAGATTACTGTAATGAATGGCTGTATCTGAAACGAAGCAGCGTGAAACCATCCACTTTTGTAAAATATACAACGATCCTGGAAAAATATATCAAGCCTGATCTCGGGCAGTATTTTTCCGAGGCTATTTCAGAAATACTTGTAGAACAATTCAGCTACAGGCTTATCCATGAAAGAGGATTGTCACCAAAAACAGTGCGGGATATTCTTTCCGTGCTGCATTCCATTCTGAATTATACAACAAAGCAGAATCCACTGGCAAAATCGGTGGATATCGTATACCCCAGGCAGGATCGAAAAGAAATGCGTGTGCTGACCTGTGAAGAACAGAAAAGGTTTACGGAATATCTTTTACGGGACATGGATCCGTGTAAATTTGGGGTTTTGCTGGCATTGCTGACAGGATTGCGGATCGGAGAAGTATGTGCTCTGAAATGGGAAGATATTTCTCTGGAAAATAAAGTCATCTTTGTACGTCATACCATGCAGCGCCTGAAAAATCTCAATCCTGCAAGTGAAGAAAGGACCCGGATCATAACCGGGGTTCCTAAAAGTGGAAGGTCGGTAAGGATGATCCCCATGAACCAGGATATTGAAAAGCTCTGTAACAAATGGAGAGCAGATGATCTGGAAGCATATGTTCTGACCGGAAAAGCAGGGTATTTCCTGGAGCCCAGAACCCTGCAGTATCGCATGAGGCAATATACGAAAGATTGTGATCTGAAAAATGTTCATTTCCATACTTTGCGGCATAGTTTTGCGACACGATGTGTGGAGGCCGGATTTGAGATCCGCAGTCTTTCGGAGATCCTGGGGCACTCCAGCACACGGATCACACTGGAATGTTATGTACATTCATCCATGAACCTGAAACGTAAAAATATGGAAAAACTGAAGATCGCAGATACCGTGGAAAAAGAATTTCCGGGAGCCTGAGTTTTTTTATAAACCGTCAAAAACCGCCGTCAGAGAAGAAAGAACCGTTAAATTTACACGGATCGCAGGGAATCTTTCACAGAGTATTGTGCTCTGCGAAAGAGCAGAAATACCGGCATGGACATGTAATGAGCAGTGCCTGTTTTTGACTGCCATAGCATACAAGAAGGAGGTTTGAAGTATGATACATAATCATTCATCTGGAAAATACCGTCTGTGGAGGAAGGTCCTCTCAGTCTGTATTGCGTTCGCAATGATCTGCAGTGTTTCCATCTCAGCGTTTGCGGTAGAGGCCAGCAGTGAAACAGCCAATGAAAATATTGAAACAGTACAGTCCGGATCCGCAGAGGATGCAGAAGAGCTGACAGCCACAGAAGCGGAAAATGATCAGTCGGTGGATGAAGCACAACCGGAAGAACCTGCGGTGACAACCGGAGATGAAAATACAGAGGAACCGACAGATGTTATCGAAGCTCCATCTGAGGATCCGGAGCAGCCGGAAGAGCCATCCGTAGAGCCTGGCGAAGAGCCAATCCAGCCAGCAGATCCGACCGTGACCGAACAGCCGGAGGAGCCGACAGTCACCGAACAGCCCGAAGAACCAGGTGCAACACCGGCGGGAGATGCAGATGCATCGGTAGATGAGGTTCAGGATGTGGAGTTGGAAGCGCAGGCGGATGCGCAGTCCGTGCAGGATATAGAGCAGGAGCAAGATCCGGTAGCGGTGCAGGAACGATGGTCCATTAACGAGAAAAGTGCAGCAATTTATTATCTTGCCAATCCTGCAGGAGATCCATGGACAAATGATACGGGAGCATGGGCACCGGCAGGGGAAACCAGTAATATGTTAGGAAAAATTAATATAGCTGATGCAGAATGGGAAAATGGTTATGTAGGAGATACAGTTTACAAAGATAAAAATATTAGAAAAAATGTGTCGAATTATATTCTCTCATGGCCGGATGGAAGGACAGGCACAACCTGGACAGTAAAGAATGGAGATACGACTACTGGTTCATATTTTACATTTATATTGGATTCAATCTGGGAGAATTACAAAAAAGCAATCAGTAAAGATACGGGAATTAATATTAATAGTCTTGACAAATCAGATATTCTTGAAATTACATTAACTCCCCGTAAAATTTCACGGGGAAACGGAGGAAAATATCCATATCATATAGACTGTGCATTGAATATTAAAAGTAGAAGAGCATTTACTGCTAAATTCTGGGTGAAAAATCCCAATGATACAGAGTATACACAAGTTGATGCGAAAAACTATAAAACTGGAGATTCTGTTATTAAAACAGAGCAAGGTGAGAATGAGAAAGTTATCGATGGAATAACATATGTTCTGGATGGCTGGTATCCGGAAAATGTTGATGGAGGAGCATGTGGAGATCAGAAAATTACAACTTGGCCATATCCTCCAAAAAATACAGAGTTGGCAGATGGTACCGTAAACTTCTATGCCCACTACACACCGCTTTATACATCAGTAAACATCAAAAAACTTGTAACCGGAAGTATGGGAGATAAAAGTAAACAGTTTAACTTTACAGTTTCTGTAGTAAATGGAAGTATTAAGCTTCCATTCAACATCGGTGAGACACAGTATACAGGTTCAACGACAATTACACTGTCAGATAAGCAGACAACAAGACTGACACAGGTTCCAGTTGGAGCAACCGTAACAATCGAAGAAAAGGATTATTATAACAGCGATAGATATACGCCTTCCTATACAATAGACGGTAATTCTTCTGGTACGAATAATAGAAAGGCGAAAATAACATCTATTTCAAGAAGGGATAATGATGTTCCTCACGAAGTTATCTTCACCAACAACAAAGACGCAATCCCGGACACTGGGTTGGATTTCAATACAACACCATACATTCTGGTATTAGGTATCGTAGTCGCCGGAGCAGGTGTGCTGTTATTCGGGCGCAGGAAGCGTTGGAGTTGAAGGCGGTTGTGATGAAGAAGAAACGGTCAGGAAAAAAAGGAAGCTGTAATGCTGGAGCAGAGCGGTTTCCGCAGACAGAGGCGTTAAATCATGAGCACGAAAAGCTGAAGGAGTGGTTCCGGACGGTCAGGTTTCGGAAGGTGCTGTTTGGCGGAGTGGATGAAGTTCATCTCTGGAAAAAGCTGGAAGAGTTAAACCAGATTTATGAAATATCCTTAAGCGCAGAACGTGCACGGTACGATGCACTGATCGCTGACCATCAGAAAAGCTGTGATGCCATGATTCGCAAATATAAGGAACTTGCTGAAAGAGGGACTACCGGACAGGATACAAATGTCTGATCTGTTCACAGGATATAGTTCCAGAGAAGAGGTGCGGAGGTGATGCGTGCTGAAAAAGATCAAACCTGTTCTCAGACAATCCGAAAAAGAAGATATTCTACAGAAATAAAGGAAGGCTACATCCGTCTTTTCTGGCGGATCGTGTTGATCGTGGCCGTTGGCTGGCTGCTGTTTACACAGGTTTTTCTTATAGTCCAGGCACCGGATAATGAAATGTTCCCGGCAGTGGAGGCCGGAGATCTTCTCATCGGTTATCGGCTGGAACAGAATCTTGAAAAAGAAGATGTTGTCGTGTATGAAGCCGGCGGCAAAACTCATGTAGGGCGTATCCTGGGATGCGAAACCGACGTGATCACAATGGATGACACAGGAACGCTTCTTGTAAACGGAACAGCCCAGACAGGAGAAATTGCATTTCCTACATATGCAAAGGAAGGGATCACATATCCCTACACAGTTCCGGAAGGCAGTGTATTTATTCTGGGAGACTACCGAACCCATGCAAAAGACAGCCGTGAATTCGGCCCCATCTCCATAGAGAATGTGAAAGCAAAAGTAATCACTATACTTCGAAGAAGAGAACTGTAAAAAAGTAATTGTTCTCCCATTTCTGAGAGAACATAACAACAAATGTATAAGCTGCTTTTTATGAGCTTATAAATAAATTTATATTTCTAGGAGGATTTTCTTATGAAAAAGACAAAGAAACTGTTAGCATGTTTGATCGCAGCAGCCACCATGTTTACCATGGGAAGTACGGCATTTGCGGCAGAAACTGCAGAAGCTGAAACGAAAACACCTGTAGATTCTGTTACATTAACAAAAAGTTATAAGCTGGAAGTAGCTGATATGAAATCCCCGGCAGAAACTTTTAACTACACTGTAACAGCAGCTAATGTTACAGATGCAGCCAGCAATACTACAAAAGATAATATGCCGATGCCTAAAGTTGTTGCCTATACGACAGAATATACGGAGGGTGAAGCAACAGTAGAGGGTAAGGAGAAAACTTTTACCATTGAACTTCCAAATTATAATAGTGTAGGAATTTATTATTATACAGTTGCAGAAACTAAGGGTAATACTCTGGGTGTAACATACGATGAAAAAACGGTTACACTGAAAGTCACTGTTGTTAATAATAAGTCAGGAGATGGTTTTGACAGATATGTTACTGTTTATAAAAATATATCCAGTAACGAAAGTAAAAAACTTACAGAAGGTCAGAATGCATTTGAAAATACGTATTCAGCAAATTCTTTACCTGTAAAAAAAGTTGTAACTGGTAATCTTGGTGATAAAAATAAATTTTTCACTGTAACAGTAACTTTAAAAAATAATACAGGAAAGACAATGTCCAGTGATATTTCTTATAAAGTTGGAGAGGCAACAAATACTATCAAAGCAAGTGATTGGGAAAATAATATAGCAACAGCAGAAATCAACCTGAAACATGACCAGACAATTACTTTCACAAATTTACCATTTGGTGTGACATATGATGTAACTGAGGCAGATTATACTAAAGCTAAAGGTGGTTATGACGCCCCAGTGTATACGTATACAAATACTAATAAAACAGTTAATAAAACTTCTCAGAATGTGACAATTACTAACAACAAAGGTGGCGACATCGACACCGGCGTCAACCTCACAACTCTCCCATACATCCTCGTATTCGCAGGCGTGATCGTAATCGCAGGTGCAGCATTCATCACCAGAAGACGCAGATACGAAGACTAATGATCATCCGGGCAGCAGAGAGGAGGCAGTATGAACGCATCTAAGTTTTTCCTGAAAGCAGCCAACTCTCTGGTTACTGCCATTGTAGCATTGTTTCTGATCCTGGCGGCGGCGTATTCCGGGTATGCACTCTGGGATAACGCACAGGTCTATGGCGCTGTGGACGACATTCAGTCACAGCTCTTAAAACTGAAACCCGACCCGGAACAGAAAGACGGAGGCGCTTCTTTTGAAGAGCTCCGCAAGATCAATCCGGATGTCTGTGGATGGATCACACTGGACCACACAAAGATCGACTATCCGATTCTTCAGGGAGAAGATAACCTGACTTACATCAATACTGATGTATATGGTGATTTTGCTTTGTCAGGAAGTATCTTTCTGGATTCCGGCTGTGACAGAAATTTTCAGGGGAAATATTCTCTCCTGTATGGTCATCACATGGCAGAGCATAAGATGTTCGGAGATCTGGATCTTTACAGAAAAAAGAAATTTTTTAACAAAAACACCACAGGTACGCTGATCCTTCCTGACCGTTCCTACAAGCTGGAAATTTTTGCATGCATGCAGGTTTCCGCATCTGAGGATTCTATTTTTGCAACGGGAAAATGGCAGGCGGATACCAGTGGACTTGTGGATTTTGTCAGAAAAAACGCGGAACATGTCCATCAGCAGACAATGGATAACATTGGAAAGTCCGAAGATTTTTCCCAGATACTGGCAATGTCAACCTGCTCTTCGGAATTTACAGATGCAAGAACAGTTCTTCTGGCGGTAATGAAACCTTATTCGCCGGAGACGTAAGGAGGGGATGAAGACGAATATACGAAAATTTCCGGCAGTGCTCCTGCTTGCGGTTCTGTGCCTGACAGTTTTTCCGATTTCAGCTATGGCAGCTGGAGTTGCGGAAGTAAAGATTCCTGTCAGCGTGGAATTGTCAGGTGAGAAGCCATCTCCGGACGAAACTTATACGATCATTCTTCAGGGTGAGGACGAAGCACCCATGCCGGAAGAAAATACGATCACGATCACAGGTGCGGGGAAAGCAGAATTTCCTGCAGTGGAATATGCTGTTCCTGGCGTATACACTTACAGCGTTTCCCAGCAGCCTGGAAAGCTGGAAAACGGACATTATGACAATACCGTTTATTATGTGAAAGTAACAGTAACGAACGGAGAGTCCGGTGATCTGGAAGCAGTTGTGGCTGCACATACCGATGCACAGATGAACAGCGAGAAACAGGATATCGGCTTTGTGAATTCCTACGATCCTGTGGATACGCCGACACCTGTACCGGAAAATACACCGACACCACTTCCGGAAAAAACTCCGACTGCAGTGCCGACCAGAACTCCGGCAGCGACCATAACGAACACGCCGGTAAAACCTGACAGCAATCTGCCTGCTTCCGGAACTTCTTCCTATACGGGAACTTCTTCCTATACAGGAAATACAGGTTCCAGTCATGTAAAAGCTATGCCAAAAACAGGAGATAACACAAACATTGCAAAATGGATCGCAGTGATCTGCGTTTCCGGATGCGTGGTATTACTGGCAGCAGTATTTGTCAGAAGAAAAAAGAAAACGGATAAATAACAGGATCCGGACAGCGGTGCGGCAGGAAAAATTTCTACCGCATCGCTTTTTTTGACGAAATGTGAGGGACAGAGGATGGCAAACGGACTTAAACTGGAAGGTCAGAGATTTGGTCATCTGACGGTACTGAAAAAACTGGATGAGCGGGAAAACAGGTATGTTGTATGGCTGTGCAGATGTGATTGTGGAAATGAGATAAAAGTAAATACCAGACATCTGATGCGTGGGACTGTAAAGGACTGTGGATGTATTCCGGAAAACAGTGCCAAGAGAGGACCGGTGGCAGAAGACCTTACAGGCCGGCGTTTCGGGAAACTTGTGGCAGTAAAAAAACTGGAAAGTAAAAACGGCAGGACCAGGTGGGAATGCCGCTGTGACTGCGGGAATATGCATATTTCCACTGCACACAGCCTGAAAGCCGGAAAATGTACCAGCTGCGGTTGCGGCCATTATGTCAGAGGTCGCGGGATCACCGACATCAGCGGACAGCGTTTCGGGCGGCTGACTGCTCTCTATCATACAGATAAAAGGAGCAAAAAGGGCTCTGTGTTCTGGCATTGTCGGTGTGACTGCGGAAATGAAGTGGATGTGACAGAGGATGGCCTTCTTCATGGTAATTACAGAAGCTGTGGCTGTCTGAGACAGGAGATATGGAAGGAGCTTCCCGGGCAGCTGCATATGGTAGATGGAACCTGTGTGGAGATGCTGGAAAAAAGAAAGCACCGCAGTGATAATACCAGCGGATTCCGTGGCGTCTATCAGCTGCGGAATGGAAAATACCGTGCTACCATCGGATTCAAGGGGAAACGATTTTATATCGGAACTTTTGTGGATTATCAGGATGCGGTCCAGGCCCGCCAGGAAGCGGAATCTACCATCCACGAAGGCTTTGTCCGCGCCTGGTACAGCTGGAACCGGCAGGCAGAAAAAGATCCCGGCTGGGCCAGAAATAATCCCCTGGTATACGAGATCCAACGGATCAACGGAGAGTTTCAGGTGACAACGAATATGAAAGAAAAAGAACTGCTGAAGTAAACTGAATATTCTCACATAAGCTGTCGCGTTAATGTGCTACAGCTTATTTTTTTGAAAAATACCGATAAAAATGTGGACAAAACCGAAAATAATGGTTAATATATACACATGCCTAAAAACCAAAAAATGAAAATTATACGAAATATATAATATAAACTCGGAACGGATAAAAAATATATAGACATATTTACAAGTCGACATCGCGGATATCAATACCGGAAGAAGTGGTGAAATAACGGGAGGAAGAGAATATGCTGAAATTTTTTAAAGGAAAAGATAAAGGAAATTTAATCTATGCACCCTGCAAGGGTAGAGTGGTTCCCCTTGCGGAGGTTCCGGACCCTGTCTTTGCGGATAAGGTACTGGGTGACGGTTTCGCCGTGATCCCGGCAGACGGCAGGATATATGCTCCGGCAGACGGTGAGGTGGCAATGGTATTTGATACGCTTCATGCAGTTACGCTGACAAGCACTCAGGGCGCGGAAATACTGATACATATCGGACTGGATACAGTCACACTTAAGGGCGAACCCTTTAAAGCCCACGTTGCAGCAGGTGACAAGGTTAAAAAGGGTGATCTTCTGATAGAGGCTGATCTGGACAAAATTGAGAAAGCTGGTTTAAACACAATTATTCCGGTTCTGATCTGCAACACAGATGATTACGGAAAGATAAGCCTCCAGAAGGAGGGGGATGTTTCGGCGGATGAAGCCGTCCTCAAGCTTTCATGATCATCTTCATGCAGCTGACAGGCTTATAGCAGCCCGGAGATAGTAGCAATTTTCGGGGTGTTATAACCGGAGTGATCCGGTCAAATATATTTATTTTAAGGGAGGGGAAATATATGAAATTTCTTCAAAAACTGGGAAAAGCGTTAATGCTTCCGGTGGCAGTACTGCCAATCTGTGGTATCCTCATGGGTATCGGATACTGGTTATGTCCGGCAACTATGCAGGGTGGAGACATTCATGGCGCAGCCAATCTGATCGGTCTGTTTCTGGTTAAGGCAGGCGGAGCTCTGATCGACAACATGGCAATCCTTTTTGCTATCGGTGTCGGTGTCGGTATGTCAGAAAAGAATGACGGAACCGGCGGAATTGCTGCACTTGCATCCTGGCTGATGCTCACAACACTTCTTTCTACAGGATTTGTTACAACCATCATGCCATCAATCGCTGACAGTGCAACAAAAACTCTTGCGTTTGACAAAATTGCGAATCCTTTTATCGGAATCCTTGCCGGTATCATCGGATCTACATGCTATAACAAATTCAAGAGCACCAAGCTTCCTGACTGGCTGTCATTCTTCAGCGGCAAGCGCTGCGTAGCGATCATCGCAGGAGTGGTTTCCATTATCGTATCTGCTGTATTACTGTTTGTGTGGCCATTACTTTTCAGTGCACTTGTAGCATTAGGAAAAGCAGTTGCAGGTATGGATGTTGTTGGTGCAGGTATCTATGCATTCCTGAACCGTCTGCTGATCCCTACCGGATTACATCACGCACTGAACAATGTATTCTGGTTTGATACCATCGGACTTGGTGATCTTCAGCACTTCTGGGCAGGTGAAACCTCTGCAGATGTATCCTGGAGCCTTGGAATGTACATGTCCGGATTCTTCCCATGTATGATGTTTGGTATTCCTGGTGCAGCACTTGCAATGGTAAGATGTGCGAAACCTGCAAAGAAAAAAATCGCGATCGGTCTTGTTGCATCTGCAGCGATCTGTGCATTTATCTGTGGTGTAACTGAGCCGTTCGAGTTTGGATTTATGTTCCTTGCTCCTGGCCTCTATGTGATCTATGCATTACTTTACGGTATCTTTACCATGATCACAGTTGCTCTTGGATTCCGTGCAGGCTTCAGCTTCTCCGCCGGTGCGATGGATTTACTTTTCTCATCCTCACTTCCGGCAGCACAGAAGACATGGCTCATCCTTCCTCTTGGAATTGCAGCATTTATCGTATTCTATGTTGTATTCCTTTTTGCCATCAAGAAATTTGATCTGAAGACTCCGGGAAGAGAAGACGATGACGATCTTGAGGCAGAGAAGAATATCGAGCTTGCAAATGATGACTATACTGCTATTGCCGCGAAGATCCTGGAAGGCTGTGGCGGAAAAGAGAACATCACAAGCATCGATAACTGCATCACAAGACTGAGACTTGAGGTTAAGGATATTACAGCTGTAAATGATAAGGTGATCAAATCTGCAGGTGTTGCAGGCGTGATCAAACCTGGAAAAACTTCTGTACAGGTTATTATCGGAACCAAGGTTCAGTTTGTTGCAGATGCATTTTCTGCGCTTTGTAAATAATGGCTTTTTTGGAGTTAGGTATTTGTTAAAATAATTATGGGGGCAGCAGAACTGTGAAAACGGTTCTGCTGCTGTTTTTTGTATACCTTATATTGACCAATACTTTCAAAAAGCGTAGAATGTTACTTCGATAAAAAGCAACCGGTCAGTGCGTTTACAATTGCAATATTTCTACAGGGGGAATGAAGTTAATGAAATCCTGCATATTTCACAAAAAATATCTTTTAGCCGGCATATATATTATTTTTGTTCTGTTTACCTGCTGTAATTCCCGATTTTATCATACACCGCTGGCAAAAATATGTTCCGTAACAGAAAAACAGACTCTGAGCAGAGAAGGAACCAGGGGCTCAAAAGAATATTACTATACTCAGAATATTACGGCACGGATATTAAACGGTTCGCATAAAGGGGAAAAAATAACGGTCTCTAATGAATATACATCTTCTCAGGTTCAGACCAAGAAATATCATAAAGGAGACACCGTTCTTTTAAGCGGTTCAAAGGAAAGCCCCGGAAAAACGATACGTTCTGTAAAAAGGGATGGGTATTTGGCATTACTGGCAGGAGGATTATTTTTTCTTCTGATCTGCATTACAGGAAAGCAGGGATTTTACACGATCATATCACTGATACTGAATACAGTCATATTTGCGTATGGATTTCAGGCTTTTATAGAAGGGAAAAATATTTTAAATATCTGTAATGTCATCGCAGTTCTTTTTTCACTGACTACATTGATCTGCTTAAATGGAATTCATAGAAAAACATTTTCCTCAGTTCTTTCAACACTGTGTGTTCTGTTTCTGATCATGGCATTGTTTGAATTTTCTATTTATATGTACGGAGATCTGGATTATTCCAATCTGGAATACCTTGGAAGTACAGGCAATTCAGCAGATATATTCTGGGCAGATATTATGCTGACAGGACTTGGTGCAATTATGGATGTGACGGTGACGATCAGCGCAGCAGTAGGAGAGATCGTGCGGAAAAATCCATCGGTTTCTCTGAGAAGACTGATACATTCCGGTCGTGAAATCGGATATGATATTATGGGAACCATGATAAATGTACTGCTGTTTGTTCTGGCAAGCGGCATGATTCCCATGTTCATACTTAAGATGAATAATGATATGAGCTTTATAACGATCGTGAGATACCACATTCCATATGATATCTGTCGTTTTCTGATAGAAAGTATTGGAATTGTACTGGCAATACCGGTATCTGTTTTTATTGCTTCAGCGATTATGAAAATACCATCACGGAAAAGGGGTGTCAGAGAATGATCATTTTTCTTGCATTGATTTTAATTTTTCTGGTGATCTTGATTGGCGGAGAGCGTGGAGCCATGTCAATTATGACACTGGCGGGGAATATTGTAATTTTGTTTTTTTCAATTATGCTGATGTCTGCCGGTTTTCCTGTACTGCTTCTGATATTGGTGGCAGGTGCAGGTGTCTGTTATATTTCTCTGTTTTATCAGAACGGAAATAATCCAAAGACGCGGGCGGCTTTTCTGGCTACACTGCTGGTAATGTTACTTTTGTTTATTCCGATTTATATTATTACGTGGAGATCAGGAAGTTACGGGTTAAATGAGCTGCAGATTTCGGAAGACGATTTTATGTATTATTACAGTACGGACCTTCATATTAACATGCTTCATGTAGGAATATTTGTAACTGTTTTCAGTACTCTTGGGGCTGTTATCGATACAGCATTATCTGTAACATCTTCTGTATATGAAGTCTGGACTCATAAAAACAGTCTGACAGCGAAAGAGCTTACAGCTTCCGGCTATCAGGTTGGGAAAGAAATTATCGGTACAACGGTAAATACGTTGCTGTTTGCTTATCTTGGAGGAACTATTTTATTATTTTCATACATTCAGACACAGCAATATAGCCTGGAGATCATTCTTAATTCCCAGTTCCTATTCCAGGATGTTGCAGTCATGCTATCTGGTGCGGTAGCCTGCCTTATTACCGTCCCGGTATCGATTAGATGTATTATTCGACAGATCTCATGAAGCATATCTCCACTGCACTGAATACGGAATCCATGGTCCCGATACAGATGTTCTTTCCTGTATTCAGCAGACGTGGGCTCTCTTTTATGAAAGCAGTTATTATATTTATGTATTTATGGGAGTGTTTTTACAGGCAGTTCCATTTCTGATCCTGGGAGTCCTTCTATCTTCGGCGCTTCAGACATATGTATCGGAAAAATGGATCGTAAAATTACGGAAAATGTGAAGAAAGTGTGAAATTAGCACTCGCCTATTGACAGTGCTAATAATGCGTGTTATAGTACATACAGAACAAAGGAAGAGAGAAAAAAGAAATCTTCCGGAGAAAGTTCTTACAGAATTTGCAGATGTTTTCAGAAACAGTAAATTAAAAACGCCTGCGCAGCACGCAGCGAATATAGATCAGGAGGAATGAGTTATGTTAATGCCAAGTATTTTCGGAGAAGATTTATTTGATGATTTTATGGGATATCCGACAGGCCGTCAGGCAGCTGCCAATGCTTATCCTCAGGTGAAGGATATGATGAAGACAGATATCCGTGATGTAGATGGCAATTATGAACTGGAGATCGATCTTCCGGGATTTAAGAAAGAGGATGTGAAGATCCAGCTGAAGAATGGTTATCTGAACATTCAGGCAACCAGAGAAGAGAAGAAGGACGAGAAGGATGATAAAGGTAAATATGTTCGCAGAGAACGTTATACAGGAACCTGCAACAGAAGCTTTTATGTAGGCTCGAGCATTAAGCATGAAGATATCCATGCGAAATATGAGAACGGAATCCTTCATGTAACCTTCCCGAAGGAAGAGACCAAGAAAGAAGCAGAAGAGAAGAAATTTGTTTCTATTGATTGATCAGCATTTATTGTGAAGCCCCGGTACTGGATTGCAAGCTCCGGGTGATGGAATATAGCATAATAACAATATCCGGAACAACCCAAACGGATATTGCAAATATTAAAGCTCCAAATTGCACATTGCATTTGTTTATATAAATGAATATAACCCCCTTTTTTCCACCCCTCTGCCAATGCCTGGCAGAGGGGTTCTTTACGTTTCAGCCTGAAGTACAGAGGTGAATTTTGATTATTGTTTACTGGTAATATTCCGCGAAGCGTGTTGCTGAGAACGGAGTGAACAGTAACGAATTCTGATTAACTTTACACTCTTTCCTCACTCTGTTATACTTGGAACAGGTAAACAGCGGAAATTCGGCAATACTATAAAATTGGGGAAAGAGTTTTTACAGAGGTGAATATATGGGAGATAAGATCAAGGTTATCATGGACTGTGATCCCGGAATCGATGACGGGATCGCACTGGCATATGCGGCAGCACATCAGGATGAACTGGAGCTGCTTGCAGTGACGACATCTGCAGGAAGTACCAGGATAGAAAGAGTGACCCAAAATGCACTGGAGCTGGTGGATTTTTACGGACTGAAGGTTCCGGTGGCAGGAGGCCAGGACCGTCCTCTTGTGAAAGCGGCAATTTATGCGGAAGAATTTCACGGAGAGACAGGGCTTGGTCATTGCGTACTGCCGGAAGCAAAATCAGAGGCTGCTTCTGACAATGCAGTGCTTTTTATCCGTGACATTCTGAATGCCATTCCGGAGGGCGAGCAGGTAGTAATGATCGAAACTGCACCAATGACTAATCTTGCACTTCTGTTGAAGGTTTTTCCTGAAATAAAGAATAAGATCAGAAAAATTGTTTTTACAGGCGGCGCAGCAAAAGGCGGAAACATCACACCGGCAGCGGAATTCAACATCTACGCAGATCCGGAGGCGGCAAAGATCGTATTCGATTCCGGAATCCCACTGATCATGTGTGGACTGGATGCTACCCTGAAATGTAATCTCACCAGAAACCAGATCATGAAGCTGTGCCAGTCCGGTGATCCGGCAGCCAGAGCCTGTGGAGATATGGCTGGCTACGTACTTGAAAATTTTTCCAAATATCGCTGCGTGGCAAGTATCCATGCTGCTGTACCGTTTATGTATCTCATCCATCCGGAGTTCTTTAAAACAGAAAAAGTATTCCTGGATGTGGATTGTTCAGATGGTGCCGGACGGGGTGCCACATTATGCGATTTCCGCTGGTGGCTACACGAAGAAGACGAAATGAAAGATATGATTCTGACAGATGCAGATACAGAAAGCTTCCAGCAGGAGCTGTTTGAAGCGATTTATTCTGTGTCCGAATGCAAAAATATGAAATAGCCGGACAACGATCCGGAAACAGCTGCATTTATGAAGCAGCTGAGCAGTCAGATAAGAGGATAGAAAACCCATGAACTATATTGTATTTGACCTGGAATGGAACCAGAATCCGGATGGAAGAAGACATCCGGATAGTCGGCTCCCGTTTGAGATCATAGAGATCGGGGCAGTAAAATTAAATGAAAAAAGAGAGATCGTTGATACCTTTCAGTGCCTGATCAAGCCCAAAGTGTACCACTGGATCCACGACAGTATCCATGAAGTGATCCACGTGGATTATCATGAACTGGAAAAAGGCATCCCTTTTCCAAGGGCGATCCGCAGATTTCTGGAATGGTGCGGGGAGGAGTATCGCTTTTTTACCTGGGGAGACCAGGATGTGATGGAACTTCAGCGCAATATGAAATACTATAATCTTTTGAAGCTGATGCCAGGACCGGTGCATTACTACGATGTGCAGAAACTTTTCAGCATAAAATTCGAGGATGGAATATCCAGGCGTTCCCTGGAATATGCTACAGACTACCTGCGGCTTCCCAAAAACCGGGATTTTCACCGGGCCCTGGCAGACGCCAGCTATACTGCCAGGATACTCCTGGAGATCGATGAAGCCTGTATGATCCGCCATCCGTCCCTGGATGTATATCAGAATCCAAAATCCAGAGACAGCGAGATCTATATTTCCTATACAGACCATGACAAGTTTGTGTCCAGGGAATTTGTATCAAAGGAGCGTCTGATGAAGGACCGTACCATGGTAAGTACCATGTGTCCCATTTGCAGATGCCCTGCCAAGAGGAAGATCCGTTGGTTCAGTACCAACAATTCCAAGGTATATTACAGCCTTGCCCTTTGCCATGAGCATGGACCTGTTGCCGGAAAGATCCGGATTCGAAAAACCGATGAGGGAAAATATTTCGGGGTGAAGACCCTGAGAGCAGAAGATACAGAAGCGGCGGATGAGATCCGTGAAAAGCACGAATCTCTCCGCCGCAGGAAAATGTTACGAAGCCAGGAGAAGATCTGATACGATGTTTCGTTCGTATTGCATTCCCCATCCGACCATTTGTTTCTTATAATAATATTTGCTTTTCAGACGCAGTGGGCCGACAGCATTCTGAAGAACGGCCTGGCGTTTGTTAAGCTGTGATTTTTTGATACCTTTTGGAAGAGTCACATAAACCTTTGTCTGATAATAAAACGGATAGGTGTTTCCGTTATTCTTAAGGATATATTTGTCACAAGGGAGTACCTTAAACGGGACTGGCTCCATGGACACCTTCATATCCACCTTTTCAAAATTTTCAAAACCATAATTAAAAAGAGAAGCGGTATCGCTGTAAGCATTTGCCGCGGAAGTAGAATTCAGGATCACGGCTACCAGCGTTATATTTCCTCGTTTGCAGTAGGTGACAAGTGTGTTGCCGGATGCATCCGTGTAACCTGTTTTTCCGCCACGGACGCCTTCATAATAATATTCGCCGTTTTTCATCATCTTGTGATGATTGAGCAGCTGGCGGGCTTCCGCAAATTTATTGGTAGGCGGGATCTCGTAATAACGTTTGGTGCAGTATCGCCGGAAAAGAGGATTCAGCCAGGCGGATTTGGCGATTTTTGCCATGTCGGAGGCTGTGGTGTAATGATTCTCATCCGGAAGACCGTTGGGATTGTTAAAGTGTGTGTTCTTGCAGCCAAAAAGCTTGGCGCGCCAGTTCATGAGTTCTGCGAATTTCTTTACAGAGCCGGAAACTTCTTCCGCAACGGCGACAGACATTTCATTAGCGGACTGGAGCATGACAGCCATCAGGGCCTGATCCCTGGTGAATTTTTCACCGGGAGCAGCATAAATACTGGAATCTCCGGCAGTTACACTGGTGGAAGCTTTTTCAGATACGGTAATGTTTGTCTTAGCGTTCAGATTTTCGCAGGCAAGCAGTGTAGTCAGGATCTTCGTGATGCTGGCAGGGTAGAGCTGTGTGTCCGCATTTTTGGAATAAAGAACGGCTTCTGTATTTACATCCATAAGGACTGCAGCCTGTGCTTCGATGCCGGGACCTTTGGGCCACCCGTCAATGGAATCGGTGTCGGCAGCCTGTGAATAATAGCTGGAGTGAGCAGGCGTGACTGCTGCTGCCTGACCATCAGGAACCGGTGTGGCAGTGACGATAGGATCACCATATTCATCGTATCCATAGGCAGCCGCCGCGCAGGGAGCTGCGCCTGTGAGCAGGATCCCTATGCCGAGAATGCCTGCAAAGATCCGGCACAAGGATCGTTTTTTCATATTTTTCATAACAAGATACCTTTCAGTGATAAATCCGGGCGAGAAGGTTATTATTCATTTGAGGATCAGTAACCGAAAAAATCTTGCCCGTTTTGTGATGAGGTGCAGTATTTCATTAATTATAGCATTGTATTAATGAAACGCTGTATTTTGGCCCTCAAGATTCTGTAGTAGTATACCACTTTCCTCCCGGAAAAACTACTTGCAGTCTGTGAAAATTCCATTAAGAAGAAGTGAACATACATATAATAAGAAAAATCCATGAAAACACTTGACATATGGATTTTCCCCAACCTATAATAGACAGCGTATATAGAAAAAGCTGTGATGGAGACAGTAGGCCATATGGAAAGCTTGCAGCGAACTGGGGATGGTGGGAGCCTGGGACGAGTAAATATGGCGGAATATCACTCCTGAGCTTCAGTTCCGAAGTTGTCCGGCAGCAGCCGGAAGAATATCTGATATACAGATGATCATTAAGTAAGAACTGACGGATTTCCTCCGTTACAGGGAACATATATCGGCAGATACAAAGAATTGTCCGCCATGAACAGACATGGAACAACAGCCCGCGCCATAACACAGAGCATAAGAACACAGCAGAAGACGCAAGGATCCGGACACAGGCCCGTATAATGTAACAGGTGGTACAGCGAATCAGACTTCGTCCTTTTACAGGATGGGGTCTTTTTTTATAAGTGCCCGAAGCATTGGCACGAACAGGTATCTGTGAAGAAACAATCCGCTGTGGCCTTACAGATGAGGCAGCAGCCAGTAATCAGACACAGGAGGTAAATATTGTGTATCGTAAAGTTGACACGAATCTGAATTTTGTTGACCGTGAAAAAGAAGTCGAGAAATTCTGGAAAGACAACAAGATTTTTGAAAAGAGTATGGACAGCCGTAAAGAGGGCGAGACATACACATTCTATGACGGACCGCCTACCGCAAATGGTAAGCCACATATCGGACACGTTCTGACACGAGTTATCAAGGATATGATTCCGAGATACCGTACAATGAAGGGGTACATGGTTCCGAGAAAAGCAGGATGGGATACTCACGGACTTCCGGTTGAGCTTGAGGTTGAGAAGAAGCTTGGCCTTGACGGCAAGGAGCAGATTGAGGAGTACGGAATGGAGCCGTTCATTCAGCAGTGTAAGGAGAGCGTATGGAAATACAAGGGAATGTGGGAGGATTTCTCCTCTACCGTTGGTTTCTGGGCTGACATGGAGCATCCGTATGTAACATATGACAACAATTTCATCGAGTCCGAGTGGTGGGCGCTGAAAGAGATCTGGGAAAAAGGTCTTCTTTATAAAGGCTTTAAGATCGTTCCTTATTGCCCACGCTGTGGAACTCCGCTTTCCGCACAGGAGGTTTCTCAGGGCTACAAGACTGTTAAAGAGCGCTCTGCGATCGTACGTTTCAAGGTTGTTGGTGAGGACGCATACTTCCTGGCATGGACAACAACACCATGGACACTTCCATCCAACGTTGCACTTTGTGTAAACCCGGATGAGATCTACTGCAAGGTAAAAGCTGCAGACGGCTATACCTACTACATGGCAGAGGCGCTTCTGGACAAAGTTCTCGGCAAGCTTGCAAAGGATGACGAGCCTGCATATGAGATTCTTGAGAAATACAAAGGAACAGACCTTGAGCATAAAGAATACGAGCCGCTTTTTGCATGTGCAGGAGAGGCAGCAGCAAAACAGCACAAAAAAGCTCACTTCGTAACCTGCGACAGCTACGTTACCATGAGCGATGGTACCGGTATCGTTCATATCGCACCTGCATTTGGTGAGGATGACAGCCGTGTCGGACGTGAGTATGACCTTCCGTTCGTACAGTTCGTAGACGGACAGGGTAACATGACCAAAGAGACACCATACGCAGGTGTATTCGTAAAGAAAGCGGACCCGATGGTTCTCACAGACCTTGACAAAGAGGGCAAGCTTTTTGATGCACCGAAATTCGAGCATGATTATCCGCACTGCTGGAGATGTGACACACCGCTTATCTACTATGCACGTGAGTCCTGGTTCATCAAGATGACTGCAGTAAAGGATGATCTGATCCGTAACAACAATACTATCAACTGGATTCCGGAGAGCATCGGTAAGGGACGTTTCGGTGACTGGCTTGAGAACGTTCAGGACTGGGGTATTTCCAGAAACCGTTACTGGGGAACACCACTGAATATCTGGCAGTGTGAGTGCGGACATATGGAATCCGTAGGAAGCCGCCAGGATCTCTATGAGAAGAGTGGTGACGAGCGTGCGAAGACCATCGAGCTTCATCGTCCATACATTGATGATATCACCATGAAGTGTCCGGATTGCGGCAAGACCATGCACCGTGTACCGGAGGTAATCGACTGCTGGTTCGATTCCGGAGCAATGCCTTTTGCACAGCATCATTATCCATTTGAGAATAAAGACCTGTTCGAGCAGCAGTTCCCGGCAGACTTCATCTCCGAGGCTGTTGACCAGACAAGAGGATGGTTCTACTCCCTTCTTGCTGAGTCCACACTGCTTTTCAACAAGGCTCCGTATAAGAATGTAATCGTTCTGGGACATGTACAGGATGAGAACGGACAGAAGATGAGTAAGTCCAAGGGAAATGCCGTAGATCCGTTTGACGCACTGAACAAATACGGCGCAGATGCGATCCGCTGGTATTTTTACATCAACAGTGCTCCATGGCTTCCGAACCGTTTCCACGGCAAGGCAGTTGTAGAGGGACAGAGAAAGTTCATGAGCACTCTGTGGAACACCTACGCATTCTTCGTACTGTATGCGAACATTGACAATTTTGATGCAACTAAATATACTTTAAATTACGATAAGCTTCCGGTTATGGATAAATGGCTGCTTAGCAAGCTGAATACCATGGTGAAGACTGTCGATGCGGATCTTGATTCCTACAAGATTCCGGAGGCTGCAAGAGCACTCCAGGAATTTGTTGACGATATGAGTAACTGGTATGTAAGAAGAAGCCGTGAGCGTTTCTGGGCAAAGGGCATGGAGCAGGATAAGATCAATGCTTACATGACACTTTACACAGCACTGGTAACAGTTGCTAAGGCTGCAGCTCCGATGATCCCGTTCATGACTGAGGATATCTACCAGAACCTTGTAAGAAGCATTGATGCAGACGCTCCGGAGAGTATCCATCTCTGCGATTACCCGGAGGTAAACGAGGCATGGATCGACAAGGATCTTGAGGCAAACATGGAAGAGCTTCTTGAGATCGTTGTTCTCGGACGTGCATGCAGAAATACCGCAAACATCAAGAACCGTCAGCCGATCGGAACCATGTATGTAAAGGCTGAGAAAGCTATGGATAAATTCTACACAGATATCATCGCAGATGAGCTTAACGTAAAAGAAGTGAAATTCGCAGATGATGTAGAGTCCTTCATTTCCTACAGCTTCAAGCCGCAGCTTCGTACAGTAGGACCGAAATACGGCAAGCTTCTGAACGGCATCCGTACCGCACTCTCCGAGATCGACGGAACCGCAGCAATGAAAGAGCTGAGAGATAATGGTGTTCTCGTTCTTGACATTGACGGAAACAGAGTCGAGCTTGCAGAGGAAGACTTATTGATCGAAACAGCCCAGAGCGAGGGCTATGTGACAGAGACAGACGGTGAGACATCCGTTGTCCTTGATACAAACCTTACACCTGAACTGATCCAGGAGGGCTTTGTCCGCGAGATCATCAGCAAGGTTCAGACCATGCGTAAAGAGGCTGGTTTCGAAGTCATGGATAAGATCATCGTCTATGCAAAAGATAACGATAAGATCATGGATATCATGAAAGCAAACCAGGATGAGATCAAACGTGAAGTACTGGCAGAAAACATTATTCTGGGAGAAGCAGAGGGTTACACCAAGGAGTGGAACATCAACAAAGAGGCTGTAACACTGGGAGTATCCAAAGTACAGGAGGAAAACTAATGATTGACAAGCAGTTTGAGAAAGAGGAATTCAAAAAAAGTGTAAAAGAAAACGTAAAATTCCTTTATCGAAAAACACTGGAAGAGGCTACACAGGAGCAGATCTTTCAGGCTGTAAGCTACACTGTGAAGGACGTGATCATTGACAACTGGCTCAAGAGCCAGAAGGCGTATGAAAAACAGGACCCGAAGATCGTATATTATATGTCCATGGAGTTCCTTATGGGCCGTGCCCTTGGAAACAACCTGATCAACCTTGGTGCATACGGCGAGGTTAAGGAGGCTCTTGAGGAGCTTGGACTTGACATTAACTGCATCGAAGACCAGGAGCCGGATCCGGCTCTTGGAAACGGTGGACTTGGAAGACTGGCAGCATGCTTCCTGGATTCTCTTGCAACTCTGAACTACTGTGCATACGGATGCGGAATCCGTTACCGTTATGGTATGTTCAAGCAGGAGATCCGTGACGGTTATCAGGTAGAGGCACCGGATAACTGGCTGAAGAACGGCTATCCTTTCGAGCTCCGTCGTCCGGAGTATGCAAAAGAGGTTCATTTCGGCGGATATGTACGCGTTGAGTGGGATCCGGTGAAGAGCGAGAATAAATTCATTCATGAAGGATATCAGGCAGTTAAGGCTGTTCCTTACGATATGCCGATTACAGGTTATAATAATGATGTTGTAAACACACTTCGTATCTGGGATGCAGAGCCGATCGTAGACTTCAACCTTGACTCTTTTGACAAGGGTGATTATCACAACGCAGTAGAGCAGGAGAACCTTGCACGTACTATCGTTGAGGTACTTTATCCGAATGATAACCATATGGCAGGTAAAGAGCTTCGTCTGAAACAGCAGTACTTCTTCGTATCTGCCAGCCTTCAGGCAGCGATTGCCAAATACAAAAAAACACACGACGACATTACCAAGCTTCATGAGAAGGTTGTATTCCAGATGAATGATACTCATCCGACAGTTGCAGTTGCAGAGCTGATGCGTATTCTTATCGATGAGGAAGGTCTTGGCTGGGATCAGGCATGGGATATCACAACAAAATGCTGTGCTTACACCAACCACACCATCATGTCCGAGGCACTTGAGAAATGGCCGATCGAGCTGTTCTCCAGACTGCTTCCGCGTGTATACCAGATCATCGAGGAGATCAACCGTCGTTTCATTCTTGAGATCCAGCAGAAATATCCTGGAAACTTCGAGAAGATCAAGAAGATGGCGATCATCTATGACGGACAGGTTAAGATGGCTCACCTTGCGATCGTTGCAGGATACTCTGTAAACGGTGTTGCACGCCTTCATACCGAGATCCTCAAGAATCAGGAGCTGAGGGATTTCTATGAGATGATGCCTGAGAAGTTCAACAACAAAACAAACGGTATCACACAGAGACGTTTCCTTGCTCATGGAAACCCGCTTCTGGCTGACTGGGTAACAGACAAGATTGGACCGGACTGGATCACAGATCTTTCCCAGCTTTCCAAGCTTAAAGTTTACGCAGACGATGAGAAGGCTCTTCAGGAGTTCATGACCATCAAGTTCAAGAACAAAGAGCGTCTTGCAAAATATATCCTGGAGCACAATGGTGTTGAGGTTGACCCGCACTCTATCTTCGATATCCAGGTTAAGAGACTTCATGAGTACAAACGTCAGCTTCTTAACATCCTGCATGTGATCTATTTGTACAACCAGATCAAGGCACATCCGGAGATGGATTTCTATCCAAGAACATTTATCTTTGGTGCAAAAGCTTCCGCAGCTTACGCACGTGCAAAGAAGATCATCAAGCTGATCAACTGTGTGGCAGATGTTGTAAACAATGATGCTTCCATCAACGGCAAGCTGAAGGTTGTATTCATCGAGAACTACCGTGTATCCAACGCTGAGATCATTTTTGCGGCAGCAGATGTTTCCGAGCAGATCTCCACAGCAAGTAAAGAGGCTTCCGGTACAGGTAACATGAAATTCATGCTGAACGGTGCTCCGACACTTGGAACCATGGATGGTGCTAACGTTGAGATCGTACAGGAGGTTGGCGAGGAGAATGCATTTATCTTCGGTATGAGCTCCGACCAGATCATCAACTATGAGAACAACGGCGGTTACGATCCGGACTTCATCTACAACACAGATCCGGAGATCCGTCAGGTACTGATGCAGCTGATCAACGGAACCTTCTCCAGCGATACAGAGATGTTCCGTGATATCTACAATTCACTTCTCGACAAACGCAACATGCCGAGACCTGACCAGTACTTCATCCTTGGCGACTTCCGTTCCTATGCAGAGGCACAGAAGCGTGTTGAGGAAGCATATAAGGATGAGAAACGCTGGGCTAAGATGGCACTTCTCAATACAGCATGCAGCGGTAAGTTCACATCCGACAGAACTATCCAGGAGTATGTAGATGATATCTGGCATCTGGATAAGGTTATTGTGAAAGAGAACTAAGATATAGAAAGTAATCTGCAAAATATTACCATAAAATAAATTTCCACACAAAAACAGGGCGCGTCAGAAGTGGCGACGGCCCTGTTTTTTGTGTGGAAATTATGCCGGATTGATGACGATCCGGTTCCGCCTGGCCAGTGCAATGGCGATATGGCAGCCTTCCGCGATGGCGCAGGCTTTATCGGCAAAGCTGATGATCCAGGCTTCCCTATTGCGTGGAAGAGGTCCCAGAGGGAACATATGTGAGAGTATCGCATCCAGCTCTCTGTCTGTGACATCAAAGTGTGTGGCACTGTTGTCTGCGGCAGCCTTCGGGTGATAAAACGCCTGATGCTCACCGGTTGGTGTCTCCGCCCTGAAGTCATAGGGACAGAAATCGTGGAGAAGCCCTGCCCTTGCGGCGGCTTTCTCGTCACATCCCAGCTTCCTGGCAATGAACCAGGAGAGGTAAGAAACATTGATACTGTGCATGAGCCGTGTGGTCCACTGGTGGTGGGTGTACAGGCTCAGCTTCAGGAACTCTCTGTTACAGAGGATGTTCTTCACAAGCTCATGATATTCCTGTGAGACCTCATCCGACACCGTGATATCCATCGGCAATCACCTTCTTTCTTTTGTTTATAATTTCATTATGACGATTATGGAGAAAAATGCAATAAAGTTTATATTTTTTTTATAAATTAGTTGAGACAAATTTTTTCAGAATGGAATCTTCTGTTTTTCATCTGTTTTCCATGACCGGAGATATGGTATAGTAATGAACAGAATTGGTGTCAGTGAAAATATTATGAAAAGACGGAGGAGAGAGAACGAATATGAAACCAGAAAAACTGATTGAAGTACTTTCTGTTGCAGAACGATTAAAAGATGCAGTGCGTCATTGCTATACATCTGGAGGCAGGCGGGAGAGTGTTGCGGAGCATTCCTGGAGAATTTCTCTGATGGCATATTTTGTCAGCGACGAGTTTCCGGAGGCAGATCTTCTGAAGATCATGAAAATGTGTCTGATCCATGATATGGGAGAAGCTTTTACCGGGGATATCCCAGCTTTTGAAAAAACAGTAAAAGATTCAGAAAAAGAAGCCGATGTGCTGGGTGAATGGGTGAAAACTCTGCCGGAACCATTTGATAAAGAGATGGCAGAACTGTATCAGGAAATGGAAGCACAGCAGACTCTGGAATCCAGAATCTACAAAGCTTTGGACAAACTGGAAGCGCTGATCCAGCACAATGAATCCGACATCAAAACCTGGATCCCACTGGAATATAACCTGCAGATGACCTACGGAAATGAACAGGTGAAATTCTCAGATTATCTGACGGAGCTTCGGGAGCAGGTAAGAGCAGATAGTGTGCGGAAGATTGAAAAATCTGTACACTAATTTGCACATCTCCATCAGAAACATTAAAAAAGAGGGAACCATTTTACGTGGTTCCCTCTTGTAAAAATTCCGATTTTATGCGGATTTCTTATTTACCAAAGTATCTCTTAAGCAGTCCAGCGAATGCTTTGCCGTGTCTTGCTTCGTCTTTAGCCATCTCATGTACTGTGTCATGGATTGCGTCAAGGTTAGCTGCTTTCGCACGTTTTGCAAGGTCGAATTTACCTGCTGTAGCGCCGTTCTCAGCCTCTACACGCATCTGAAGGTTCTTTTCTGTGCTGTCTGTTACAACCTCACCAAGGAGCTCTGCGAATTTAGCTGCATGCTCTGCTTCCTCGTAAGCTGCTTTCTCATAGTACATTCCAACTTCCGGATATCCCTCTCTGTGAGCTACTCTAGCCATTGCAAGATACATACCAACCTCAGAGCACTCGCCCTCGAAGTTAGCTCTCAGATCTGCAAGGATGTCCTCGCTGACGCCTTTAGCAACGCCTACAACATGCTCAGCTGCCCATGAGAGCTCGCCTTCCTGTTTCTGGAATTTAGAAGCTGGTGCTTTACATACTGGACAGGCTTCCGGTGCCTGCTCGCCTTCATAAACATATCCACATACTGTACATACCCATTTAGCCATAGTAATGATCTCCTTTTCTTTTTTGAAATATATTGTTTATTTTTGTTTCTTTTGAATTAATAATAGTAATTATTACTATTTTATAGTATCATATGATCTTTATTTTGTCAAGCTTGTTTTTCTTCTTTTTTCAGGCATTCCTTGCAGATCCCATAGAAGCTTGCGTCTACGTCAAAGACTTTTCCGTGGATAAATTCTGCAGCTGCCTGTTCAAGAATTCCGTTAAGGCTGTCTGACTGCATATCGATCACCCGGTTGCATCTGGTACACATGAAATGTGAGTGTGGTGCGACCCTTCCATCGTAGCGATCCGCGCTTCCGAAATTGGTCAGCTTCCGGATCTCACCGATGTCACTGAGAAGAGAAAGATTACGGTAGACAGTTCCGAGGCTGATGTTCGGGTAGATCTGTCGAAGATTCTCGTATACTGTATCTGCCGTTGGATGATCTGTTCTGGATCTCAGAAATTCCTTGATGGATTCTCGCTGACGGCTGTATTTAAGTGCTGCCATAATGTCCTCTCCTTTCGGTAATAGTAATTATTACTGATATTATAATACATGACAGAGGGAGGTTTGTCAAGAGGTTTTGATCTGATTATCCTGAAATATTTTCATTTTATGAGCTGGATGTAAATAAGTATTTTTACGCTGCAGGTGTAGTGGATATTTGCAACCATGCAGGGGACTTACCTGATTCGGTTAAATGGTGAGAACTGGCAGTCAGATGTCTGACAGAGTGTTTGTTATAAGGAATATTGTGTCCTTAATGATGAGATTTTATCAATAAAGATTTGTGTTGAAAATTTTTAAAAAATAAGTTGACACAGACTAACTATGGTAGTATATTTACAACAGTTAGATAAATCTAACTAACGTGTAAAGGAGAATGCAAATGACTTGTGAAAAATTTGAATCTGTCATGGGTTATCATTGTTCCCCTGTATTAATGGGAATGAAACCGGCGAATCTTGTTTCCTTTTCCAAGGAAAAAATGCCGGAACTGCCGGAGATCATTTCGGATTATGAGGAGAGTCTTAAACGGGAAGGTATCCGTATGGAGATCATCTGTGGATGCAGGAAGCATTATCTTCTTCTGGTGTACCGGCCGGATATGCTTCAGGAATATCTTAAGCAGGATGAAGCCAGGAAACTTTTGCTCCAGGATGGGTATAATATAGATGGTTCTCTGGATGAGATGATCGCTCGTTTGAAGGAGAGATTTTTTCATAAGACGGAGTTTCCTCATGAAATCGGACTTTTCCTGGGTTATCCCATTGAAGACGTGAAGGGTTTCCGGAAATTCGGAGGCAGTGGCTGTAAGATGTGTGGTTATTGGAAGGTTTATGATAATGTGGAGCAGGCTCGCAGGATTTTTGACAGCTATGATAAGTGCCGGGAGTTTACTGCGGCGCAGATCCGTGCGGGGTATTCGATTTTGCAGGTTGTTGGTATGAGGCATCTCTGTACATCTCAGATGTGCGTATAATATAAAGTTTAAAAACAGGAGGTTTTTGAGATGAGCAAGGTAGGAATTATTTACTGGTCTTCTACAGGTAACACAGAGGCTATGGCGCAGGCTGTTGAGGAAGGTGCCAAGGCTGCCGGTGCGGATGTTGAGATTATGGAAGTGGCTGATGCGGATGTGGATAAAGCGCTTTCTTTTGATGTTCTGGCTCTTGGTTGTCCGGCTATGGGGGATGAGGAGCTTGAGGAGGGTGAGTTTGAACCGTTCTTTTCTGATCTGGAAGGTAAACTTTCCGGTAAAAAAGTTGCACTTTTCGGTTCCTATGACTGGGGCGACGGAGAGTGGATGAGAACATGGTGCGGCAGAGCAAAAGACGCAGGCGCAGAGCTTGTTGAGGATGAGGGTCTCATTGTAAACAACACTCCTGATGATGAAGGACTTGCAGCTTGCCGTGAACTTGGCGGAAAACTCGCATAAGATTTGTTAGATTTCAGATAAATAAAAACTGAGCAGAGCATTGGATTTTCAAACACCAACACCATCCGGACAGAAGAGATAGACATCTTTTTTGTCCGGGTGGTGTTTTATTTTGAACAAAAATATCTGCTTATTACTTTGAGGAAATATAGAAGAAATGAATATTAAGACAAAAAATCCTTGTTGATTTTAATATTTACGTGTCCTAAAATAGATAAAAATGAAATAAAGCAGGAAAGTGAGGGATGCCGGATGACGCGGGAGGAAGCGGAACAGTATTTATATTATGCGATGACAATTGGTGAACAGCTTCTTTGCTGCGGAGCAGAGGTTGGACGTGTGGAAGATACCATACGGCGGATCTGCCTGGCATATGGAGCCACCCGGGCAGATGTTTTTTCTATCACATCCAGTATTGTGACGACTATTTATGGAGAGGATTTCGGTATTTGCACCCAGACGCGGCGTGTGCCGGGAATGTCCAATGATCTGGGACGGCTGGATGACCTGAACCAGCTTTCCAGATACATCTGTGAGTATCGGCCGAAGCCGGAGGAGATCCAGAAGGGGCTGGAAAAGATCCGGGATAAACAAGGATATTCTTTTAAAACGCAGATTTTGATCTATGCTGTAATTTCAGGTTCTTTTTCCGTGTTTTTCGGAGGAGATGTCAACGATATGATCGCTTCTGCGCTGATTGGTATCGCCCTGAAGCTGTTTGAGGCTTTTGTAAAAAAGGGCGCATTAAACTCGCTGCTGACAGTGCTTCTTTGCTGCGGGGCCGGCGGAGTACTTTCCAATCTTACAGTTCTGATCGGGCTTGGACATCATGCGGATCTGATCAGCATCGGAAATATCATGCTTCTGATACCGGGAATTGCATTTACCAATTCATTGCGCGATATGTTTTCAGGAGATACCATTACAGGTTTGATCCGATGTATGGAGGCACTTTTGCTGGCATTGGTCGTGGGCCTTGGTTTTACGGTGGCGAATCTGTTGTTTTAACCGAATCAGGGAAGTTCTCTTGAAGGTTGCGAAAAGCAATAAGCAGTGAATGAGGAGTTTAGATACTGCATCAATTGCGGAGTAGCGAAATGCAGCAGATGATGGGAGTATTTGAGAGTAGTTATGATTTTATTCAGGAGGAAAACATGCGGGAAATCATACAGCTGGTCGTATCCTTCACAGGATCCCTCGGCTTTGCGGCATTATTTAATATCCATGGAAAAAAACTCTGGTTTGCGGCATTGGGTGGATGTCTGTCCTGGGCTGTATATCTGGCAGTAGAGTTCATAACGCCAAGTCCGTATGTGTGCGGTTTCTGGTCAACAGTAGCTATTACTTTGTATGCAGAATGTATGGCAAGAATTCATAAAACGCCGGTAACTGTATTTCTGGTTTCTGCGACAATTCCGTTGATTCCGGGAGCAGCACTTTACCGGACAATGAACTGGATGTTGATGAAGGACTGGGCAAAATTCCAGAAAGACGGAATCTATACGATCCTTTTTGCGGTGAGCATGGCAGCAGGAATGACGCTGACAACCATTGCGTTCCGGATGGCGTGGCGGTGGATGTACAGGCAGAGGAGAATGTAATACAGTATCGAAATTCCCCGTTTACAAACCATCGGAAATGTGTTACGATTTTCCCATATGGAAAACTCATGGAAGAAGAGAGTACATGTGTACACCGTACTACAGGGAAATCCCCGGAGGACTTTTTAGATGCAGGCTGTGATGTAGTTGAGGTCATAGATCTGCAGCAGGGTGAATGGTAAAGGTTCACTTTATGCAGGAGTTCTGAGACTGAGAGGGATGTGCAGGCGCAGATGGAAGATGGCTTCGGAGAGGCATTGCTGAACCGGTTTAAACGCGATAAGCGAAGTGTGAATGTCCGATTTAACGGACACCGGCAGGTAGTGACAGGACCGCCTGTTATAGCGGAAGGGTATAGAGCTTGCTGTACCTGATGAGGTTTTTGCCGCGAGGCAGGAACGAAAAGAAGTGGTAACACGGGTAATAACTCGTCTTCTCATATCGTTATGGTATGAGAAGGCGTTTTTTTATGTCGCTGAGAATTACTTGGTAATCTTCCAATGTCCCCGGACAGGAATTTTCCTGTTCTGACGGAATATATTTTCAGTCCGTTATGAGTAAGTACACAATTTATTTTTATATTTATGGAGGAAAGAAAAGATGGAAAAGCAGAGATATTATATCAGCACTGCCATTGCGTACACATCCGGTAAACCGCATATCGGAAATACCTATGAGGTTGTTCTTGCGGATGCGATCGCACGTTTTAAAAGACAGCAGGGCTATGACGTATATTTTCAGACAGGTACTGACGAGCATGGCCAGAAGATCGAGCTGAAGGCTGAAGAGGCTGGTGTTACACCGAAGGAATTCGTAGATAACGTTTCCGGCGAGATCAAACGTATCTGGGATCTGATGAATACATCCTATGATAAATTCATCCGTACAACAGATAAAGACCATGAAGAGCAGGTCAAAAAAATCTTCAAAAAAATGTATGCAAAGGGAGATATCTACAAGGGTCATTACGAAGGAATGTACTGTACACCATGTGAGTCCTTCTTCACAGAGTCCCAGCTTGTAGATGGCAAATGTCCGGACTGCGGACGTCCATGCGTACCTGCCAAGGAAGAGGCATATTTCTTCAAAATGAGTAAATATGCAGATAAGCTTATTGACTACATCAACACACATCCGGATTTCATCCAGCCGGAGTCCCGTAAAAACGAGATGATGAACAACTTCCTTCTTCCGGGACTTCAGGATCTCTGTGTATCCAGAACATCCTTTAAATGGGGAATCCCGGTAGATTTCGATCCGAAGCACGTTGTATATGTATGGCTGGATGCCCTGACAAACTATATCACAGGTATCGGCTATGACTGCGACGGAAACAGCAGCGATAAATTCAACAAATACTGGCCGGCAGATCTTCACCTGATCGGAAAAGATATCATCCGTTTCCATACCATTTACTGGCCGATCTTCCTGATGTCTCTGGATCTTCCGCTTCCGAAACAGGTATTCGGACATCCGTGGTTGCTTCAGGGCGATGGAAAAATGAGTAAATCCAAAGGAAATGTAATTTATGCAGATGAGCTGGTTGAGTTTTTCGGTGTAGATGCTGTCCGTTATTTCGTACTTCACGAGATGCCATTTGAGAATGACGGTGTGATCACATGGGAGCTGATGGTTGAGAGACTGAATTCCGACCTTGCAAACACACTTGGAAATCTTGTAAACCGTACAATTTCCATGTCCAACAAATATTTTAACGGAGTCGTTGAGAACAAGAATGTTACTGAGCCGGTTGATGAGGATCTTAAGAGCTTCATCCTTCAGGTTCCGAAGAACGTTTCCGCAAAAATGGACAAGCTTCGTGTGGCAGATGCTATCACAGAGGTATTCTCTCTGTTTAAACGCTGCAACAAATATATCGACGAGACAATGCCATGGGCACTTGCAAAGGATGAGACAAAGCAGGATCGTCTTGCAACAGTTCTCTACAACCTGGTTGAGGGAATCTGCATCGGCGCATCTCTTCTGAAATCCTTTATGCCGCGTACAACAGAGCGTATTCTTGTACAGCTCAACGCAAACGAGAGAACTCTTGAGGAGATGGAGCAGTTTGGTCTTTATCCTTCAGGAAACCGCGTAACCGACAAACCGGAGATCCTTTTTGCGAGACTTGACCTGAAAGAGGTTCTTGAGAAGGTTGAGAAGCTTCATCCGAAGAAAGAAGAGCCGAAAGAAGAGCCGAAGGAAGAGGTAGAAGAGGAGAAAACAGAGAATGTGATCGATATCGAGGCAAAGCCGGAGATCACTTTCGATGATTTTGAGAAGCTGCAGTTCCAGGTTGGTGAGATCATCGCCTGTGAGGAGGTTAAGAAATCCAGAAAACTTCTCTGCTCTCAGGTTAAGATCGGAAGTCAGGTTCGTCAGATCGTATCCGGAATCAAGGCTCATTATTCCGCAGAGGAAATGGTGGGCAAAAAGGTTATGGTCGTTACAAACCTGAAGCCTGCTAAGCTTGCCGGAATCCTCAGCGAGGGTATGATCCTCTGTGCAGAGGATGCAGACGGAAATCTTTCCCTGATGGTACCGGAGAAAGAGATGCCTGCAGGCGCTGAGATCTGTTAAGTATAGACAGATATGGAATTGAATCATTTTGATAAAAACGGCAATGCTGTTATGGTGGATGTGTCCGACAAACCGGTCACTCACCGTACGGCAACAGCCACGGGTTCCATTCAGGTAAGCCCGGAGATCATGGCCGCGGTAAAAAGCGGAAATGTGAAAAAGGGTGATGTACTTGGTGTGGCCCGTGTGGCAGGTATCATGGGTGTGAAGCGTACTTCTGGGCTGATCCCCATGTGCCATCCACTTCCCATCCAGAAGTGTTCTGTGGATTTTGAGACGGATGAGGATGCGGGAGTGATCCGTGTATTCTGCACGGTAAAAACAGAGGGAAAAACAGGCGTGGAGATGGAGGCCCTGACAGGTGTTCAGGTGGCGCTTCTTACCATTTATGACATGTGCAAGGCAATTGACAAGCACATGGTCATGTCTGATATCCATCTGGAAGAAAAAACAGGAGGCAAAAGCGGAGATTTTCGTTTTGAGGAAAAATAATGATAGACAGGTGCGGAAGAAATATTGATTATCTCAGGATTTCCGTAACTGACAGATGTAATTTGCGGTGTATTTATTGTATGCCGGAGGAGGGAGTGCAGCATGTGGAGCGCTCCCTCATTTTGCAGGAAGAGGAAATTTTGAGGATCTGCCGGGTGATGGCAGAGCTGGGTATCCGGAAGATCAAGCTGACCGGTGGGGAACCGCTTGTACGGACGCGGATGCCTCAGCTGGTGGAAAAACTGAAAAATATGCCGGGGATCGAGAAGGTGACTCTGACTACAAATGGTGTGCTTCTGAAAGATCAGATGAGTGATTTTGCCCGGGCGGGGCTGGACGGATTGAATATCAGCCTGGATACGCTGGATGAGGCCTGCAGCAGGAGGATCACGCGGCGGGATGAACTGGGGCGGACGCTGGAAGGGATTTTGGAGGAAATGAAGTATCCGGAGATTTCACTGAAGATCAATTGTGTGCCTCTTGGGATCCCGGAGCAGGATCTTTGCCGGGTGGCGCTTTTGGCTAGGAATCACAGGGTGCATGTGCGGTTTATTGAGATGATGCCCATTGGGATGGGAAAAGAATTTCATGGGGTGTCGGAGGAGGAACTGCTTCGGATCCTTGGGGAAAAGCTTCCGCGGTTTTCGCCGTATGTTGGGGAGCCCCTTGGGAATGGACCGTGTCATTATTATGATGTGGATGGTTTTTCCGGAAAGATCGGGTTTATCAGCGCGGTGAGCCATAAGTTCTGTGGGGAGTGTAACCGGATCCGGCTGACTTCTCAGGGTTTTTTGAAGACCTGTCTGCAGTATGCGGCGGGAAGGGATCTTCGGGAGGTGATCCGCAGTGGTGGTTCGGATGAGGTGCTGAAGGCTGTGATCCTGGAGGCTCTGGCGGAGAAACCGGACGGGCATGCTTTTGGCGGAGGTCTGAAGAAACAGAAGGATGATAAGACGGAGAAGCTTTGTATGGCTCAGATCGGAGGTTGAGTGATGAAGAGAGTTGCTGTGATCACTTCTAGTGATAAGGGGTACAGAGGAGAGCGGGAGGATCTTAGTGGTCCTGCTGTGAAGGAGATTATGGAGGCGGCCGGGTATGAGGTTGTTTCTGTGGATGTTTTGCCGGATGACCGTGGGATGCTTGGGAGCCGGATGGCTGAGATCGCAGATCTGGGGCTTGCGGAGCTGATCCTGACTACGGGTGGTACCGGGTTTTCTCAGAGGGATGTGACACCGGAGGCTACGGAGGATGTGATCGAGCGGCGTGTGCCGGGGATTCCGGAGGCGATGCGGGCGTTTAGTCTGACGATCACGAAGCGGGCGATGCTGAGCCGGGCTACGGCCGGGATCCGGAAGGGGACGTTGATCGTTAATCTGCCGGGGAGCCCTAAGGCTGTCAGGGAGTGCCTGGAGGTTATTATTGAGGCGTTGGGGCATGGGATTGAGATTTTGACCGGCGATGCTGGAGAATGCGGACGGTAGTGTGCGGTGTATACTTGTATTAACGAACGGACGCCCAACGGAGGCAGGGCCAGTACGGTGACACGCTGCGCGGCCTGTTCGGCTGCGTCGCTGGTTTGCTGCCATTCGCGCCAACTCGCCTGCGGCTCAAACAGGGCGCTCGGTGGCAGCAGCTATACTCGCCTCTCGACGGCCGCTCCGCTAACGTCACCGTACTGGCCCTGCCTCCGTTGGGCTGGTTGTTGAATGTGGTAGGTTTTATGATTAAAATTCATCTCCAGCGATTCATAATTCCTGAGGCTTGAGAGTTACATGTGGTAGGTTTTGGAAATCAATATTGCTGGTGTGATATAGGAATAAATTTGGTAACGATGTGTAATTAATAGGAGTCTGTTATGGGAAAAGTACTTGCGGTTTGTATCAGTGAGAAGAAAGGAACACAGAAGAAGAATGTTGGGTCTGCAGTTTTTGTGGAGGACTGGGGGCTTGAGGGGGATGCTCATGCCGGAAAGTGGCACCGGCAGGTGAGTCTTCTTTCCGGTGAAAAGATCGATGCGTTTCGTGCGAAGGGCGCAGAGGTCGAGGATGGTGCTTTTGGTGAGAATCTGGTTGTGGAAGGGATTGATTTCGCAAAGCTTCCGGTTGGCACCAGATTTCGCTGTGGTGAGGTTGTGCTGGAGCTGACTCAGATCGGAAAGGAGTGCCACAATGGCTGTGCCATTTTTCAGAAGATGGGTGAGTGCATCATGCCCCGGGAAGGTGTGTTTACAAGAGTGCTGAAAGGTGGAAAAGTTTCCGTCGGTGACGAGATGACTGTGGATAAAGCTATGATTTTTGATACCCATGCACATTACGATGATGAAGCTTTTGATGAGGATCGTTCTGACATGCTGGATGGCATGCAGGAGAATGGGATCGGGCATATTGTGGATGTGTGTGCTTCTGTGGGACATTTTGACCGGGTTTATGATCTGGTTGGGAAGTATCCTTTTGTTTATGGCGCAGTGGGTGTTCATCCGGATGATGCGGATAAGGTGGATGCAGCTGTGCTGGATGAGATCCGCAGATATTGCGACATGGAAAAAACGGTAGCCGTAGGCGAGATCGGCCTGGATTATTACTGGCATAAGGAGAAGGAGGAGCATCTTCTCCAGCAGAAGGTATTCCGCCAGCAGATGGACATCGCCCGTGAGAAAAAGCTCCCATTTATGATCCACAGCCGTGACGCAGCAGAGGATACGCTGAATATTGTGAAAGAATATATGCAGGATGGGATGTACGGCGGAGTTATCCATTGCTTTTCCTATAGTAAGGAAATTGCAAGAGAGTATCTGAATATGGGACTTTACCTGGGAATCGGTGGAGTGGTTACTTTTAAGAATTCCCGGAAGCTGAAAGAGGTGGCAGAGTATGCGCCGCTGAATCAGATCCTGCTTGAAACCGACTGCCCCTACATGGCACCTGTGCCGAACCGTGGAAAAAGAAACAGCTCCCTGTATCTGCCGGAGGTTGTGAAGACCATTGCGGAGATTAAGGGAATCAGCTGCGAGGAGGTTGTGGCTGTGACGGAGAGTAATGCGATGAAGGTGTTGGGGTTGATATGATATAGAAATGAGAAAAACCAGTTGGCCTGAAATTTTTGTTTCGGGTTGGCTGGTTTTTTCTTTGATCCAAAATGGGGCTATTAAAGGAAATCATAAATCAATAATTAATGATCCAAGTTTACATTCCAAAATGGCTTGTATTTTTTTATATTATAAATGATATATAGGTAGAATTAAATATATATATGTGATTTTTTTCACTATTAGTACATTATTTATATATTGAAATCCATTGGAACATTAATTATTTTTATATTGACTTTGTATAGAATATGTAGTATTTTGAAAAAAGAAACCTATCGTTAATTATTCAAATACAGAGGGGAGGAACAAGATGAATGAATTAAAATTGGAATTTCAGCTGGAGACAACGGAAATTCCGGCAGAACTGGACAAGGTTTTGGTAAGCTTTCTGAAAGCAACAATAGAGAATTATTCTCCGGCACTTTTTGAAAAGCTTTATAATAAAAATTCGTCCATACTAAAAAAATATACCTGGGCAACATGCCTGCCTGGGGCAAGATTTACACAGGAAAAAATATTACTTAACCAGAAGCGATTTACTATGACATTTTCAGATGCAGACATAGGGGAACTGATTGAATTTTATAATGCATTTATACTTATGAAATATAAGACATATTCTATGAATCAGAACTCTATGCGATTGATGGCAGTAAAGATACGAAACATTCCAGAAATACAGGATACAGAACTTATTATAAAAATGAGGAGTGCACTTATTGTTCGTAAGCATGATTCTATAAATAATAGTGATAAGTATTACACATGTAAAGATCTGGAATTTGGAGAAATGGTGAAGGAAAATCTGAGGATTTTTCTTGAAAAATTGAATTTGGAAATGGATATTAGTGATTTTTCAATAACCCCATTGAAAGGGAAAAAAGTGGTAACAAGGACATGGGGTCGCTTAGTAGATGGAAGTATCGGGATATATAAGATAACAGGAAATTTAGAACTATTGAATTTTCTGCGTGCGGCAGGATTGGGAACAAGAAGATCGATTGGAAAAGGGATGTGGGAAGTCATATATTAGGAGGTAAATTATCATGGAAAAATATGTGATTACTCTTGGTGATTTCCTGAAGAATGCCGGAATTGTGGGATTTCATTACATGCTTGAAACAGCAGGGGCGAGAGAAAATATTGATTTTGGTCATTCCGAGGATGATCAGGCATTGTGGGTCAGCATGGATTTTGCACAGAATGCTGACTGGACGGATATGTATTTTAAAGCCTTTATCAGGTATTTTGGACCATTCAGCACGTATCAGGGAATTAAGGATAAAATTCAAATATGTATTGAAAAAATAGAAGCTGAAAATTGGAATCCGGGAAAACAGGAAAAAGATGATTTAAAATTTATCAATGACAAGCTGCAGTCAAACAGCTATCAGGCTGGTTTTGCAAATATTCAAAAGAAAATTGAAAATCCGGAAATTTATGAGAAATTAAAAAAGAATAAACTTAGTGATAAACTGTCAGCAGAAGAACTGAAAAACAGATTAGAAGAACTTCTGGATTTTATAAATCAGCCGGAATGCAGCGAAACTTTTGCAATGAAAAGTATCATATATACTTATATAAATCGGTTCTGGAATGGAAAATGTTTTCTTTTACGTCCTAATGCAAAAAAAGATATGCGAGAGGTGTTTGAAAAAGATTTTTCCGAACCATTTCGAAAGTATCTGAGTGCGGATCATAAGAAGGCAAAAGATCTCTGTATTGATTGTGGTGATCCAATAGGACCGAAAGAAAAGGTTTCAATAGCATTTATGAATGAAGTTGGAGATGATTTTACAAGAAAACGATCTGCGTTTTGGAATTGTAAAGTAGATGCTTTTCTTTGTCCAGGTTGTGCTTTTATATATGCGCTCAGTCCTCTGGGATTCCGGTTGTATGCAAACAAATTTGTTTTTGTAAATATAAATGATAGCATTAGTACTTTGTTATATGCAAATCATAAAAAAGGAAGAATAGATGAAGAAGGAGAAAAAACTGAAAATAAAAAATATTCTCAGTGGTTTGCAGAGACAATCAATATTTTACTGAAAGAGAAACAGAAGGAATTATCAAATGTCCAAGTAATCTTACGTGGAGTAAGTGCAGATGACAGATATGTATTGAGCATTATTCACAGAAGAATAATAGAAATTATCCGGGAACCAAGAATATCTGATGCATTAACTGCTTTAGCCAAAGCTCCGGTTACGAAAGTTAGAGATAATTTTGTAAATATACATGAAACAGTGGTTATGAATCTTTTACAACATCGGGAACAGTATCAGTTATTAAATTGTCTACTTAAAGAAAATATAAAAGAAGAATCGAAGAATTTTTATATTTTCTGGGTATATGAGGTGCAACTTTGGACGGAACTTGTAGTAGTATATTCTTCGGATAGAGATAAAAGAAGGGAGATTTCTATGAGCTGTGGAGCTATGAAAAAAAGTGGAGCGGATTTGAGAAAAGCAATTATGACTGCAAAGGGTATGACTTCCAGTGAAGGCTTGAGGGGTATTGAATATCAGTTATTAAATGCTTTAGCTGTAAGAAACGTAAATAAATTTATGGATGTTGTAATGCGTTTGTACAGTGCGTATGGTTCCAAGAGGAATGAAGATGGACATGAACTTTTGATACCAACTGGATTTGTTCAGATGTTAAATGATAAACAGAAATTTACAGAATATGGATATGCGTTTGTAATGGGATTAGTAGGATCTTACGAGCCTAAGAAGGAGGAAGCATGATTATGAAAAGAGAAGGTTTAACATTTACAGTAATTTTTCTGGCAGAAAGTGCGAATTATGGGGAAGGAATTGGAAATATTTCATCATTGAAAAAAATGACCAGAGGAAACTATGAAGAGTATTCTTATATTTCCAGGCAGGCACTGAGATACAACATGGTACAGCAGGCAAAATGGGATACAACGCCTGTAGATGGAAAAAGTGGAGTAGTACAGTTTGCTCCCTCTGCAACAATTGAAGATTACCCGGAGATTGATCTGTTTGGATATATGAAAACAACATCCAAAGGAGAAGACCAGAATGGTGGAGCTTCTACAAGAAGTGCAGTTGCCAGACTCAGTAATGCTATTGCGCTGGAACCATTTCAGGGAAATCTTGAATTTTTGACAAATATGGGGCTTGCTTTGAGAGGAAATCTGCCGAATGGAATTGCTCAGAGTGAGATACATCGTTCTTATTATTCTTACACTATGTCTATAGATCTGGACAGAGTTGGTGTAGATGGTGAAATTAATATTGCAGAAGAGGATAAAGCGGAAAGAGTGAAAGTTCTCCTGGATTCTGTTCATTATTTGTACAGAGATATTAAAGGAAGAAGAGAAAATCTCAGTCCATTATTTATAATTGGAGGTAGATACAGCAGAAAAAATCCATTTTTTGAGAACAGAGTAAAAGTAGATGAGAATAAGATCAATGTAAGTACACTGCAGGAATTACTTGAGGATGATAATATCAGAAATTATACGTATGCAGGTGTTACAGCGGGTATTTTTGATAATGAAGATAAATTAAAAGATGTATTAAAAGCAGAATCAGTAGGTGCAGTATTTAATCATCTGAAAGAGGAAGTGGAGCAGTATTATGGAGAGGGCAATCAGGATTAAATGTTTCCAGAATCTTGTAAATTATAGAAAACCCGGTAGCTTTATTATTAAAGAGACATTTCCTCTTCCGCCATATTCTACAGTTCTTGGGATGATCCATGCAGCTTGTGGTTATACAGAATTTCATCCAATGAAACTCTGCATACAAGGAACAAACAGTGGGACGGTATCAGAACTTTATACAAGATATTCATTTTCAGCAGGTACGAAATATGAAGAAGGACGACATCAGATCTGTGTTGAAGATGGAGAAAAATATGGAATTTTCAGAGGAATTGCCAATGTTGAACTGGTCTGTGACAATGATATGGTGATACATGTAATTCCAGAAGAGGAAGATTTTGAGAAAGTATATAATTCACTGAAATATCCGCCAAGATATTTATCACTTGGACGATATGAAGATCTGCTGGATATTGAGCGGGTGGATATTGTGAATATTCATCAGGAAGATGAAGTGGCAATAAAGAGAGATATGTATATACCGGTGAGTTACGGAAGTGAGTTGGGGGCCAGACGCGGAACAATATATAATCTTACAAAAGAATATGAAATTACAAAACAGGGGTTGCGCCGCTGGAAAAAAGAAAATGGAAGAGTAAAGGCTTATTATTGTTCTGAAGGAGTAGTAATAGACGAAGGAGCGTATGTGGATGATTTTGAGAAAGATGCAGCGCTGATATTTTGCTGATTAACAAATAAGAAAGTTATCAGCAATGAGATTGGTTTGGAAATGCGGTGGATTATGGATAGGTTTACAAGGAGGCAGGACAAATATCCTGCCTCCGGAAGGAGAAAGCTATGGAGTATTATGCAAAATCCAGACAAAAGATCTTGACTCAGGGAGAGATAGATAAAGTCAAAAATGAACTGGAAGATCTTATAATGAATCTTGAAGGTGAATTTACAGAAACAGATCTTAAAATTATCAGAAATAATATATCCCATTTGCAGGATACAGAAGAAGAGGAACAGAAAACGTTAAATGAACATCAGAATGACATTGTAAAATGTGCAGAGTTGTTTTTTGAGGAATATGGCGAATATTTTACAGAAAAAGAAAAATGTTTGGTTATAGAAGCTTGTAGAATGCATGATTGGGGAAAAGCGAATCTGATCTTTCAGGGGTTAGTAAATTCAGCTCAGGTTAAAGAACAATATTCTGATATAGAACGGATTACACAGATTCCGCATGGATTTTTAAGCGCAGTTACCATATCAAGAAATGAATTCAAAAAATTATCGGAATTGTTTTCAGAAGCAGATTTCAGACCATTTATTACAGCGGTATATCATCATCACGATAGAGAAGACATTTATGAGGGAGCTGAAATCCAGGAATATGCAGCAAAATACTATGCAGAACAGATAAGCAAATATTTAAAAAAGGATATCAAAAAATTATATTGTAGTAACCAGAATAAATTGTTGTATCGCAATAATTCTTATGCCTGTGAAACTCCAATTGAACCTAAGATGTGGGAAGAGTATCTTTTGATCAAGGGCTTGCTTAATAAATTTGATTACACAGTAAGTGCAGGGTATGAGAGGGCAGAAATTGCGCCAGATTTGCGAGAGAAAAAACTGAAAAAAATTATAGAAGTTTATCTTCAGAATAAAGAATTGCGGCCTGCACAGAAATTTATGATGGAACACAGAAATGAAAATTTGGTTGTTGTAGCACCTACAGGTTCTGGTAAAACAGAAGCAGCATTGTTATGGCTTAATGGAGAAAAAGGATTTTATACTCTTCCATTGAAGGTATCTTCTAATGCGATTTATTCTCGTATTAAAAATAATTATTCTTATGAGAATGTTGCGTTGTTACATTCTGACAGTATGGCAATGTACTTAAAAGAGTATAAAGAAAATGATTTAGACATTAATGAAAAATATGATCGTGCAAGAATGCTTGCACAGCCATTAACCGTTTGTACGGTTGATCAGCTTTTTAAATTTGTTTATAAAGCATTAGGAACAGAAATTTTTGCAGCAACTTTGAAGTATTCTAAATTAATTTTGGATGAAATTCAATCATATGAACCGGCAGTTATTGCGATTATTATATATGGATTAAAGACAATCCAGGAAATGGGAGGGCGTTTTGCAATTATCACGGCAACATTTCCGCCAGTTCTTAAGCATTTTATGGAAGAAAATGGTTTGATAGAAAATAAACAGTATATTTTTAAGGATTTTACAGGAGAAGAATACTTAACAAATCAGGTTGTGCGACATAAGATTCGGATTAGAAAATCAGAAATGGATATTGATGAAATATTAGAGCAGGGCAGAAATAAAAAGATTTTGGTTATCTGTAATACAGTTTCCCGAGCACAAAAGATTTATAAAGAAATGCAGGAAAAATCAGAAAATGTTTATTTGTTGCATTCGCGTTATATAAGAAAAGACAGAGCTTTTCTGGAAAAACAGATTATGGATTTTGCGGAATCAGAAGAAGCTGGCATATGGATAACAACGCAGATTGTGGAAGCGAGTCTGGATATAGATTTTGATGTACTTCATACGGAGATGTGTACAGCAGATAGTCTTTTACAGAGAATGGGGCGTTGTAACAGAAAAGGAAGATATTTTCCGGAAGAAGCAAATGTTATCATATATGATAATAGAAATGGCGTTGGAAAAAATGGCATTTATGATTCGGTTATGTATGATCGTTCGCTTAAATTGCTTGCTCAGTATGAAAATTTAGAGTTTGTAGAAAGCATGAAAACGATATATATGAATCAGGTTTATGATTCAGACGAAATAAAGGGAACAGGCTATTATGAAGAAATTGAGAAATGTCTGAACAAACTTTCGGAGATTCATCCTGTAGATTATAAACTGAAGGATGCTGAAATAAGGAAAATCAATAGTGTAACAGTTGTACCGGAAGAGATTTATCAAGAAAAAATGGATTTATTTGAATGTGGAACAGATTTTCTGAGAAAATCCAATGTGAGTAAAGAAACTAAAAGTCTTATAAGATCTAAGTTGGAGGATATGACATTAAATTTAAGTATTTACAGGAATAAATATCCGGAAAATGTAGATAGAGTTTCTGTTGGTTTTAAAAATTGCAAAAAAGTTACAGATATTCATCGTACAGAATATAAATATGAATTTGATCCTAAAACAGGAAAAGGTCAGGGATTGTTGACATCTGAGATTCTTGAGCAGTGTGGATATTTTATGTAGGAGAAAATGTGTGGATGAGAGAATCACTGGTGTGATGATTTATTATTATTTCGTCTGTAAGCGGAAATTATGGTATTTTTGTCATGATATTCGGATGGAAACGGAGAATGAAGATGTAATGCTTGGTAAGATTCTGGATGAGAGCAGTTATAAGAAAAAGGATAAACATGTAAATATCGATGATATTATAAATATTGATTTTATTAGTGAGCATAAGGAACTGCATGAGATTAAGAAGAGTAAGGCGGTGGAAGATGCTGGAATCAGGCAGGTGAAGTATTATCTTTATTATTTGCAGAAACGAGGGGTGAGTGGACTTAAAGGGAAGATTGATTATCCGTTGCTGAAGAAGTCGATAATTGTTGAAGTGTCGGAAAAAGATGTGGAAATTCTGGAACGGATTATTACTGAGATTACAAATATTAAACATCAGGAGATTATGTCGGTTTCTGGTAATAGTAAATTATGCAAAAAATGTGCTTATTATGATTTATGTACTATATAAACTTTGGATTTGTATCGGGGGAAAAGCATGAAGCAAAGTTTTTACGTTTATAATAACGGGGATTTGAAACGGAAAGATAATACGCTTCAGTTTACAAATTATGATGGTGAAAAGAGGGATATTCCTATTGAGCGGATTTCAGATATTTATGTTATGTCTGAGATGTCGTTTAATACGAAGTTTATTGATTACATATCTCAGTATGGGATTCCGATGCATTTTTTCAATTATTATAATTTTTATATGGGAAGTTATTATCCGAGAGAAAGTCTGCTAGCGGGCCAGCTGTTGGTGAAGCAGGTCAACTATTATACAGATTATGAGAAAAGGCTGGTTCTTGCAAGAAAATTTATAGAGGCGGCAGCAGATAGTATTTATCGGAATCTTCGGTATTATAATGGTCGGGGAAAAGATGTGTCGGAATATCTCAGAGATGTGGATTCTCTTCGTAAACAGCTAAGTAGTGTGACAACGATTGAAGAACTGATGGGAATTGAGGGGAACATCAGGAGAAGATATTATGCTGCGTGGAATGTGATTGTTAATCAGGAGATTCAGTTTGAAAAGCGTGTAATGCATCCACCAGATAACATGATCAATTCTTTGATTTCTTTTGTAAATACATTAATTTATACGAAAGTGCTTGGCGAGATTTATCATACACAGTTGAATCCTACGATCAGTTATCTGCATGAACCTGGAGCAAGACGATTTTCATTGAGTCTGGATATTGCGGAAGTGTTTAAACCATTGATTGGTGACAGATTGATTTTCTCGTTGTTGAATCGAAATCAGATTACAGAGGATAGTTTTACGAAGGAACTAAATTTTCTTCATTTGAAAAAAGATGCTTCTAAACTGATTGTATCTGAACTTGAAAAGAATCTTAAAAAGACTGTGATGCACAAGAATTTGGGAAGGCAGGTTTCTTATCAGTATTTACTTCGGTTGGAGTGCTATAAGTTGATAAAGCATCTGCTTGGTGAAAAAGAATATGAAGGGTTCAGAATATGGTGGTGAATTATGTATGTAGTTTTGGTTTATGATGTGAGTCAGCAGGAAAATGGTTCGAAGCGTTGGTCGAGGATTTTTAAGATTTGTAAAAGGTATTTAACGCATATCCAGAATTCTGTTTTTGAAGGTGAAATTTCTAAGGCTCAGTTGGCAAAGTTACAACAGGAACTTAAGTTCTGTATAGATAAAGAATTGGATTCTGTGATTATTTTTAAATCAAGGCAGGAAAAATGGTTGGATAAGGAATTCTGGGGACGGAAAGATGATGCAACCAGTTTTATTTTGTAATTGTCAACCTACGATACGGGAAAAATCCCGGGAGGTTGACAAAGCCTTTATTTATAAGGAAAATGGAAGTTTTATAGAGTGTTATAATATCTATTTTGTGTATAAAATAATTGTAAATGACAAGGTCGACAGAAAATGGTAAAATAAACGATGTATTATAGGCGAATGTGGAGCACGGGTATTAATAGAAACATTGTGGAATGTAAAGTCGGATATGGCAGAGTTGATGGCTGGTGAAGAAGCCGTATTAATAGAAACATTGTGGAATGTAAAGGTTGACAGCGACGGCAACTATACAGAGTTCCCTGAGTATTAATAGAAACATTGTGGAATGTAAAGTTGTATCCTGCGAAACTAATCCGCTTGAATCTTTAGTATTAATAGAAACATTGTGGAATGTAAAGTTGCAAGTGCGGCCGCCGCGAATGGCAGCATTGCGTATTAATAGAAACATTGTGGAATGTAAAGAGACATCCGCCCTCCCAGGACCATGGCGAAATGAGTATTAATAGAAACATTGTGGAATGTAAAGGTTTCAGCAACTTATCAATTTCTTTGAGTTCTGTCTGTATTAATAGAAACATTGTGGAATGTAAAGAAAAAGTATAATGAATAATCATAAAGCGTCTATCGTATTAATAGAAACATTGTGGAATGTAAAGAGAGGACAGGTTATTGCAACTCCTGTTGAGAACATCGTATTAATAGAAACATTGTGGAATGTAAAGTAGTTTCTCTCAGTGACTTCATGGATCCGTCTTCGGTATTAATAGAAACATTGTGGAATGTAAAGAAGAGAGACGTATACATCTGTATGGACGCATCACTGTATTAATAGAAACATTGTGGAATGTAAAGAAAGAAGAAGCTGCGCCGATCGAGTATACTGCTGGTATTAATAGAAACATTGTGGAATGTAAAGTCCTGTGTCCGGCGGTTTAATCCACGCGAGCAGTCGTATTAATAGAAACATTGTGGAATGTAAAGTTATTTGCTATACAAAAATCTTTGATCTTAGCTTTGTATTAATAGAAACATTGTGGAATGTAAAGAACTGTCCGTCAGCTTCTACGCCCAGCATTGCCTGGTATTAATAGAAACATTGTGGAATGTAAAGCTTGATGAGATTAATCGGTATTCTGCACAGGATACGTATTAATAGAAACATTGTGGAATGTAAAGTACGAAATCAGCATCGTATCTGTACCGGCAGACCCGGTATTAATAGAAACATTGTGGAATGTAAAGCTGGTATCCTCCCCTTTCGATGCTTTTAGCCGGGAGTATTAATAGAAACATTGTGGAATGTAAAGATATTTGTATGCGCCTTCCGGTCCGGCTACGGAATACGTATTAATAGAAACATTGTGGAATGTAAAGTGCAGATCAGTGGTGGTTTGAGATAGTTTAGTTTCGTATTAATAGAAACATTGTGGAATGTAAAGGAGGATGCGGATTCTTTAATGATTTACGACGCAGCGGTATTAATAGAAACATTGTGGAATGTAAAGGTGTATCAGTCAACAGCAGAATTCGGAAACCTGGTACGTATTAATAGAAACATTGTGGAATGTAAAGTGGCATCTGGTTACACAAAACTGGAATCAGACTCAGTATTAATAGAAACATTGTGGAATGTAAAGGCGTATGCAAATCGCATTTATAAGCGTTACGGTCTTGGTATTAATAGAAACATTGTGGAATGTAAAGAATTTACGAGCCCCGAGAAAACTGACCGAAGAGCAGAGTATTAATAGAAACATTGTGGAATGTAAAGCTGCTAAAAAAAGAAGGAGAAAAAATCCGGAAGATTGTATTAATAGAAACATTATGGAGTGTCAAAGATTAAGAACAATTTTTTACATAGGCATTCCCCCCCCTTAATGTTAACCCCACGTTAAATCTTCATTCAACCTTCGCAAAGTCCATTGTATTCCAATTTTTCCATCCCGATAATATACGCAGATAAAGCAGTTTCAGGAGTTGATGAGATCTGAATCTGAAGAAGCTGGCTGGCAGATCAGAGTTCGTGTAAGGGAAGAGAGATGGATAGCAGTATGGACAAAGTTCTGACGGTGATCGTACCTGTCTACAATATGGAAAAATATATCCGGTAGTGTCTGGAATCTCTGGTGATCGGGGAGGCGCTGGACCGGATCGAGGTGCTGGTGGTGTTGGATGGCTCCAAGGATGGTTCTGCGGAGATCGCGTATGAGTTTGTGGAGCAGTATCCGGATACCTTCCGGATCATTTATAAGGCGAATGGTGGTCATGGTTCAGCAATCAACACAGGTCTTATGATGGCGTCCGGTGAGTATGTGAAGATCCTGGACAGTGATGACTGGGTAGAAAGGGATGCTTTCTGCAGGCTGGTGGACTGCCTTGAAACGGAAGGGACGGAGCCTGCCAGACAGGCGGGGCGGAAGATCGATGAAAACTGCTACTACGTTGATGTAGAATTTGTCATGTATCCCATCACTGAGGTAGAGCCGAGTCTGTCAGGCACAGGAAGCATAAAACAGGGGATCCAGAAATCCCGGATCGTATTGTACAGCTTTTACAGCGATTTCAGCACTTTAACAAGCCGTGAATTATCCTCCGGCATCATAATACAGAATCGTACAAATTCCCCGTCCAGGCACTGGAAGGAAGAACAGTCACGGATCATCATGCCTTGTCTGATGCAGGCTTCAAATACGTCATAGGAGGTCAGTCCGTTTTTCAGGATCCGGAGCAGGATAAAGTTTGCATAGGCGGGATAGATTTTGTAGGTGTCTGTATCCCTCAGTTCTCGGATCATCCGGTCGCGTTCGGAAAGGATCAGATTTCTGGTTTCTTTAATATAATCTTCATCCTGCAGCATGATCTCTCCTGCAAAGGCACCAAGGCTGTTAAGTGACCATGGTGTCTGTTTTTCGCGCATTTTTGCAAGAAAGTCCATATTTCCGGTGATGCCGTAGCCCAGGCGCATTCCGGGAGCAGCAAAGAATTTGGATACGCCGCGGAGTACCATGAGATTGGTGAATTCCCGTGTCAGCGGAACTGCGGTGATGGCGTTGATATCCGGGGCAAATTCCACATAGGTTTCGTCGATCATCACGAAGATATTTTTTTCTGCACAGAAACCGATAAGTCTGCGAAGCTCTTCCTGGGTGATGGCAGAGGAGGTCGGATTGTTGGGGTTGCAGAGGATGAGAAAATCATAGCCCTGCTCCAGCTTTCGGCAGAGATCCGGAATGTCCGGCTCGAAATCATTGCTTTCCTGAAGGTGGTAGTATTCCTGGGTACTTCCGGAGAAAGAGAGCTCTCTGGAGTATTCAGAATAGGTAGGCCCAAGGATCAGAGTATGCTTCGGGGCACGCTCCTGGATCAGAAGGGAGATCAATTCGCTGGAGCCGTTTCCCGGAAGGATGAAATCAGCGGGAATATTGCAGTAGCTGGAAATCGTATTCCGAAGGGATGTGTATTCTCTGTCCGGGTAGGAGGAAAGGATATCCACGTGTTCTGCAATGGCTCTGCCGGCTTTTGGGGAAAGTCCCAGAGGATTGACATTTGCACCGAATTTGACGATGTTTTCTTTTTTCAGATTGTAGTAGCTGCAGATCTTTTCTATATCACTTCCGTGAAAAACGGGTTTGGTATCCATTTTTGTCACCTCACATTTTTGTTTTTTTCGTAAAAAATTTATATCCAGTATACACCAGAATCCGGGACAAAAAAAGACGGGATAAAAAGTTTCTGTATTTTTCTATATTTTTTGAACAGGATATTACTGAAAATTGCTTTCTAGAAATGTATGGGA